>CAZJTP010000082.1:0-17438 GCA_964548955.1 uncultured Phycisphaeraceae bacterium
CGAGACGGGTCGGCCACTCAAGTCCACCGTCGTCACCGCGGCCGCTATGGCGATGCTGCTGACCATCGGTTTGATCGCTCTTCTTTTGGAGGTGCCGAATTGGTGGGAACCGGCGCTGGACCACGGCGGCGCGATAGGAATCTGGACGGCCATGCTGATCCTGTGGAGTGCTTGGACATGGGTCTTCTTCATCTACTGGCGACAAAGCGACCGTTACACTAAGTTGGGCAGAATGATCCGAGGCCTCGTGGCCGGCAGCTTGGTCGAGATCTTCATCGCCATACCCGTACACATCTGGGCGACGCGCCAACGGGAATGCTACTGTATGCGAGGCACGTACACGACACTTGTTCTTACCGGCGTGGTTCTGCTGTGGGCGTTCGGTCCGGGGATTATTCTGTTGTACATGCGCGAGAAGTACCGCCACGCCCGGCTGTTGCCGATGTGCACAACGTGCGGCTACATTCTCACCGGCAACGAGTCGGGCGTATGTCCCGAATGCGGGAGCCCCACGGGGCCAACGGCCACGAATGAAGGCAAGGATTCATCGTAGCTTTTCGTAATCACGCGGCAGTATTGTTGCCAACAACCCGATTCTGCGTAAGAATCCTCATTTACACCGGTCGAAAACCGGTGCCCCAGCGAGCTTGAGAATCGTTACCGCGCGCCCATGCGACGCGGTGTGCGCTGATAGAGAACCATATG
Source organism: uncultured Phycisphaeraceae bacterium (assembly GCA_964548955.1). Taxonomy (GTDB): domain Bacteria; phylum Planctomycetota; class Phycisphaerae; order UBA1845; family UBA1845. The sequence continues at coordinate 706 of CAZJTP010000082.1, forward strand.
TCTGCAACCGCGACAACCCAGGCCGTCGAAACACCCGAGCATGAAGGAATCAAGGACACGCTTGAATCGATCATCGTCGCCTTGATCCTAGCGTTTGTCTTTCGCGCGTTTATCGTCGAAGCCTTCGTGATCCCGACCGGATCGATGGCGCCGACGCTGTACGGCGCGCACGGTACGATCGTCTGCGAAGACTGCGGCGTCGAGTTCGCCTACGGCGTGAGAGACCTGGCTGATATGCGCAAGGTCCGCCAGGTTCTGGCCACCTCGAAGGCCGTCTGCCCGAACTGCAATCATCCAAACACGAATCTCAAGATCAGCGATGAGCGACGAAACCGCGAGAAGGGCGATCGAATCCTCGTACTGAAGTGGCCTTTCGACATCGGCGGTCGCCGGCTCGCTCCCGCCCGGTGGGACGTGACCGTGTTCAAGGATCCGGCTGATGGCACGACCAACTTCATCAAACGCCTCGTTGGGATGCCGAACGAGGTGCTGATGATCGTCGATGGCGACGTCTACACGGTGCCCACGGCGAAGCTCTCAGATGAGACCGCGGCTGAGCTCGAGAGAATCCGCCACGAGAAATACGAGTACCGTGTCAAGATCCGTCAAGGTGGGCAGCTTCGCCACGTACCGTCAGAGGTGCTCAACGAGCTCGACGAGAAAATGACCATCGCGCGGAAAACACCCGAGGCGCAGGAGTCCCTCTGGTTTCGCGTCTACGACAACGACTATCCCCCGCAAACGCTCGATGCGAACCAGCCACGCTGGGTACCCGCCCATCGTGCGGATTCCGGTTGGGATTCCTCCAACCGCATCGTGCGTTTTGAGAATCGCGGCGTTGCATCCGATTACATCGAGTTGCGTGGCAAGCCGATCCAGGCGACGTGTGCGTATAACGTTCACGCCCGCCCGCCTCCGGCCGTTTCGGACCTTCGCATCGGCTTCGTCCTGACGCCGCACGGCAGCGAAGGGGCCGTGCGGATCAGGCTTGAGAAACTGAAAAAAGCGTTCTGGGCGACGATCCGAATGGACGGGATGGTGACTCTTGCCGAGTCGACTGACACCCCTGCGGCGTCGGCTCCGGTGATGGGAGCCAAGCATCTTTCACCGTTTGTACCGGGCAAAGCCATTCAGATCAGCTTTCAGAACGTGGACTACCGACTTGTGGTCAAGGTCAGTGAGAAGGAGGTCTTTGCATCGTCCGACGATCCCGACTCACCGGCGTACTACGTACCTGACCTCAAGTCGCTTCGGCATCTTCGGTCCAATGCGTCGTCACCGCCGCGTATCTACGGTGAGGCTGGGGCATTTGAGCTTACGCACCTTGTTGTCGAGCGTGACGCCTACTATTACCACGAGTCCGATCATCGTAATCCAAGGATACGCGCCTTGAAGTACCAGTGGGCGCCCCGCTCGGGATGGGGTAGCATCGATAGCCCGATCCTGCTGCGCAAGCACGAGTATTTCATGCTGGGCGACAACACAGCCGCCAGCAAGGATTCGCGCCTGTGGGACGAAGTCGGCAACCATCTTGAAGTCCGTGGTGAGACCTTTCAGGTCGGCACGGTCCCAAGGGATCAGCTCATCGGCAAGGCGTTCTTTGTGTACTGGCCCAGCGGGCATCGGCTCGAGTGGTTGCCGATCCCGGGATTGAATCAATGGGGGATTGTCCCCGACGTCGGGCGGATGCGTTGGATCCGGTAGAGTGTCTGATGTGAACGCCGTGATGTGCGGACAACATACCGGCGAAGCCGGTCTTCGCTGTGATTCTTCCACGGCGTATCAACGCGGCTTCCGGAACGCTCGTGAATCTGGTAGTTAGCCGGCGGAATCATCATCCAAGCTGGATGCGGCGGATATCATGGTGATGGAACAGCAACACGAATCTCTGCTGGAGGTCCACAGCCTGGTCAAGCGTTACGATGGACGGGCCGTCGTCAACCATCTGAGCTTCCATGTCCAACCGGGAGAGATCGTCGGTCTTTTGGGTCGAAACGGAGCCGGCAAGACCACCACCTTCCGGATGACAGTCGGTATGATCGACGCCGATGAGGGCTCGGTCACCTTCGACGGACGCGATGTGACCTCCCTGGCCATGTACAAGCGCACTCAACTGGGGATGGGATATCTCTCGCAGGAGCCGAGCGTCTTCCAGCGGCTGTCGGTCGAGGACAACCTTCTGGCGATCCTCGAGACGATGCGGGGATTTTCTCGCAAAGAGCGCTTCGACAAGGCGAGTCAACTCGTTGAACAGTTCGGCTTGGTTGACCAGAAAAAGCAGCTCGCGCGCACGCTCTCCGGCGGCGAGCGACGTAAGCTGGAGATCGCCCGGGCGCTGGTGACCGAACCCAAACTCATCATGCTCGACGAGCCGTTCAGCGGTGTTGACCCCAAGGCCGTGGAGGACCTGCAACGGGAAATCCTTCACCTCAAACGTGATCGTGGGATCGCCATCCTGCTGACTGATCATAACGTGCGGGAGACGCTCCGCGTGACCGACCGAAGTTATATCATTCACGACGGCAAGAAACTTACCGAGGGTGCACCACGCGACGTCGTCCGCGACCCGTTGGTCCGCAAGACTTACCTCGGCAACAGTTTCCGGGTAGATGAATTTGACAGGCCGACGTAAGGACGCGGCGACGCGACCGGGTGTACGATGTTTCGCCGGACGAACCCGGCACAACATCCACGCCTCGAACACGAACTAGTGTCCTATGAAACACCAATTGATGGATGCGATTGGGTCGTGTGGCATGGGTCCGCTTTGGCGGACCCGCACACCCTTAAGACGCATGTAAAAGAGCCGTTGCCCATGCCGCTTAATCCTCAATTGACGAGTAATGGAGCGCTAGCCGGCCAGGAATCGTGCGGATGAGCCCAAACCAGGAACCGAATCCTCCAGGCTCGGTCACATCGACCGGGAGCGGCGAGATGCAAGGCCGGTCGCTAGAGTGGCTTGACGTTGACCGGCGCCGCTGGCAAATCGAGCTGGCGGCGCAGCGTATTGCCCTGCGCTGCGATGATGACGTCGTCAATCTTCCCGCAAGTTCGTGGGGGAATGACATCTATGTGGCACAGCACGGCGACGGCTTCATCATCCGCATAGAGACGTTTGAACTCGCGCTGCGGTTTCTCGTCTCGCGCGAGGCTGCCGCCCCCTTCCTGAACCATCTGGCCATATTGCGAACTGCTCAGGCCACACCGGCAAAGGTCGAAGAACCTGCACAGCGCGCAAGGCCGTTGCTGTGGCCCAAGGTGTCGCCGCTGGCGGTTTGGGCGCTTATCTCGTCGGCGCTGGTCTTCGTGCCGGTGCTGGGCCTGCTGCCGGCGGCGGCAACGGTGACACTTTTGATTTTGCACCGTCGGAAGGTCCGTCAGGCCGCGGCGTGGCGTCATTCGCGGGCATTGTGCACGACCGCGCTTGTGCTGCTGATCGCGGGGCTGATCGTATCCGCATTGTCGACGTGGGGATTGGGACAGCATGCCGCAACCTTTACCAACGAGAGGCTATTCCCATCGGGCGCCGACGGCGGACGGAACTGGGGCGTCATCACCTGCGGCATTCTCGTAGTTCTGCTCTCACTCACGGTGCACGAGGCCGGCCACGCGATCACCGCTTGGTGGTTGGGCGACGGGCTCGCGAAGTCGATGGGCCGCGTCACGCTGAATCCGCTTGCGCACATCGACCCGTTCGGCACGATAGTGTTGCCGTTGATCCTCGTCCTCATGAACGGGCCGGTGTTCGGTTATGCCCGCCCGGTCCCGGTTCGCGTGGAGTCGCTGCCGCGACGACGACGCGCCCATATTCTCATTTCGATTGCCGGCCCCGGATCGAACCTGCTGCTTGCAGCCGTGTCGCTGATGCTGCTGATCGCGGTGGGCTGCTTGCTTCGTCTGGCGGTCCCTCAGGCTACTGTGATGAACCTTTCGGTGCTGGACTTTGCGACACCCGTCAGCGCTTCAGGATTCTCACTCGCTCCGGTGTTCGGTCTTTTCTGCACGGTCCTGAAACTGAGCTTCATCATCAACACGCTCCTGGCGATGTTCAACCTCATCCCGATCCCGCCCCTGGACGGATCGTGGGTCCTCGAACACCTTTTCCCAATGAGCCTCGGCCGGTTGTATGCACGGATCAGGCCCTACGGTTTCCTCATCTTCCTGCTTGCGATCTACGCGGGCCTGTTTCAGTATTTGATGTACCCGGTTTTGCTGGTTCTGCTCCCGAGTTTCCTGCTGTTGACCGGCGCCACGGGGTATTAACGCAAATGCCGGTCAACTCGAAGTGGCAGATCAACTTGTTCGCGTTCACCGCGAAGCGGTTGCGATGCACGATGAGGATGTTCGTCGTGGGGTGGTACGGAGAGACACTCTGCCCGCGGATCGGGTCACAATCATCGTTGCACTATTTACGAAACACGGCACCAGTAATCTCGGCGCCGGCATCGGCTATCGCCCGGGCTCGCTCTCGTAACGTGTCCAGCGCCTCGCGGACCTCGTTGGCCATCCGTGCGTTGGGGAACTCTCGGATGAGCTCAAGCCCGGTCGTCAGAGCATCATTCCATCGCTTTTCCGTCACCGCAAAGCGGAATTGCACACCCAGTTGCAGGAGCTTCTCCTTGAACACGTCACGGGCCGACGAGCGGATCGCTTTCGTTTCGGCTGGGGAAAGGTACTGATCGAGCTCCTTGAGGATGTCAATCGCCAGGTCGGTGTCACTACGGCGAACGGCCTCGTCCCACGCAAGCTTGAGGTCCTGTTTGTGCTGCGCCTTGAGTATGACCATCCTATCCTGCAAGGCAAGCACGCGGGTGTGGTCCGGTAGGGCATGTAAGAGACGGTCGATCTCGCTTTGTGCACGATCCCACTCATGCGATTGAAAATGACTCTCGATCATTTCAATCGCCTCCTGCAATTTGACCTGGATCGCGTTGTTCCGTGCGTCGTCCACCTCCTCGCGGAGACGGTCGGCCTCCTCCTTGTATCCGAAACGTCTGTCTATCTCATCCACAAGATTAAGCGCCAGCTCCCATTGCTCGTTTCGGATGTCGTTGCGGATGGCGGAGCGGAGGGCATCAAGCTCCTGATCGCGGTGGGCAAGCGCCTTGGCGGCCTCGGAGATGCGCGTGTTTTCGCCGATTGTCTCCAGCAACGCTACCTGCCGGGCCAGCACCTGGTTGAGATCGCGCAGCTCGCCGAGCTGGCGCGCGATCGTCGACTCCATCTTGAGCACGAGCGGGGTCAGTGTCATTACCACCACTGCGACGAACAGGATAAATCCGCCCGCCGCAATCATCCATGCGCTCGATATACTCCCGGCCGATACGTAGCCGACGATGCCCACACCGATCAGAACAACCGAACCGATTATCGCCGCCACACAGGCTGCATTCTGAAGCCAGCGAAGTTGTGAGAACCGTCCAGGTGAGACAGCCATCTGATGTTTCCAATAGGCCGGGCCAAGCTACCGGGCGCACCTTCGTATCCGCAGGTTGGGTCCGAACGACCCCCGCAGCAACCACCGACGCGAGGATTATCCTAATTCACGAAAAAGGTGCGTCAACTGCCGCAGACTCCTGGTCGGCGGCCACGGTGGTCAACGGGCGGATCCTACGCAGCCGCCGGGGCGGCGGTTCCCATTTCCAGTGCCTGCTTACACCGCCTTTCGTATGCCTTTCGCGCTTGTTTCTCATACAAGTGCAACGCCGCGGTCGCAAGCTCGATCTCATCGGCGACCAGCTTCAAGAACACAAGAGCCCCCGAGCCACAAGCCACACAGCCGGCCAGAATATGCCATCCGCTCATGCCGATACCACCTTCAGCGCGTCGTTGGGTGTATCGGCTGCCCAGGAAGCGATCCCCGGTTATCAGGCCGGTATTCAATGTTCGGACTCTGCGAGGCGGGGCGAGCGGTCTGGGAAGAAGGTTGGACCGTGCGTGGTTCCTCGTCTCCGGCCGGAACCGGCGTTCAGATAAAATGCGCGCACACGGTATTGACCGAATCGCGGCACCGAGCAATGACATGCACAAACGTATTCGGTGTGACCGTTCGCATGCGGGCGCCGCTACGAAGTGCAGCTGTTGACTCCTACGCTTTGGCCCGATATCCGATGAAGTCCTGCAAAAGCTGTTTCGTAATCGGTCCGGGCTTGCCGTCGCCGACGGGGCGCCCGTCGATTCTTGTAATGGGGATGATTTCCGCAGCTGTTCCGGTTGCGAAGCATTCATCCGCAATGTGCAGGTCGTGACGGATCAACACCTTCTCGTAGATGGGGATCCCTCGCTTACGGGCAAGTTCCATCGCCACGCCACGGGTGATTCCCTCAAGAATCCCCATCTCCGGCGGCGGAGTGGCGATTTCGCCGTTGCGAACGACGAATATGTTATCACCGGTGCACTCAGACACGTAGCCGTCGGTAGTGAGCATGATGGCTTCGTCGCAGCCAGACTCTTTCGCCTCCGATTTGGCCATGATGTTGTTCAGGTAGTTAAGCGACTTAACCCGTGGGCTGGTCGTGTTCGGATGATTTCTGGCCAGGCTGGAAATGATGCAATGCAAACCACGCTGATATACCTCCAGCGGGTACAGCGCGATCTTGTCGGCGATCACAAACACGGTGGGGCAGGCGGTATGGGCGACGGAAAGTCCGAGTGAGCCGACGCCGCGCGTAACAACCAGACGGATGTACCCATCACCGGTAATCCCGTTGGCCTGCATGGCTTCGCGCATCGCTTCGCTGACCTGCTCCGGGGTCATCGGGATCTGGAGGCGGATGGCCTTTGCCGACTCGAAAAGACGCTTGACGTGTTCGGCCTCTTTGAAGATCTTGCCGTTGTATATGCGGATCCCCTCGAAGCAACCATCACCGTACAGCAATCCGTGATCAAAGACGCTAACTCTAGCCTCTTTGACGGGGACCAACTCGCCATCCATCCAAACCGTCAGATCAGGTCTGGGTGCATAGGGATTCTCTGGTTTAGTTTTCGCCATTGATTGAACCTCAATTGTGGCCGTGCTCATGAAATTACCTCCCTCGCCGCCGATCGGGCAGGCGTTTGCTGATCGCCCGGGGCCTCTGCTTCCCGGATCATCCCATCGCTGAGCCGGACGTAACGATTTGCATGGGAGGCCACCTTGGCGTCGTGCGTGACCATTACAATCGTCTGGCCCGCCTCATTCAACTCGGACAGCAATTTCAGAATCTCTTTGCTGATTCGCTCATCTAGATTACCAGTGGGCTCGTCCGCAAGCAAGAGGGTCGGCCGGTTGATCAACGCGCGTGCGATCGCAACGCGCTGCCTCTCGCCTCCGGAAAGCTCCGCCGGACGGTGTTTCAGTCGCTCTGCAAGCCCGATCCGCTCCAGTAGTTGCTCCGCCTCACGTCGAACCTTACGCCGGATCCGTCGCCAACCCCAAAAAGAGTGCGCAACCAACAACGGTATCAACGTATTTTCTAGCACGTTGCATTCCGGGAGAAGATGATAAAACTGAAAAACAAAGCCGACATCGTGGTTACGGTAAGCCCTCCGGGCGCTGTCGCCCAGTTCAAACAGGCTCCGGCCGTTAAACTCCACAATCCCACGATCTGGAACGTCCAGCGCACCGAGGACGTGCAGAAGCGTGCTCTTGCCCGACCCACTGGCACCGGTCACGACAAGGAACTCACCCTTGGCCACCTCCAGCGACACTCCTTTGAGCACCCGAAGCGGGCTTCGTCCCATCTTATAGGACTTATGAACGTCTCTCGCGCGCAGCATGGGTTTATTCATAACGGAGGGCACTGACCGGCCAGACTTTACCGGCAATCCGCGCCGGAATCAGTGAGCCGATGATAGACGACAGAACCGCTAACAATGCCACCCATATGGCATCAGCTTGTTTGACAACGTTGGGAATCTTGTCGAATGAATAGACATCCGGACTCCACACTCGAAGCTGTGGATTCAATACGGCCAGAAAATCCTGAATATCGTTGATGTGCCAGACGACCACGGACCCGAGAAACGTACCGAGGATCGATCCGACCAGCCCGACCGCCCCTGCATAGATGATGAACATGGTGGCTACGCCGCAACCCGAAGCTCCGACGGACTTGAGGATGCCGATATCCCGCGTCTTCTTCTCCACGATCATGTAGAAAATACATCCGACCAACACGATCGCAACCATGCTAATCAACGTAAAAAGGAACGTCACCAGAACCTTCTCCTTCTCCACGGCGGCGATGAACGGCCTTTGCAAGTCCTCCCACGTATACACGGCCGCGAGACTCATTGCTCTGGCATCGACGGCGGAAAGCTCCGGCGAAAGCGATGCGCAGAAGGTCAGCCAAGCTTGGTCGATCAGGTCTCGCGAGGCGTTCAACTCGACGCCGTCCTTGAGTCCGACAAGAAGCTGGTTGGCGCGCGGTTTCGTGAAGCCTCCGTCGACCAACGGCTGTGGGTCCATCGCCAGCTTGTGCTGTAGCATGTCGAAGTCGACGTATACGCACAGGCTGTCGATCTCAAAAATACCCGTGCGCGAATCATCGACGTATCGCAAAGGTACGCGGATCGGCGGTTCGCCTGTAGAGGTTCCGGTGCGGCTCAGTGGCATGAGTGTCAATGCGACGTCGGCTCCGCGGGCGAGGTGACGGTTGAAGTTCCCGTCCTCCCGCCGCTCGTTGAGCAGATCGCATCCGACGATCGCGCCGTGGTGCTCGGGACCTTCAAAACGCGCTCCGCCCAAATCCGCCGCATACACACGTTCACCCAAAACCGCCGGTGTCACGTAGGGGAAGGGCGTGTGCTGGAACGGATCGGCGTCGAACGCGGCGATCGCCTCCGGATCGGTTTCGCTCTTTCGCCACCTTTCGTTGGCGGCCTCAAGCTCGGCAGGGAGCCGCAGCACGCCGCCTTCGCTAACGCCGGCGACGGGCATTGACTGGAGCCCCAAACGCGTCGTGTCGGGATAGTACCGCTCATAATGCAGCCCCTTACGATAATCATTGACCTTCACGTAGTCGTTCAGGCGAATCCCGAGGACGCGCGCCGGCTTCGTCCATGTGGTCGCGGGGACACGGAAGATGCCGTAGGTGTAGATCACCGGTGTGGTGACTTCAACGGTGTCGGCGTGCTCACGTATGAGGTACTTGCCGAACTCCTCGTAATACGGGAAGCCCTGCAGCGTCCCGCCCTCTACGACAATTTCGCTGTGCAGCCCGCGCGACCGCGCCTTGACCGTGTCGAGAAAACCACCCATCACGCTCAGGACCACCAGCACCATGGCTACACAGAGCATGACGCTCGCCACGCCGAACAGCGCGATCAGCTTGGTATACAGGTACCGAAACGCGAGAAACCACTTGTACATCAGTCAATCATTCCTCGGCCGTGGTGTCCGGCTCGATCGCGCCGACAGCCTTGGGCCGTTGAAGCGGGAAGAGAATCACGTCGCGGATGCTCGGGCTGTCGGTAAGCAGCATGACCAGCCGGTCGACGCCGAGGCCCAATCCGCCGGCGGGCGGCATCCCATACTCCAACGCGGTAACGAAATCCTCGTCCATGACCGCCATGGTCTCGTCACCCTCACCGGTGACCTTGCGCTTCAGGTTCGCTTCCTGAACCTCGGGGTCGTTGAGTTCAGTGTAGGCGTTACCCAGTTCCATACCCGCCACAAACGCCTCGAACCGCAGTGCGATCGAGGGATCTTCGGGATGCCGGCGGGTCAGCGGGCAGATCGCAGCCGGGTAGTCATGCACGAACACCGGCTGAACCAGATGATGCTCGACCGCAGCTTCGAAGACCTCGTTGACGAGCACGGCGTGGTTCTTGCCCGCGTGCTCGATCCCAAGCTCGTGCGCCCTGCCCCGAACACCCTCGATATCCGCCATCGTGACGCCCGCGTATTCGTCAAGCAGGTCGGCGTATTTGCGCCGTGGCCACGGCGGCGTGAAGTCCAGCACGTTTTCGCCGAAAACCGCCGTCAGACGTCTGCTGGCAATCCCGTCAGCAGCCATGCGGTACGCCTCAATCCGTTGTTCACGCGCGTGCGTGGTCGCCGCGTCGTACCCCTTCTCCTTCTCCTGGCGAGCGACCTCCCGCTCGATGGCTGCCAGACGCCGCGGCACGGCCGCCCCGGCGGAGACGTTGAACGCAGCCGAGACCATCTGTTCGACCCGCTCCATCATCACCTCGTAATCGGCGTAGGCCTCATAGAGCTCGACCATCGTGAACTCGGGATTGTGTTTCGTGCTGATCCCCTCGTTGCGGAAGTTCCGGCTGATCTCGAAAACCCGTTCCATCCCGCCGACCAGCAATCGCTTCAGATAAAGCTCCGGGCTGATCCGCAGGTAGAGATCGATATCCAGCGTGTTGTGGTGGGTGGTAAATGGTCTCGCCGCAGCCCCGCCGTAGATCGGCTGTAAAACGGGCGTTTCAACCTCGCAGTATCCCTCCGTAACGAGGCACGTTCGGATGGCCTGGATGATTGCGGTGCGCTGCCGCAACACATCGCGTACTTCCGGGTTGGTGAACAGGTCGACGTAGCGTTGCCGGTAACGCAGATCGACGTCCGTCAGGCCGTGCCACTTCTCCGGCGGCGGTTGCAGCGACTTTGCCAAGACTGTGACACTGTCCGCCCAGAGGGTCAGCTCCCCGGTCTTGGTCCGGCCGATCACGCCGTCGGCACCGATGATATCGCCCAGATCAAGTTGCTTTACAATGGACCATTGATCGCCGAGGGCGGCTTTGCTGAAACCGAACTGGATCGTTCCAGTTCCGTCGCGAACGGTCATAAACGCAAGCTTACCCATGATGCGCAGAAGCGCGATTCGGCCGGCGACCCGAGTTCGGTGTTCACTGCGCTGCCCGGCCTCAAGCCCCAGGGGTTCGACCGCCTCGCGCACGGCCATGGTGGCCGTCACGTTGGGAAACCGCTGCCCATAAGGGTCGATGCCCATATTGATGAGGGTATCGCGTTTTTTGATGCGCTGCGCTTTTAAGCGGCCTTGCTCGCCCATCCTGCGTTCGTCCCAAGTCTATTCCTGAGGGAAGCGATCCACGCTCTCGATCCTAACAGGCCGGTGCGGCGTCAGCAATCAGGTTCGTCGTGTGCACCTGTCGCGTGTGAGATTCACCTGGACACCGGCGATCTGACCGCCCCGGTTTATGAGTGACGGTGTTCCGAGCGCAGAAAAAACCCACCCCTGCATCCGCCCGCGGCGAAGGTCAGGGGTGGGTAGGTTTTCACAAGGCCGTTAGCCCAGCCGGTGATCTGCGTACCGGGCTTAAGCTACGGACAGCAGACTCCGCACTCCGGCAACGGCGTGTTGAGCCACGGATCGTAGACACCGGCGCCGTTGAGCAGGTCGATCACTCTAAGGATGTCGGGCGGGCCTAAGGCACCACTCTGGTCGATGTCCTCGCTGTAGATGCCAAACGGCGAAACATGCACACCGTTGATGTAGTCGATGATCTCCAGGATATCGGACGGGGCCGCCTGGCTGTCGCCGTTCACGCTGGCCGGATGCGAGATGAAGACGCCGCGGTGGACGGCATCGTTGTCATCCGTATACGTGATCGTTGTCACGGCACCCGTTGTGATCGTCCGAGTCAGTGTGATCGTGTACGTGTCGTCGCCGTTGTCGACGATGCTGTCGAAGTCGTTTGCCGAGCCGTCCGCAGCCGTCTCGCAGAGCGTCCAGCAGGACTCCGCGGCACCGGACGGAGCGTTAATCTCGAACGTGTCGATTCCTTGCCGGTTGGCTGCGTCGCCCGGCGGACTGGGCTGCCGTGCGTCGACGACGCCGTCCGGCGGATCGAACGTGACCAAGCCGACCGGGACCGGGCAGCGGACACATTCGACGTCGACCCTCAGCGGACCGGCCGGCGTCCCACCAAGGTGCCCGCCAAGACGGATCTTGTAGCAGTTGCCCTCAACTACGTTGATGGGGGGGGTTGGATAATGCCCTATGCTGGATGCGAGGAAGCAGGGATCGGGCATAAAATCGCTGCATTTTATCTCGGTACCGATCACGACGGGGCAATCGCAACCGTCATATAGGCACAACCCCGTATCGGGATCCGTTTCCACATCGTCACACGTCTGGACAACCACGTTACCGTTGCAGGGAGCGACCCAGTCATACCAGATGTCGTTCATCAAGGTTATGATCGTGTAGTTGGGAGGACCCGGGCAGTCGAACGTCGCCTCGGCATACTCATCACCACCCGAAAGATCGAACGATTCCACGACGTGCTCACCGGTGAGCATTTTAGCATTCATGCAGAGGTCGTTTGGCAGGGGATCATCAGGCGGGAAACAGGGAGACACGATACGCAGTTGATACACGCCGCGATGCAACTGTGCCCCGTCCTCAACCTCATCCTTCCCGCCCACCATGACGTAGTACATGTCTCCAGGCACCAGGTCCGTTACGCAGATCTTCGAAAGCTCGGGGTTAGGGTAGCCATGGCAACTGCACGGATCATCGTCGTCGCTGCAGGCGATGGGCATCAGATTCGCGCACGCAGTCTGCTCATCGAGTTCGCACGTCGATCCGTCCAAGCAATCCTGGGCCGAGACGCTGCACAACGTCAGACCGTCGCCGCAGATCCCTCGATCGGGATCAACCACGGCGAAGACCTGAATGAGCGAGTCGTCGGCCGGTCCGCCCGCGCGTGGGACACTGCAACAGGTGTCGAGCCGGGCTGAGGTGTCCGTAGCCACAAACTTGTACCAGACCGTCCCAATGCCTCTTGCACCAGGATCCTGAATATCACAACAGAAGCCGGGGTCGGTGCTGCTGGATGTAGCGTGGATACCGTCACTCTCAACGACGCTGGGTATGGTAATCAGACGCGCACCGACTCGGGGATCGGGATCGTAGCACTCGTCGTTAGCCGGCGAGCTCTCGCAAACCACGAAGGCCTCCGCCGCGCATAGCTCATCCCACCAGACGGTACAACAGAAGACCATGGTCGGCATGCTGCACACATCGGTGCAGCAGTACGGATCTTCGCACCCCTTCCCGCCGATGCACTGGGCTTCGGTGATCCACTCACAGTTGCCGGGAGCGGGGCATTCCGTGCTGTCGCGAATGCAGGAAAGGCCGTGGTTCAATCCCCCTTCGCAGACGTTGTCGACGGTGCATATGCCATCAGGGCATTCAACGTTATCCGGAGTGCAGGATTGCCCGTTGTTCGATCCGCCCACGCAGCCGAAACTGTCACAGGGGTCGGGCCACTCAGTGGGGATGCAGTCCATGCCATCAAGGGGCGGCCCCACACAGAACGCCTCTCGCGGCAACGTGCATTCGCCAACCCGGCCGAGACAAGCCGGGATCGGGCACCGCTGCCCCCCCTCATTGCAGAACTGCCCTTGCTGGTACATGCGCGGGTCCTCGACCGGGGGCACCTCGGAGCACTGATTCTCAGTAAGGTTCTCACACGATCCGTCCGGCTCACAACACGCCGCTGTCCCGCACGGATGGGGGAACGGGCCTATGCAATCACCGCCGGGGCAATCGGCCTGCCGGGTGCAAACTTGCCCGTCGTTCTCGCCTCCCTCGCAAAACGAGCCAACACAAATACTGTCGATACAATCAATCATGTTGTTGCAAGGCTCACCATCGCGAGGACCCCCGACGCAGAGTGTGGTGCACTCTTGCGTGGTAGCGCAGGACTGACCATCGCGAGGACCCCCGACGCAGACTAAGTCAACACATTCGGATTCGAACTCTATACAGTCGGCATCGCTGCAATCACTTTGCCCCGTGCAGGGTACCCCATCGGCTTCACCACCCTCGCAAAAGGCTCCGCATCGACCATCCTCCACCCATAGCTCAGGAGTCGCACAGTTCATCTCGGCCACGGAGTCCCGACAGATCGCTTCGTTCTCCTCATCCTTCAGGTACATGTCGCAGCAGGCCCCGAGCGGCGGTGTTCCCTCGCAGAAGATTGTGAGCTCGAACGCGGCCCAACATGTGGTGGAGGTCTCCGTGGGAGTCCATTGCCCATCCGTGTAGACCTGAAACAGGTTTGCCGTGTAGCCGGGGTCTGCATGCATGCAGGTAAGGAGCGGACCGACAACATCACTGCTGGCCCTGTAGACGGCAACAATGTTGCTCTGGAAAAGTGGGACCGGTTCAGCAAAGTCGAACCGGCAGATCTGAACGTCATCGCCCGACGAGAAGCAGGCCCATCGGGTGCCTGGAATCAGGCCACCGTTGACGGGGTCACTGTTATCAAGATGTGTGCGGAGATCAAGGCCGACTACCCCGTTACCCCTGTGAGCGAACTCCCAGGCCACCATAGTGCACTCGGAGACGCCCAAGGTGATGTCGTCGGCAAAACGCGCACCCACGCCTGCAGAGTACTGGTCACCGGCGTGGTTGGAGTTTTTGTAGCCCGCGAAGGTGCTCGGGCACTCACCCTCAACGTAGATCTCGGAGTAGAAGCTGGCATGGGGCCCGTTGGGGAACCCGCCGAGTCCAGCCGCACACGGAAACCCAGGGAAGTCGAATCGATCGGCTGAAAAACCGAGTGTCGCCGGGGCGCCGACGACTACGCCGCATTTTTTCCGGCTGAACTTCATGCCCATATATAAGCTGGTGGGCAGTTCCACTATGGACATCGGCGAAATCTCGATCTCCAAGATATCGCTGGCATATTGCGCGTCTATCGGGATTTGCTTCGTCGTTCCTGGTATGGCATCGCCACCGGCACCGGGGCATGCATCAAAAAGACCGACCTCGACGGTGTAGGCGCCTGAGCCCGAACCATCTTGGAACTTGTCGCCGGTGACCCGGATCACGTACCGATCAAGCAAGCAGCCAGGCACACCGACCGTCGAGACATCATCTGCGAACCGTGCGTTGTACAGGCTGTCTGACGGCCCGAAGACCTCCGAACCCAGCGTGTTGCAGTACACAGCGCTCGGGTCGTCCTCACAGGCTATGGCCCTACCGCTGACTGTTCCACGCTCGACCAGGATAGGGCCGTCAGGTCCGTCAACAACCGCGACGCGGCGCACATTTACGCCGGGGTCAAGCCGAACCGGTGGATCCATCCCATTCGCGTCCGCCGGCGCCGTTTCGACGGCGGCGTTATTGACGACAAAAACGTTCGAGTCCACATGTTGGCCTTCTGCAACTGCCGCCACCAACGTCCCCAGGACGCATGCACAGGCCATCGTGCTCCAAAAACTCAGCCATCTACTTCGCATGATATTCCATCCTCAATGTTTGCACGCACAACCGTTGACCATGAGTGGGCAGTGCCCACCCGGGGAACCTGACTTCACCACTATCTAACCAGAGGAATCAATACAGATACTCTTTCCACGTACGGGCGGTGCCGAAGCCCGCGAACCCGACGCGGGACTCGTACACCCTCCGAGCCAACGAGGACCAACCTTGACGCTGGATACGCCCCACACTTGGTCCCCTCCTATTGTGCCATCACCTGTCACATCAGGCGTTGACACTGCATCGAAGCACCCCCGAACGAAACCGTACTTGCTACCGCCACCCGGTAGCGTACGGCTCTGCTTCGATGCACCGCATAGCCCGTTCCCATAACCTCCGTAGTATAAGAATAGCCGGGTCCGGGCCGTGTGTCAAGGTCCACAAGGGTTCACCCCCGGGGGTGGTCCCTACCAATCGGACCTTGTCTATACGGTCGAAGGCGGGTTTTAGACGGGTGGGCCGCCACCGGTCAACGAATCCCGCCGGAGTGGCTCGACATCGCCGATAACACCCGCGTGCCCGATGTCCTGTGTTCCGCCAGCCCCGATAACCATTAGAATCGCTTGTGTTCCGACGCCGAAGCGGTTTTGGGATCCGCGGATTGCGTCCATTCTGCTGGAAGTGTGGGAAGGGCGGGATCGATAATCGGTTTGCCCCGGCGTCAAGAGGCCGGGACGGCGGTTGTCAGGGTGACATCGGCGGTCTGTGCCGCAGATTTCTCTGCCCTTCGGGTTGACCGGGTAGATCGAGCCGGTGTATCAAAATCCAGCAGGTTTTCGATAATGCGGTAACCGATGGTCAGCTCCCGATCGGAAGCCCCCACAACCACCACCGCCCACGCGGTGCTTCGATCCGGAGGTTGTGGCACGATTGTGCACGGTGATATAAGACACCCGATAGCATCATCATCACACGCGGACCGCAAGGATTCGGAAGGGGAAGGGTCTGCAGGTTCATTCCGATGACCAGGTCATCGGGTCGGCGGCGCAAACGGAACTCACGGGTAGCCAGACAAAGCAGGTGCGCTCGTATGGGAAACGAGTGCTCATAAAGGATTTGCTGAATGCAGGCTTGATCCAAGAGGGGGACAACCGGCGATTCGCGAGTGTAAGGATAAAGTGACGTGGGGACGTGTCGTGGGTAACGGCCAACTCGAGGTCAATGATAAACTTCATCCCAATCCGAGTAGGGCGGCGCAGGGGCTTGTCAGCGGCGGGGTAAACGGGTGGTACTACTGGCACTACAAGGATGCGGGCGGCAAATGGCAACGTGTCGAAGAGCTACGCAAGGTTTATAGAGAACGCGATGAATCCGCCCCTCCACTACCTACGCCACCCGGCTAAGGTGCGGGACGTCGGTGCATCACCCGCTTAACACTCCCAAGCTCCAAGCGTCTCATGCGTTCATTCATTCCGCAACATATGACATTCCCCCTGCCCTCAAGGCTGCACCGAGGGAACGCAGGTTATTCACGGCGGCCCGGGACGAGGAGTTCGACACCGAAGG
>CAZJTP010000083.1:0-7625 GCA_964548955.1 uncultured Phycisphaeraceae bacterium
ATGCCCCACCGCAGCCACATCCATCAATTGGCATGTCACAGTGCACGGGATCGTAGATTGTGGAGTTGGCCAGTCTGGGCGCATTAAGAATCGACCGCAAACCTTGTTGGTCTGCGGTCGGTGCGGAAGTTGTTGCGACAGTTTACGGCCGGTGCCGGCTACCCCCGGCTGGATGGTCACGATCGCGGATGGGCGTCGTCGTAGACCGCCTTCAATCGTGGTGTCGACAGGTGGGTATACACCTGAGTCGTCGAGAGTGACTGGTGCCCGAGTAGCTCCTGGACGCTTCGCAGATCGGCCCCGCTGTTGAGCATGTGCGTGGCGAAACTGTGACGCAGTGTGTGCGGGCTGATACTCGGATCGAGCCCGGCCTCCACCAGATACTTGTCCAGCTTGCGGCGGACGCTTCGCGTACTGAGCCTCTGGCCGTGCTTGTTGACAAACAATGCGTTCTGATCGAACGCGGCCGAACGGGCGTCACCCCGACGCAGCTCAATATACTTCCTGATCGCTGTGATGGCCGTCGGTCCGATCGGAGACGTACGCTGCTTCTTACCCTTTCCGCGTACGCGGATGGTCTGGCCCTCGAAATCGACGTCCGTGAAGTTCAGGTCAACCAGCTCACTTACGCGAACACCGGTGGAGAACAGCACCTCGAGCATCGCCCGATCACGCGCTCCAAGAAGCGTATTATCGTCCGGAGTCGACAGCAGCCTTGTGATCTGTTCGAGTTCGAGATATTTCGGCAGGCGTTTCTCCTGCTTCGGCGTTCGGATCGAGGCGAGCGGGTGAGCCTGCACGTAGCTCCGACGCAAGCAGAACTTGTAGAAGCTGCGCAGCGTGGCGAGCTTGCGCGCTACGGTTGACTTTGAGTAGCTTTGAGTCCCCAAAAACGCCAGGAATGACTTGACATGTTCGGGTTCGACGTCTCGGAGTTTCTGTCGGATATCCGTGCCGGACAAGACAGCGGTGCCCGTCGTACCGGGCTCCACCGGTTGACCGGAAACGGCCGCTCCCGTGCCCGTCGCTCGGGCCATGGACGCGAAGTTCTGGCCACCTTTCGCCGCCTCCTCGTCGCCGACCAAAAACGCGCAGAATTGCGCCAGGTCAGCGGCGTAGCACTTGGCCGTGTGGGGCGAGAAGTGCCGCTCGAACTTCAGGTAGTTCAGAAACTCGTCAATCAATGGATTCTCTGTCATCATCGCTCGTTACAGATCGGCGAATCAACCCACGGCTACCTGATCATAGGCGCAACTTCAGGAGGCGGTCACCGCTCCTGTTCCTTCCGAACTACGTGGCGATCTGATCGAGTTCCGTCTCTAGCCTGCGGCCCATCTGATAGCTCAGCACGGCCGCATCAAACCAATCGAATCGACTCGCCTGATCCGCGGCGAGCGACGCGAAGGCATCAATCACCTCCGGTTCGTGTCCCGCCTGGTAGCGGAACACGAAGCGTTCCTCCCCCTTAACCAGAGACAGCTGCCGAATCACGTTCATGGTTTCCTTACCGATCGCGGCTTTCGCCGGCGAGCACGGATTCGTGCTGACTGTTCAGTAGCTCCCGGATCGTGGCGTGACAGCAGTATCGAATATAGTGCTGCTGACTCACCACGTACTTACGCCAACCGTACGGACTGCTGTCGGCCCCGCGGAGTCTTGCAAACTCCCTGATATCCGCGACGATGGATCCGTGGGACGCGTCGAAAACCCGCTGAGTCTGAGCCAAGAGTCGCTGTGTGGACACAGGAGCGTCTGACGCGGTGAGCCGGGCTTGCCGCGAGAGCGCAATCGGATCCAGCGGGCTGCTATCCGGCCTAGACCTCGTTCCGTACAGTTGAGCGGAGATTCCGATGCTCGGCGGATCGTAGGGATCATATTCCGTCACCGCGAAAACGAGAATCGCGTCCACACCAAGCAGATCGACAAGCTCCAGTGCGTGGCTTGGTGACTCCACCGCACGAAGCCCCTCAGCGGCAAGGACGCCGAGGACTCGACTGACGGGAACAACCGAGATCCCGTCAGCGTAACTGAGCTCGCTCGCCATCAGGTCCGCGACACGACTGGGGTCGAAACTCACCGACCCACTCATGTTCAATGCCGGCGCGACTGCCACCGTCATGGGGCCAAGCGCCGGATTCGTGATGGAAGCCGGTTGCTCAACCCACTTCCCGCCGTGACACCCGAAGAGCACCGTCGTGCCCGCGAGCAGAGCGAAAGCCCGCCATCCCCACCGACTAACACGCTTCACCGTGGTCATCCTTGACCGTCCCGTCTCAACTCCCAACCCCGCCGGCCACCTCCAGCTGCGCGGGGGAACGTCGTCGGAATCCAACTCCAACCACGCGATACAATGGCTTCATCGTCTGTTTACAAGAGCCCCTTTCGTCGAAACGACCGATTTCCGAACATCCTATAAATCGTCGTTATGCGAGGCCCTCCGCACCGGCCCTTCCGTTTTTACCTCGACTCCGGTCAGAATGTCGTCTCTTGATCCAGGCGGGTACACCGCTGGGATCAACGACCAGGTGTTCTCATGGCCGGATCGGTTGCTTGCGAAAAACACCCGCCCATCCGGGGAAAATGCCGGAGCGTAATTGAACGTGTGTCCGTCAGTGAGCCGCGTCTTCCCGCGTCCGTCCTCGCTTACGACCCAGATGTCGAACACCTCACCAGTGTTCGACTGCAACGTTCCATCCAACAGCGGCACCACCGTGGAAGTGCTTGCGTAGGCGATGCGCCTTCCGTCCGGGCTCCAGGAAGGCAGGATCATCGCTTCGGTCACGCTGCAGGCGACCTCCGTTGGGTATTGCGGCTCACCATCCGCGAGTCTCAACGTCCAAATACTGAACCACCGGCTCCCGCGTTCCCGGGCGCGCTGATAGACGATTACGTCCTCGACGGGCGACCACTCGGGAAACAACCCGTATCCGATAAACTGCCTGGACGCCCCCGCAGCCGCCGGAGCGATCCACAATTCCCATTGCCCACCGGCAACCGACAGACTACAGAAGACCAATCTGCTGCCGTCCGGCGACCAACTTGGGTGAACGTCATCCGCCGCTCCGCTCGTTACCTGCACGGGTGGACCGCCCTCTACGCCAATGATCCAGATATCCCAGTTGCCGCCTCGCCGACTGGCAAACGCGATCCGCGTGCCGTCCGGGCTAAAAGCCGGCTGAATGTCGGGCGCGGGATCAGCCGTCAATTGTGTCACCGCCACGCCGTCGACGGACTTGATGTACAGATCCGGCTGAACGCTGTGCCGCGTGGAGGCGAATACCAGGCGGCGGCCTGTGGCGTCAATATCCGGATCAAAGTCCGCCCCGACCTCCGTAAAGGAGTGGCGTTTGAGCGACACGGCCGCGCGGGTGACGTATACCGGGGAGGTTCCGGCTGACAGATCCCCGAACATGCTCAGGTGGTTCGATTCAGCGGCGGCCAGCAGGGCTTGCGTGTGGTCCGGGCAGACCAGCACGCCGCTGCCGTCACGGCCCACACATCCTGCGATCGCAGCAACACAGAACATCAAACCCGTCAATGGATGCCAACACAGAGTCACTCGTCTCAAAGCAACAGTCATAGCTCTAGCCAACACTCAAGGCAACGGACAACACGCAATCCCATCCGCCGGCGCACGCTCGCCTTGGAACTAACACCGCCGGTGTGGTCGTACCACCTATTCCCATCGGCTTTGCGGTTGGCGCAGAACAGTTACGAACAGCGGCTCCGATTGTCCGATAACTACTCCGACTATCGACCCACTGGCTCGCACTTCTTCACTACTTCATAGCGTCCGCCCTCTGTCCGGACGACAACGCTCCCCCTTGTCCGGCCACACCTGTTACCACCTTCCGCATGGGATCATCACCGTCCTCTTCACAAACAGCGAGCCCCGATAACACCGCCAGCCTGGCCGGTGGTATGGGTCTGTTTTGGCGGACCCGTGTGGCATATCTTCAAAACGCAGGCAGATAAGCCACTACCCATGCCGCCAAATCCTCTGTTCACGTTAGGCGGACTAGCTCTGGGCCGATCATTCACACTCCGTGAATCCACCAAAACTCACAGATCCCGGTCAAGCCATCCATGTTGGGAATCTATTGTCAGACAATAGTTTACAGAAATCTCCATGACTGCTCGCCCGTGGACAACTTTGTTGCTAAACTCTTGCTGGGGTAGACGGTTTCGGAGCTGATGCTTTGCAGCTCCCTGTCTAATTGAATGGGGGTGCTCGATGGGAAGGAAGCGAGGCCCATCCTCATCGCTCCTGGAACCGCCGGAGCGCCTCACCGGAATGCGGTTGGCACATCAGGGGCCGCTGCCTGGGGAGTTTGGAGCATGGCTGGACGCGGAAGTGGCCGGATTTACAAATGCGTCGTCGTTGATCTGAACACGCAAAGGGATTTCTGTAACCTTGGCGGTGCCTATCCCGTTACGAATCTCCTGGAGTTGATACCAGCCCTGCGGCACATGATCGCCTGGGCAAAACGGAATTACGCCCCGGTCATTTCATCCATCGAGTCGCATCGGACGAGCGAGGTACGGAGCGACGCCCTGCCTTCCTGCTGTTTGGACGGCTCCTCGGGCCAGCGAAAGATCGACTTCACCATGTTCCCCCGACGCACACGGATCGAGGTGGACAATACCCTTTGCTGTCCCATCGATCTGTTTGGAGAGTACCAGCAGGTCATCTTCCGAAAGCGAACCGACGACTTATTGGCAAATCCGAAGGCGGACAGATTCTTCACACAACTACCGGGCAAGGAGTTCCTCCTCTTCGGTGTGAGCCTCGAGGGATCGATCAAGGCGCTGGCCCTTGGGTTGCTGGCTCGCAACAGGAGGGTAACCGTCGTGACCGACGCTTGCGGTTATTGGACCAAAGCAACGGCTGATCTCGCCGTCCGACAGATTGTCGCCAAGGGCATTCGAGTTATCACGGTCGACGAGCTGCTAAGAAGTAGGCTGGATCGATCATGGCGTTACCCCACAGCTCGCGCGATCCGACACCAACGCGACGTCTTGAATCGCCTCAACGGCAATGGCAGGCGAGGCGCGTCCCCGCGGAGTAATCCTGTGCAAGGTCGGCGGCCCGGCTCACCACTCAGGGCTGGTATGTCCAATCCGGACTCCGACGCCCGCAGCAGTGACACGTGAGTCCTGAAGGCTTCGAGACGAGAGCAAACCGGCCAGGCAAGGAACCGCAGAAATGCTTGTTCCCACGCCTGGCCGGCAGCCCTTTCCCCATCCAGGAAGCACCGGATTCGACTACTAATTGCTCTGATCGGCATGACCGGCGTGAAACGGACGCGTCACCCGCTCCCTACGCGCCGGGCGTGCCATCGGCGGAGCATTCCAAGTCTAAGATACGCCGGTGCGTCGGCCAAACAGCGTTTCACCAGATGCTGTGGGTTCTGATAATTCCTCCCGCTCGAAGCCGCCAAACTCACTGAAGCGGATTTGGCATCCGGTTCAGGTATCCCGCCGTCCATGTTGCAGGCGACACCCCGGGCGCCCGGCGGCGTCTTGTTGCCGGTTGGTTCGTGACGTACTATCGCGTGGATGGAACGCGTAATCTATCTGCTGGTGGCATATGACGGCACGGACTTCCACGGCTGGCAGCTTCAACCGGAGATGCGGACCGTCCAAGGTGTGATCGAACAGGCGGTCCGACGCGTTGTGCGGCACCAGGTTGACCTGATCGGCAGCGGCCGCACCGACGCGGGCGTCCACGCGGCCGGTCACGTCAGCCACTTCATCACGACCTGCGAGCTTGAACCGGGTAAAATGAAACACGCAATCGGGGCGCGTCTGCCGAAGGACGTCTCCATTGTGGAACTGCGCGAGGTACATCCGGAGTTTGACGCCCGGCGAAGCGCGATCAGCAAGCTCTATCGCTACCGCATCTACGCCGCTCCCGGGAGGCCCGTCGAACGCACGTTACAACGCTACACGTACCACATCTGGGAACCGCTCGACTATCATCGCATGCGGGCGGCGGCACGACACTTCATCGGCGAGATGGACTTCTCGGCGATGGCCGCCACCGGCCATGACCGGGAGTCGATGGTCCGCCGGATCCTACAGTGCGATATCGAACGCCACCTCGATGAAATCCGTATTGAGGTTGAAGGTACGGGGTTTCTCTATAAACAGGTGCGTAATATGGTTGGCACGCTGTTGAGCGTCGGACGAGGGCAGTGGGAGCCGGACCGCGTCGCCGATATTCTCGAAAGTCGGACGCGAGCCAACGCCGGCGCGACGGCGCCGGCGCGCGGACTGTGCATGCAGTGGGTCCGCTACCCGCCCCATCTGCTCGTCTCGCCGAATCGAATCGAAACCGGCGAGGTGATCCCCGCCACTCAGTGACATTCAGGTGACGGTGCCTTCGCATGCACATCTGCCACGTCATTACGCGACTCATCATCGGCGGCGCTCAGGAAAACACCATCCTGACGTGTCAGGGTCTTGTCGAGCGAGGCCATCAGGTCTCGCTGATCGCCGGGCCCGAGACGGGGCCGGAAGGGTCGCTGTGGGATCAGGCCGAAAAGACCGGTTGTCAACTGATCACCGTGGATTCGCTTCGCCGTGCGGTCCGGCCGCTCAGTGATTGGCGAGCCCGTCGTCAACTCCAGCATGTCTTTGAGCACATCCAGCCTGATGTCGTCCACACGCACAGCAGCAAGGCGGGCATCCTCGGGCGATCGGCTGCGGCGCGTGCCGACGTTCCGATCATCGTCCACACGATCCACGGGATGAGCTTCAATCGGACACAACCGAGGCTCGTGCAGGCGTTCTACGTATCACTTGAACGACGCGCCGCCCGGCACACGACGGCCTTTGTCACCGTTGCCAACGTTATGATCGACCAGGCGGAGGCGGTGGGAATCGCTCCACGCGATCGCTTTGTGACGATCCGCTCGGGGATGGACACGGATCGCTTCGCACCGCACGCCGAGCTGCGTCAACGGTATCGCCGGGAATGGGGCATCGCTCAGGACGAGGTGGTGGTCGGCACAATTGCCCGCCTCTTTGAAAACAAGGGGTATGAAGAGATCATCGAGGCGATGCCGACGGCCGTCGCGCGCCACCCGAAGATAAGATTCGTATGGATCGGCGACGGCGCACACCGCAGTCGTTACGAACGACGGCTTGACGCGATCGGCTTGCGCGATCGGGTGCATATGGCCGGTCTGATCAGCCCCGACGAGGTCGCTTCTCAGATCAATGGTTTCGACATCGTGCTTCACGCGTCGCGGTGGGAAGGTTTGCCGCGTGCCATTGTACAGGGATTGCTCACTGAGGTTCCAACCGTCAGCTTCGACAACGACGGCGCCCCGGAGGTCGTCATACCCGACGAGACCGGGATACTCGTACCATATGGCGACACCCGGCGACTTGCTGACGCGGTTGTGACACTCGCCGCCGACACCGAGCTGCGTCGCAGCCTGGGCCGACGCGGCCGGGCCCGCTGCGCGGTGGCCTTTGACCGGCGCAAAATGGTGGCGGACATTGAGGCCCTATATCGGAAACTCGCCCACCAACGTCTTCCCCGGACGTCATAGTTGCACGTTCCCGGCACCTTTCGGATTGTCGATTGGAGGTTGGAGGTTGATGACTCATGGAGG
>CAZJTP010000083.1:7725-17419 GCA_964548955.1 uncultured Phycisphaeraceae bacterium
TCCCGGCACCTTTCGGATTGTCGATTGGAGGTTGGAGGTTGATGACTCATGGAGGATTTGAATCGACAATCTTCCATGGTTACTGATTGCCGATTCAGGCGTAGGGATCACCTACCGGGTAAGACGCGTCATGCATTGTCGGTGACGGCCTGTGATGAGTACGCGCCCAGACGGACCAATGCACTTGTGACCTCGTGGGCAACAGTTTCGACGTCGTCCAACGTGAGGTACGGGCACATCGGCAGCGAGAGAAGCTGATCACAGAACGTCTCCGTGTGGGCGAGGGGGACGGGGATGAAGCATCCGTGGCCAAACGCCACCTGCCGGTGAATCGGTATGGGATAGTGAATACCCGCGTTGATTCCGTGCTCATTAAGGGACGTGAGCAACTCGTCCCGATGGTGGTGACGGATCACAAACAGGTGGTACACGTGCTCCACATCGCTTTGTTCCGCCGGAAGTATCACGTCCGACTCACTCAACAGCTCGCCGTACTGAGACGCCAGCCAGCGCCGCGTGGCGTTCCATTCATCCAGATACCGCAGCTTCACGCGTAGAACGGCCGCTTGCAGGTTGTCCAACCGGGTGTTAACGCCGCGGATCGCGTGCCGGTGCTTGACAGTCGAGCCGTAGTTTCGCGCGGCACGAATCCATTGTGCAAGGCTATCGTCATTCGTCACCACGGCGCCTCCGTCGCCCATCGCACCGAGATTCTTGCCGGGGTAGAAGCTAAACGCCGCCGCGTGCCCCATGCTCCCGCAGCGACACCCCTTATATCGTGCACCGTGAGCCTGGCAGGCGTCCTCGATCACGAGCAGGCCGTGCTCGTTGGCGATTGTCTGGATTGCGTCCATGTCAGCCGGTTGCCCGTAGAGGTGCACCGGTATGATGGCCTTCGTACGCGACGTGATCGCGGCGGACAGCCGACGAGGATCGAGGTTGTACGTGTCGGGGTCGTGATCGACGAGCACGGGTGTCGCCCCGGCCTGCTGGATCGCCAGCGCGGTGGCGATGAAGGTGTTGGCCGTTGTGATGACCTCGTCGCCGGACCTGATACCGAGCCCTTTCATGGCGAGCGTGAGCGCATCAAGCCCGCTGCCGACGCCGACGCAGTGCTTCGTCTCGCAAAACGCGGCGAACTCCTTTTCAAAGAGTTCCACTTCGGATCCAAGGATGAAATCACCGCGATCGATCACGCGGTCGATCGTATCACGGATCTCGTCGTAGAGCTCCTCGTGTTGTCGCTGAAGGTTGACGAGTGGAACGGACACGGTTCGTTGTCTCCTTGTTTTCACAGGTCGCCTACGTGCAGACTTCCACAGTGGTTGAGGCGGTTGTCGGCGCGAAATGCCCCACCGACCGATCCGGAGTCCTTTTGCAGGCTTCGGGCCGCGGCGCCGTATCGCGCACGAACATGATCGAACGCAAGGCCTGCAGATTCATCTTGATGTCTTCAAAACTGCGCATGCGCAAGAGCCGGCGCAGCAGATAGCCGGGTCTGAAATAGAACTCCCGATACGCCACTCGGTATAGGCGGTTGAGTTCTTCCGTGGATACGGTGGGGAGTTCCATCACGGAGTTGGCCAGGTCATACTCACTCCAATCGAGCGTGCGCAGATAGCCGTTCCTTCTGGCCCACTCGAACATACGTGTTCCCGGATAGGGCGTTGTGACGTTGAACACGGCGATATCCGGATCGAGCTCCTTGGCGAAATCGATGCTCCTGCGCAGACTCTCAACCGTCTCGCCGGGATTTCCAAACATAAAGGCCGCACGAACTTCTATGCCGGCCTGCCGCACCATACGGACGGCCTTTTTTGTCCGTTCGATGTTGATCGGCTTGCAGATGTTCTTCAGAATCTGCGGGTCGGCTGACTCGATCCCGAAGAGAATCTGGTGGCACCCCGCCCGTTTCATCTTCGCCAGCAGCGAGGGGCTGACGCAATCCGTGCGGGCGAAGCACGACCAGGTCAGATCGAGGCCACGCTCGATGAACAGGTCACACATCCTGGCAACGCTCCGCTTGAAGATGGTGAACGTGTCGTCGTAGAAGCTCACTTCGCGGATGCCATACCGGGCCTGCAGCTCTTGAATCTCATTGACGACGCGCTCTGCTGAGTGTGACCGCAGCGGAGTCTCCGCCGAGTTGCAGAAGGTGCATTTGCCGGGACAGCCCCGCGTCATTGTCATGCTGATCGCGGGGAGGCGCCGATAGGCGCCGACCGCCGGTTTGTACAGATCGAACTTGATGAGGTGATACGCCGGAGTGGGTAGTGAATCGAGATCCTTGACCGGCTCCGCCATTGGATTGTGCTCGACCGGCTGACGCGGATTTCCGTTTCGGTATGACAGTCCGCCGATGGATTCGATGACTTGTCCGTCGACAAGAGCGAAAAACGACTCTTCACCTTCGCCGCGGATGACATAGTCGACGTTAGAGTCCTGGAGCACGTCGTCCGGTAGGGCGGTGGCATGCACGCCGCCCACTACGATCTTGGACTCGGGTGACACACGCTTGACAATCCCGGCTATGCGATGCGCGTTGATGATCTGCGCCGTCACGGCGGTAAGCCCCACCCACCGGGGCTTATGATCGCGCGCGAACCGTTCAATATCCTCGAAATGGAGCGTCTCCGCATTAACGTCCATCACGTGCATGGACCGCCCGCGGGCCTCGGCATAAGCGGCTATGTACAACAGCCCCAGCGGCGGCGACGTGCTCTTGACACCGTGCCAGATGTTCCCGTCCTTCGTCAGCCACGGCGGGTTGATGAGAAGGATGTCCACGAAGGATGCTCCCAAAGTCCGCATAAAATCCGCAGGGGGATCACGCACGCCGATCTGCCTGCAAACGGCGCCGCCTCTTATCCGTCGTCCGAAAAAGAGTCAGAGTGGACTTAAAAATGGGGGATGACTGATAACGTCGTGGTTATCGCCGCAACCCGAAACCAAGCAGAAAGACGGGCCGAAGTATGCTCCACCAGCCCACTATGGGTTTCATCTTCGTGTAACCCAGTGATTTGGACGGGTAGATCTTGGTACAGGGCACCTCAGTGTGTTTGTAGCCCAATTTCAGTACCTTCCAGAGCAGGTAGACCTCGAGGCCGTATCTGTCCAGCCAGCGCTGATGCAGATTGATTCGTTTGTCGTCGAGAAGTGTCAGCTTGAAAGCGCGAAACCCGTTCGTGCTCTCAGTCAGGGTCTTTCCGACGAAACGGCTCATCAACCACGGGTGCAGGCGTGTGGCCAACCGGCGGTACCCGGGCATGTTGCCGCCCGTTCCCCCGCCCGGCAGGAAGCGCGAGCCCATCACCAGATCGCAGTCCTCGTCGCAGATCGGGTCGAGCAGACGCGGTATTTCGGAAGGATCGTCCTTGTTGTTGCCGGCCATGATGATGGCGATGTCATGGCCAGATCGGCGCCCATACTCCATGCCGCTGCGCAGCGCGGCGCCGACGCCTTGGCGCGAAGCGTGTGACAGGGCTTCGGCACCACGGGCGCTTGCCACCGCCGCCGTCGAGTCCGTCGAGCCGTCGTCGATCACCAACAGCATATCGACAAGACGGTGATCGACGCGCTCCACGACACGGCCGATCTTGGTCTCTTCGTTGAAGGCGGGAACCAATACGATGATCTTGCGCCCCTTGTACATCGCCCTACTCCACGAGCACGAGGATGTCGTCCCGTAGGCAGTAACGCCGCTCACACCGCGGGCAGCAATACCGGTCGTTGAGCGGTACGCCGCATACACACGCCCAACCGGCCACCCTGGCTGGATTGCCGACGACGACATGATGATCCGCGACATCGTGTGTCACGACCGCCCCGGCCCCGACGCAGGCGTACCGCCCGATCGTCAGACCCGCCAGGATGATCGCTCCGGCTCCGATGGAGGCTCCGTAGCGAATCGTAGTGGACCCTAGCCAGTTCTCCCGTCGCCTGTAGTGGTTGGAGACCTCGACGAGCCCCCGGCTTCTGGGGTAGCGGTCGTTGGTGAAGATCACGCCCGGGCCGATGAACGCATCATCCTCGATCGTCACCCCCTCCCACACCATCACGTGGTTCTTAACGATTACACGATCGCCGATTTGCGCCCCGCCCTCCACGTAGACGTGGTCGCAGATGTTGCAATCCCGGCCGACGTGCGCTCCGTCGAGCACGTGAGAAAACGCCCACAGTCTGGTGCGCTCACCCACGCTCTGTGACTCGCAGATGGCACTAGGATGAACAAAAACGCTCAAAGTCGCCGGCATCACTTCGTCATCGCCGATGCGGAGGGCGTGAAATCCCGGCGGTCTTTGATCCGTCCGTGGTTCCGCCGTCCAACTCCCCGGTGGCACCCGAGTCCGGCGAGCCACCCTGCGATGGTGTTGTCGCCACAGGACTCCTCGGAACGCCACCGCCACGCCCGACCAATCGATCACACTCCAACGTTTCGGCAGCGGCCGACGCCTCCTTGCCCAGAATCGCCGTGCCCACGTTGACCGGGCACATCACACCGCCACTTCGCATCGATAGCATGGCAGCCTCGAGTACGCCGGCGATCACCAGCCCGTCGTGGGCGTTGGGCCCCCGCGGCTTTCCCGTCAACACCCAGTCTACGAATGCCTCCGCCTGGATCAGTAACGGCTCGGTGTGTCTGATGGCCGGCAGACGAACGTCGGCGCTGCGTAGCAAGCATTGAAACTCGCCGAACGAGTCGTAGTACGGCGGTTCGTCGAGCCCCTTGTCGTACAACCGTAGCGTGTCCGTAGGGTCCACGTCATCCCAATGGGCCATCTTCCGCTGCCCAACCACGGTCAACGTGCGAACCTTCTGCGGGTTCAGCCAGCTCACATGAATGTGGCCCAGCGTGCCGCCGGGATACTTCAGCGTGGCGAAACACACGTCTTCGATCGTCTTTTGCGAGATGCAGCTCCCGCAAGCTGAAACCTCCACCGGCGCCGCGCCGACCAGGTAGTTGAAAATGCTGATGTCGTGGGTACCCAGATCATACAATGCGTTGACGTCTCCCCGCACCGGCCCGAGGTTTGTCCGGACCGCGTCGAGATAGTGGATGCGGCCCAACTCGCCGCGTACGATGCTCTCGCGGAGTCGAATGATGCCGTTGTTGAACAGGAACACGTGTCCGACCATCAACACGAGCCCAGTCTCTTCGGCGAGTACCACAAGTTCGCGTGCCTCCTCCCGCGTTGTGCAGAGTGGCTTTTCCGCGAGCACATGCTTGCCCGCTTCCAGAGCCTCGCGCGTGATCGCGGCATGGGTTCTGGTTGGCGTCGCGATCACGACGGCGTCAATCTCGTCATCCGCAAGAAGCTCACGGTAATCGGTGGTCGTGTGAACGCGGGGGAAACGTCGGCGGACGCTGTCCAACCGCGAGCGCTTGATGTCAGCGCAGGCCACAACCCGCGAACGGTCCAACTCACAGAACACTCGAACGTGGTTGGGCCCCCAATGCCCACACCCGATAACACCAATGCCAAGCGTGCGTCCGCCCGTTTCCATGGTCCGATCACTCCGTTTGTCTGATGATCCTCCTCCCGCAACCGTAACTATCGGAACCTGCAAAGGGTGAATTCAGGTGTTATCGGAGTCGCGCTTCAGGCGTGCCACGCAACGACCGATAGCCCATCCGTGGCAGACAGCATCGTTTCCGCATCCCCTGTCGACGGCCTCTGGCCCGAAGACGGGATCAGTATTACCCAGCAGGGTACGACGTGCAGCCATGCTGCGCGTCTGTTTCGCCCGGGTGTTTGCCTCCTGGTCATCCTATCCCTGGCGGCGACGTTTCGACTCTATTCCCTGGGGTACAACAGCCTCTCGCACGCCGAGGCGTGGCGGGCTAACTGGTCTTACAACGGCGGGCTCGATGAAGCCCGTCGGTTCCCACCTCTCCAGTACGCCCTGGGCTACGCGACCCAACACATTCTCGGACGAAGTGAACTCATCGTTCGTCTTCCGTACGCGCTGGCCGGCGTCGCGTGTGTGGTCGTCTTGTACCTGTTCGTTCGTCGTTACTTTGGGAAATGGCCGGCCGTGGCGGTGGCGGCTGTGGCGGCCTTCCACCCGGTTCTGATCCTCCATTCCCAGCAGTTGAAGGTCTTCAGTCTGGAAACGCTGTGCACACCTCTTGTCTTGTGGGCGGGTTTCGAGGCGTATCGGCGAACGTCGATCCGCTCGCTGAATGTCTTCACGGCGATGGCCTTAGTCGCCCTGGGTTTCACTTTCACGTCGTCGCTTGTCATTGCAGCATGGATACCGATGTTGGCGTGGGTCTACATGCGGCGCGATGACGTTAGAGGTCTGCACCGACGTTTCCTTGCGGTGATGGGGCTCCTAGCCCTGTTCGGCGCTGGTTGGTATTTCTGGCTGGCCGGTTGTCCCTGCCGCGAGGCAGTCTCACAGTATTACGACACCATGATCCCTACGTGGCCACAGGCATACACACTGA
Source organism: uncultured Phycisphaeraceae bacterium (assembly GCA_964548955.1). Classification (GTDB taxonomy): domain Bacteria; phylum Planctomycetota; class Phycisphaerae; order UBA1845; family UBA1845. The sequence continues at coordinate 14,177 of CAZJTP010000083.1, forward strand.
AGGCACTTGGGACCTGGCTGTTTACTCAATCCTACGGCGCCGTGCGGTACGTGCTGGCAATCTCCAGCGTCTGGGCGCCGCTGAATTGGGCGATCGCAACCTTGGAAATTCTAGCCATCGCAGCGTCAATGGGTGTGCTATGGCGGCGTTGCCGCCCCTTGTGCGTAGTGGTATTGATCCTCGGTGTGGAGGTGATCCTGGCCGGTGCTCTTCGCCTGTGGCCGTTCGGACACTTGCGCCACACCACGTTCCTCATACCACTCGTGTCGATCGGGATCGGCTGCGGTCTGTATCAGCTTGTGCGCCGTCTGGGACTGTCGCCTGCAACCGTGATATTGATCGGTGTATGCATACTGATTCCGATGGCCCGGGCGGCGAAGGCAACGATTGTCTCTCCGAGAGTGGAGGAGCACGTGCGTCCGGTGCTCGATTACATCACCACGCGGATCGAACCCGGCGACGCGATCTTCGTGTATTACGCCACTGCGCCGGCGTTCGAGTTCTACTGGCGCGACCAGACCGTACCTGTGCTGCTCCAGCCCGGACCCGACCGGGACAGGCTGCCTGTTTTCGCACGTCGCTTTGACCGGTGGATCAAGCAGCACGGACGTGTGTGGTATGTTCTTACGCACCCCTGGCGAGACGAGGGCAATGAGTGGATCAGCCACCTGAAAAGCGATTATGACCTTCTCGACAAGATCGGAATCGGCGACGCCTCGGCCCATCTGCTGACTCTACGGACGCGGCCACGACAGCAAGAGCCCCCACCGTAACATCGACGAGTCAAAAGCCGTTGGATGGATCACCGCCCGTGTCATGCCTTTCCCCCCATCGAATGACGCTGCCAGGGATTTCAGCCCTCGTTGTTGTTGAGTAACTCAAAGAACTTGCCCGTTGCCGCGCATAGTTCGGAGACATTGGCCGCGACCATGAAGATGAGATGGGAGATTTCCACTTCCTGCTCGTGCAGATCCTCGCGGCGCGTGAGCAGGTCATCAATGTTCAGGTTGCCGGCAAGGTACTCAGTAATGCCGTTGTCGTAGTCCGCCTGGTAGCGAGGCAGGTTACTGATTAGTTCGTCTCGGCTCTGACCGAGCGTCTCAATGCGTAGCAGCGGCTCAAACGTATCCACATAGACGTCATTCTCCCGCGAAGCGATCGCCTGGTCGAAGCGGGCAATGTTGCTCTGAGCCTGCTGAATCAGGCTGTCGGTCACCCGGGCATCCACGGCTCTGACATCGAATCCGACTGATACAGACCAGTCGGATTCGCCGTCCCTTTCGCCACCCCCCTCCATGTTCGACGCTCCGGATGCAAGAAGAGCCATGTCCCACCGGCCACGCCGTGCCAGATCAAGCTGGACTTCCGCGTTGCGTCGGGCGTTTCTCAGAGTCAGAATCTCCGGGTCGGTCTCGATACTCACACGAAACAGCTCATCGTGGGTCATGCCTTCGAACGGATTAAACGGTTCTTCCACAAGCTCCACCTGAGCGTGGAAAGGCAGGCCGCAAGCCGGCTTCAACCGCTCGAGCAAGACATCAAACTGGCTGGTGTCGTTTCGCGTTCCCGCGATCACCTTGGCGATCTCGGCCTTTACACGGCTGTGGTCAGCCTCCACGTCACGCCCTTCGATCGAATCGAGCCGCTCCGCAAGGGCTTCAAGGTCGCGTCTCCAGCGGGTGTCTTTCTCGATGCGACGACGGAGATCGACCACCTCCTCAAACAGAAAGAGCGTTTGTTGGAGACGCAACCTGACGGTTTGAATGTAATTCAGCTGAGCGTCGTCGACCTGATTCTGCCAGAAGATTTCCTCGCTGGTTCGCTCGAGCTTCTCCCGGGATGCCCACAACGGGTAGCGAAGGTCGGCCAGGATAAACGGCTGATTGCCCAACGCTTCATCGGTTGCGTCCGCCCGGAATCCGACGGCTACATCCAGCTGGGTCGTGTCGAAGAATCGCTTCTCGACACCCAGCTCGATGGTGTGATCGCGGGTGCGCGTGACCATCTCGTCGGCGCGCGAATCGCCGAAACCGTTGGAGATACTGAACCGAGGTGTCAGCGAGTCGCGCGAGGTGTAGAAGAAGTCATATCGCGCCTCCTCTGACTTAAAGCGATGAAAGCTCGACTTGATGTCCGGCTGCCCGTTGAAGGCGATCGGAATCAAGCTGCGCGCCGATAAAACATGGCGTTCGTTATGATTGACGTGCGAAAACCGCTCAGGAGTCGGCACCAACATCGCCGAGGCCGGAACCGGCAGCGTAATTCCGTTCCCCAGTTGCTCGGAAGGCATGGTGCTTTCGCACGCCGGCACCAGCAGCAGCACCAGCACGTGGTAAAGACAGCAGTGACGGGATCTTGTTCGGTTTCGTCCGTTACTCTCTTGCATGCGTAGCCGGGGGGCGTTCTTGCTTGTTGAAGGTCCGCGCGAGGTTCACGAATCGTAAGCATAACATTAGATGAAGCATCAAGCAATGCTGAGGAACTCCCGCAGTGCATGACCGTAATTGCGGACTCCCCCGGGGGCCGATATGAGGGATAGGACTAGTCGTTCGCAAGAGGTGGGCGGCCTGGCGTCTGTACGAGCGGCTTGTGTGCCGCGCGTGGGCGGGCGAGGTGAAGGAACTGATCGCGGCGTTGCAGGGGGAATCGGATCGTCTGGGCCAACCACCGCCCATGACTTAGGACGACAACCCGCGCCGCATCGTCTCGTTGTCCCTGGAGCACATCAAGACCAACGCCCATCGAATGGACTACGCTCGCTATCGACGCGAGGGGCTACCCGTTACCAGCACGGTGGTGGAGTCGTTGATCAAGCAATTCAATCAGCGGGTGAAGGGTACGGAGAAGTTCCGGAACCAAGGCGGCGCCGAAGCGATCCTACGGATTCGCGCCGCCTACCTGAGTGAGGACGATCGGGTGGAGCGGTTCCACGAACAACGCCCTCGTGGCCGGGCCGCCAGCAGGGAAAGAACGGCTTGGCTACCGCACGTCAACGCCAAACAAAGGGACAACGGCACGGCACGCTAAGTCGGGTCACTTGGCTGGAGCAGTGCGGACTGACACTAAGGGCTGAGACACGCCCGATGACGAAAACCACGCAAGAGCCGGCGGCACGGCCGGCACAAACGATGAGTGAGAAGAAACTACGGGTGGGGCAACATAGTGGGTGCCCGAGGGGCGAGTTGGCAGCGGACACCACGCACTCTCCGCCTCGTTGAACACATTGACGGCGGTGACCTCAAG
>CAZJTP010000084.1:0-17384 GCA_964548955.1 uncultured Phycisphaeraceae bacterium
GAACGACTGTGGTAGAGGTCGTGCGAAGGCGACGATGATCGACCGTCCTCACGCCTTCGCGCATTCCATGCCTCGGCAAGATCTGCACGATCAACATCACACAAGGATGCGCCCTCGGATGCGGCTACTGTTACATCCAAGGTTACTCCGACTACCCTGGGCCGGACAAAGTCATCCTGTATGAGAACACCGTCGAGCTGCTCGCCTGCGAATTGCGACGTCGCCGGCGCAAACCACATCGCGTCTACTTCAGCCCATCGAGCGACGCCTTCCAGGACATTCCCGAGGTGCAGGAAGTAACCTACCGCACTATGTCTGTCCTGCTTGACGCCGGAGTTGAAGTATCATTTCTGACAAAAGGCTTTGTTACGGAACAGTTCTTCGAGCTCTTCAGGACCGCTCCACCTGCCGTGTTCGCACAAGTCGGGATCACGACACTCAACCGGTTTCTGTCAACGACCCTCGAGCCCCAGGCTGCGTCACCCGACCAGCGAGTTGAGACAATGCGGCGTCTTGGCGACATAGGTGTCCAGACCACTGCGCGGTTAGATCCACTCATTCCCGACGTTACCGATAGGCAATCAAACATCGAGCCGCTCTTGGCATCCCTGTGCCGCGCAGGTGTCCGTTTCGCGGCCGCGAGCTACATGTTCGTCCGTCCGCGGCTGGCGCGAGCGATCCACAAGCTGCTTTCTGAAGTTTCTGGCGGGCAAGTGAAAACAGAACGTTGGACCCGGCAGGGATTCTTGGGCGAGTGCGGTGGCGGCCAGATGCTTGATGTTGCAGCAAGGGCACGCCGCTTCGCAGATCTGAAGGCTTGGAGCGAGAAGGCCGGAGTCTGTGTGGCGCCCTGTCGGTGCAAGAATCCCGAGGTGGGTGAACAAGGGTGCGCGATCGCGGGTCGCCGTTCGCACGAGGTAACGCAGTCGGCTCATCAGCAACTCTTCGAGTTCGAGGCGACCGAACCGGCGCTACCTGCCCCTGACTAATGTCGTGCCCCTGTGTGTCCCCAGTCAGTCCCCCGTAAATGCGGTCTACGAACGGCTCGAACGGTCAAGAGTGGTCTGGTTGAGTCTATTCGCAACTGCTGCATCTACCGAAGGTTATGAGCTAAGTGCTTGTCAAATAAGGAGTTACGAAACAGGGGGAGACGAAATTCGATTCCCCCCGCCTCCATGGACGTACCTTCCCCGCATGAGCCGGGCTGATTGCAAGGCTCATCGCGTGCTGCGGCACGCCTTTCCGCTTTGTCTGTCACCATTAGAGCGCGGGGAACCAACGCCAGATTTCAGCTCGCCGGGTTTTCTTCAGAGAGCCGACTCGCCCGCTTCCGGAGGTCGACGGCACCTTCCTGACGAGGCGGGGGTCCCGCTCCCCGGCGCGACCACACCTCGTGACTTCCAGCTTTCCGAGACCAACGGCAGTCGCGGGAGGCCGAGCATGCCCACGCGAGCCGCCAGGCCGTGGTTATGGACGCCCCCGCCTTGTCTGCCGTTATCCCCGGTGCTCGAATCAGGGCGGTATGGCCCCTTCTACGGGCCGGAGTGGGTGTAATCGCGGTTATCGGTCAGGGAAACGGGGATTCCGTATTCCCGTCACGCGTGTGCGCGCCGATTCGCAGATTGGCACGTGGCCTGTCAGAGTGGACCGGGCTACACTTTGCCCACTATGGCGAGACCACGTTCCGACATTCGCATGGACTCGGCGCGGCGGCTCATTCTGAGCACCTGCGGGGCGCTTCTGCTGGCGGGCTGCAAGGTCGGTCCCGATTATGAAACGCCCTTCACGCCGACGCCGGAGCTCTGGGTGGCATCGGCGGGGCCAGAAGCTGCCGTTCAATTGGACCTTGACACGAGCGTCGGCGTTGATCTGAGCCAGTGGTGGGCCAGGCTGGGTGATCCCCATTTGACGTCCCTCGTTGAGCAGGCGATCCAATCTAACCTGGAAATGCGCCTGGCCGAGGCCCGGTTGCGTGAGGCCATCGCCCTTCGCAAAGGTGCCCTGGCCGACCTGACCCCGGCGATTGACTTGAACGCGGACTACACTCATCGGCGGGCGGCCCGCAGCAGTTCCGGCGACGGTGACTCTGAAGGTGGCCTGAGTGGGTCCGTCTCGCAATCGGCCTCAAGCGTGTCCAGGCTCGGCGCTCCGAGCGCGAACCTCCGCTTCGGCGACACCTCTGCCACTATCAGGCTCCCGGAACCTGGTTCAGGGCAGACTCTGCCGGAGATTACCGCCACCCGCTCTCGCGGTTTTGGAGGCGAATCTGGCGGTTTCCAGCGCGATCGCAATGCGTATGAAGCGTTTCTGGGGGCGACGTGGGAGATCGACATCTGGGGTGGAATCCAGCGTGGCATCGAGGCCGCGGACGCCGAAGTCGGGGCGAGCGTTGAAGACCGCCGCTCTGTCATGGTGGCGGTCTCGGCCGAGGTAGCGCGAAACTACGTTCTGCTCCGTGGTTTGCAGCGTCTCGTGGAGGTGACCGAGGACAATATCGCAATCCAGCAGGAAACGCTCGAGAGCATTCAGGCACGGTTCGCCGCCAGCCTCGCCACTGGTACGGATGTCTTACAGGCTCAGATCCAGCTCCGGCGCACAGAGGCGGAAACGCCCCCGTTGGAGGCCGGTGTAAAGGAAACGATCTTTCGCCTGAGCGTATTGCTGGGGCAACCGCCCGGATACCTGATGGACCACCTTGCGGAGGTTCAGCCTCTTCCCCAACACCCAGATCTGCTGGCTGTGGGATTACCGAGTGAATTGCTCCGTCGGCGCCCCGACATCCGCGCGGCCGAGCGGCGCTTGGCTGCGGAGACCGCCCGGATCGGCGTCGAGGTCACGGAGCTCTTCCCACGCGTCTCGCTGCTCGGGACATTTGGCCTCCAGTCGGCCGATGCCGATGATCTCATCGACGCCGACAGCCTGACTTGGTCGTTTGGTCCGGGCGTGCGTTGGCGGTTGATGGAGTTCGGGCGCATCATCTCCAACATCTCGGTACAGGAGGAAAGACAGCACCAAGCGTTGACCCTTTACTACCAGTCCGTGCTCGATGCACTCGAGCAAGTCGAGACCAGCCTGGCCAACTACGCCGCCCAGCGACGGCGCTCCACAACGCTTGCGGAGGTCAACGCGGTCAATCAGCGCGCGTTCGAACTGGCCAAGAGCGAGTACGCGGTAGGTATGATCAGTTTCCTCTCCGTGCTTGACACCCAGAGGTCGCTTTTCGCGACGCAGACCGAGTTGATTCGCACGCGGCAGCAGGCGCTGGTCGAGCTGGTCAATTTGTACGAGTCACTGGGTGGTGGCTGGCCGGAAGGCGCGGTCCGAGACGAGAACAGAGCTTCCTCATGATCCGAAAACTCCTCCGATTACTGCTCAAAGGACTGCTCCCGCTTGTTGTGCTTGGGGGAACCGCGTGGATCGTGCGCACGCTGTACCTGACTCGTCCGAATGTCGTACGGGAGAATGTGCCGGCGCCCGCACCTATCGTCGCCGTGCTCGACCTTGCGCCGCGCGACCATCAGATCACGATCGAGGCATACGGGACGGTCGTGCCGGCTCGTCGGGTGATGCTACAGACCCAGGTGGGCGGCCGTGTCATCAAGCATCACCCGTCTTTGGCGCCGGGTGGTGTGTTGGCGCAGGATGTCGAGGTGATCCGCATCGATCCCACCGACTATGAACTGCGTATTACACAGGCGGAGGTTGCTCTGTCGTCCGCTAAGGCCTCCTATGAGCTTGAGCAGGGCCAGCAGGTTGTCGCCGCGAAGGAGTGGGCACTGCTGAAGGACGAAATCGAAGCTCCTGAGGAGATGGAAGATTTCGCCCTGCGGCGCCCCCAGCAGCGCCGGGCGCAGGCCGACGTGGAAGCCGCTGAGAATCGAGTTGCAGTGGCACGCCTCGATCTTGAGCGAACCGTGGTTCATGCTCCTTTCAACGCGCTGATTTTGGACGAATCGGTCGAGCTCGGTCAGTTGATCTCCCCCCAGGACGAGGTGGCGGAACTCGTTGGAACCGATCAGTTTTGGGTGCGCGTTGCGGTCCCTTACGATGTATTGAGTCGAATCCGTTTTCCCCGCGGACCCGACCAGCCGGGCTCCGCCGCCGAGGTATTTGTAGAGGCAAACTCAGGACAGCCGCGAGCCAGGGAAGCGCGCGTCCTGCGCCTGCTCGGCGACCTCTCGGAGCGCGGCCGTATGGCTCGCATCCTCGTCAGTATCGACGACCCGCTCTGCCTGTCGAACGACCATCCTCCGAACGATATGCCGATCCTGCTCAACAGCTACGTACGGGTTGTGATTGACGCGGGTATGATCGAAAAGGCTGTCGAGATACCGCGTATCGCCCTGCGCGAGAATGCCAAGGTCTGGGTCCGCGACGCCGAGGGCCTGCTGCGGATTCAGGACGTCGACATCCGGTGGCGACAGCCCGACAGCGTGCTGGTTGCAGATCAGTTCGGCCCGAATGAACAGTTGATTGCCAGCCGGTTGGCGGTGGTGGTTCCGGGTATGCGTGTTCGCGTCGGAGATCTGTCTCCCACGACAGTGTCGGACAGTGCCGAACCCGACCTTGCCGATGCACCTTCCCTTCCACCAGGCGCGCGGCTTGGCGGGAGCGGCATGCCATGACTGGCAAGCTCAGGAAGTCGAACCGGCGGGAAGGGTTCTTGGGCTGGATGGCCCGGAACCACGTCGCTGCAAACACGCTGATGTTCGTTTTGCTGGGGGGCGGGCTCGCTGCGGGCCTCGCCATACGCCAGGAGGTGTTTCCCGCCTACGAGATCGACATTGTCAACTTCCGCATGTCGTACCCGGGGGCCAGTCCCGAGGAAATCGAACAGGGCATTATCCTCGCCGTTGAGGAGCAGGTGCGAGGGCTCGAGGTCGTCAAACGCATGGAGGCCGTGGCGCGAGAGGGTTCGGCTTCGGTCTCAATCGAACTGATGGACGGCGCCAACCCTAATCGTTCTCTACAGGACATCAAGAATGCGATCGACCGCATCAGCTCGTTTCCCGAGGAGGCTGAGAACTACACGCTGGAGCTTGCCCAGCGCCGCCGGAATGTCATTCAAATCACGATCGCCGGGGACGTAAGCGAGCGCACGCTATATCAATTCGTGCAGAGTGCTCGCGAAGAATTGCTCACTAGGCCGGAAATCACGCAGGTTGAAATCGACGGCAGCCGAAGTCCCGAGATCAGTATCGAAATACCGCAGGAGACCTTGCGTGCCCTGGGGCTCACGCTCGGCGAGGTCGCAGAGATGATCGGACGTTCCGCGGTCGATGTGCCCGCGGGTGGCATCCGGACCGATGCCGGTGAAGTCCTGTTGCGTACCACCGAGCGCCGCACCTTCGCCAGCGAGTTTCAAGACATCCCGATCCTCAGCCTCAACAGCGGCACTAAGGTGCGCTTGGGGGACATCGCCACCATTCGCGATGGCTTCGAGATCGCCGAATCGGAGCGTTTCTTCGATGGCAAACGCGCCATGGATCTCGACATCTATCAGGTCGGTGATGAGCGACCGCTGGACATCGCGCGTGCCGCCCGTGAATACGTTGCCGAGCTGCAGCAGCGACTCCCCGAGAACATGACGGTTCTCACGACACGGGATCGCTCGATCGATTATCGCGACCGGATGTCACTGCTCCTGAAGAACGGCGGATTGGGGCTGGCACTGGTCGTGATCGTACTCGGGCTATTCCTGAATCCGCGGCTCGCGTTCTGGGTCGCCCTGGGCATTCCGATTTCCGTCATCGGCTCCCTCCTGCTGTTACCCGCTCTCGACGCCAGTATCAACATGATCTCGCTTTTCGCGTTTATCGTGACGCTCGGTATCGTCGTCGATGACGCAGTTATCGTAGGAGAGAACGTCTGGCACAAGGTTGAGCAGGGATCGCCGCGTTTGGAGGCGGCCATCGCCGGCGCACGGGAAATGGCCATCCCGGTCTTCTTTGCCGTCATCACGAACATCATCGCGTTTGTCCCACTGCTGTTTGTACCGGGGTCAACTGGTAGGTTCTTCGGCGTGCTTCCAGCGGTAGTCATTGCAGTGTTCACCATCTCGTTCGTCGAGTGCTTGTTGGTTCTCCCCGCACATCTCGGTCACGGAAAACCGATCGCGGAGAACAACACGCCGCGCGGCCCGCTCGGTCTGCTGCGTCGCGTCCAGAGGCGGTTCTCCGACGGCTTCGAGTGGTTCACCGAACGCATGTACGTCCCGTTGCTCCGCCAGTGCCTCAGTCATCGCTACCTGACCGCCGCGGTGTTCGTGGCGGGACTGGCCGTGATCTGGACCTGGTATGACAGCGGAAGGCTCGAGTTCAACTTCATGCCGCAGATCACCGGAGACCGCGTGGACTGTGAAGTCCTGCTGCCATATGGTGCGGCGTTCGAGGAGGCACAGCGTATCGCCCACCACATCGAGGAGGCTGGACTCCGGGCAACCGATAAGGCGGGCGGCCCGGATATCCTGGAGGGGGTCGCACGCTACGTGGGACGCGGCGGCGCGAACACCGCGGACATCAACATCTCGCTGGTGCCATAATCAGAGCGAACGATCACCGCCGCGGAGTTCACCGAAATCTGGCGGGCCGAGATCGGCGAACTCCCCGGGCTCGAATCCATGCTGTTCGAATTCGCGGTCGGACCGGGCTCCCAGCGGTTGACCGTCGAGCTGGCGCACCCGCAGGTCGAGATTCTCGAAGAGGCCGCTACGCGTCTCGCGGATCATCTCGCGACCTACGCCGGTGTTACCGAGATTGACGACGGCTTTGCCGCGGGCAAACCACAATTCGACTTCACGCTGCAACCCGCTGCCCAGAGCCTCGGGTTGACGCCCCAGAGCGTAGGACGTCAGGTTCGGCATGCCTTCTTCGGTGCCGAGGCGCTCCGGCAGCAGCGCGGCCGTGACGAAATCCGCGTGATGGTTCGGCTGCCGCGCGGTGACACGAAATCCCTGCACGCCCTCGAGCAACTCATGATCCGGGCTCCTGACGGTACTGAGTTGCCGCTGCCCCAGGCTGTCCAGATGAATACCGGTCGGGCGTATACGGAGATTAATCGCGTCAACGGTCGTCGCGTGCTGAACGTATCCGGCGAAGTCCTGCCGGAGGTGGCTAACGCAGAGAAGATCCAGGCGGCGTTGTCAGCCGATTTTCTGCCGGCTCTGGCTGGGCAGTTTCCCGGGCTCCGACTCAAATTTGAGGGCCGGCAGAGGGAGAGAACCGAAGCGTTGCACGCGCTTTTTCGAGGTCTGTGTCTGGCGATGCTGGCGATCTTCTGTCTGCTGTCCGTGCTCTTCCGCAGTTACATACAAGGGCTGGTTGTTGTCCTTTGCGTCCCCTTCGGGACCGCCGGCGCCTTGGTTGGCCACGTCGTGATGGGTTATGACCTCAGCGTGATCAGCGTCTTCGGCCTGATCGCGGTTTGCGGCGTTGTCGTAAACGGCGCCCTGGTTCTGACCGTCACGATGAACGAGCAACGGCGAAACGGTGCACCCTGGCCGGAGGCCGTGGAGTCGGCCGCCCGCCGCCGTCTGCGGCCCATCATCCTGACCTCGTTAACCACCTTTATCGGCCTGGCCCCCATGATCTTTGAGACCTCCATCCAGGCGCGCTTCCTCGTACCGATGGCCATCTCCCTCGGATACGGAATCCTGCTATCCACCGCGGTCGTTCTCTTGTTTACACCAGCTGTGCATCGAATCACCCAGGATCTTCGCGGAGTTCTTACCGGGGCAATGATGTTCGTTCGCGGCCAGGCGTGATTCTTCTGCACCCGTAGCACGGCGGCCTGTCCCTCGAGTAGCCTGTCGCCGCCGCGCGGTGGCGTTTGACCACAGTGCTAACCTCCGGTGCCACACGCCACACGAGACCTGCGTTGGAAGGCGAATAGGGCAGGTTCGTGATGCTCCAGGCATTGTGTTTACTGAGAGAGCCCGGTACCACGCGAGCCTGCGTAATATCTCCGCAGGCCGGCAGCGGCAACCGCTGAACCATCGCATCCGTGTGCGGCCCGCTACCCGCCAGCCGCCTGCAGTACAGCGCCAGTCGCGAAACGACAGCAAGTCTACGGCTCACCAAGGCCCGTTGGAGGAGCGTCTCGATCCAGCAATTCGTACGCTTCTTGGCCTGTGCGCGCGTTGTACCCGTCCTTTCATCGTACTTTCATGTTTGATCTGTATGCTTATGTGCACGATAGGAACGGTGAGGCCGGCTCGGCGTGGGCCGGCGAACTCGATGGCGTTAAACCAACTGAAGGAGAACGTGATGAGATCGAGCATGATCGTGTTGCTGGTGGTCGGATTGGGCGTGGTCGGCGGTGTGGCGTTTGGTGCGTGGGCAAGCAACGCACAGGAGGAACAGGTGACCCTCGACCAGGTTCCACCTGCCGTCAAGGCGACCATTCTGAGTGAGGCCGCCGGAGCTGAAATCAAGGAAATCGAACGGGAAACGAAGGGCGGGAGGACGATCTACGAAGCGGAGTTTCTGGTCAACGGAGAAGAGGTCGAAATCAAGGTCGCGCCAGACGGCACGCTGCTCGGGCGGGAAGTTGAGCGAGAGGAGGACGATGAAGACGACATCGCCATCGGCCAAGTGCCGGAGCCTGCGCGCACAGCGCTGATCACTCTTGCCGGAAACGCACAGATTACGAGGGCGGAACGCGAGAGAGAAGACGGCATTCTTGTCTACGAGGCGGCGTGGGTCACAAACGGCACGAAGCACGAAGCGGCGGTGACAGCAGACGGCACGCTGATAGAGACAGAGGAGATCATTGCCGCCGAGAAGGCTCCCTCCTCCGTCCGCGCGGCCATCGCGACGCATTTCGGTGCCAATGCGAAGGTCGTCGTCGAGAAGAAGATGATTGTCCTGTACGAAGTCGAGGGTAGGATCAACGGCGAAGAGGAGGAGTTGCTTGTCCTTCCCACCGGTCGTGTGATTGAAGAGCCGGACGATGACGACGACGAAGATGACAGCGATGAGGAGGACGATGACGATAACAAAGGAAATGACGACGATTAATAGCGATGCCTCGTGGTGGACACGGTAGCGCGAGTACTCGCGCTGTTCTACGAAGGAGCGTCTTTCATGAGGAACAACAGGAACTGTAGAAACGGTGCTCTCGTACTCATTTCGTCCCTCCTTGTGATGGGAGTGGGTTGCCCTCTGGTGCCGGGCGACGGGACGGGTCAAGTCCCAGACACAGTCCCTCACTTCGACGCCGCAGACTTCACCAGTCCAGCTCAGATCGACAACGTGTACTTCCCGCAGATTCCTGGGACTACACGTACTTATCAGGTTGAAACCGAAGACGGTACCGAGAGGATTGTCGTAGAAGTCCTCGACGACACTCGCGTAGTTATGGGGATCACGTGCCGGGTTGTTCGGGACCGGGTTTTCCTTGATGACGTCTTGATCGAAGATACGCACGACTGGTTCGCCCAGGACGACGATGGAAACGTCTGGTACATGGGCGAGGAGGTCGACAACTACAACTACGACGACGCGGGAAGCCTGATCGACACCACGCATGAGGGTTCATGGGAAGCCGGACTAGACGTTGCCGGGCTTGGCATCATCGCTTGGCCGGGATATGCGATGAAGGCATCTCCGGTACCTGGTGATGTCTACCATCAAGAGTACTACGCGAGCGAGGCCGAGGACATGGGCGAGGTGGTTGCCCTCGACGTTCCTGTGATGCTGGGTGATGGCGTCACGTACACCTGTCTGCAGACGCGTGACTTTACACCGCTCGAACCCGACGTGAGTGAGTATAAGTACTATGCCCCAGACATCGGTGTCGTCCTGGAGGAGCTAATCGACGGTGATGAGCGGGTCGAGCTGATCAGCGTTGAGGCCGGACAGTAGCGTAACAACCGGCGGATTGCGGCGACGGTTACCTTGCCGGTGGTCGTATGCTGACGCTGGCTCCAGCGCCAGGAGAGCGTTGGTCGTGTTCCTCGTGTAAGGTGTCGCGGCAATGCGACTGTTGATCGTTGAAGACGATGCTCCTTTGCGAGATGCCCTACGACAGGGCCTGGAGGAGGCCGGCTTCGCCGTGGATGCGTCTGCTGACGGCGAAGAGGGGCTTTGGTACGCCCGGTCGAACGAGTATGACGTGATCGTGCTCGATCTCATGTTGCCGCACATCGACGGGCTCACGATTCTGAAGCGCCTCCGGAGCGAAGGCAACGCGGCTCCCATCCTGATCCTCACTGCCAAGGACACGGTTGCAGATCGTGTCAGGGGTCTTGATTTCGGCGCGGATGATTACCTGGTGAAACCCTTCGCGTTTGCGGAGCTTCTGGCCCGGGTCCGCGCTATGGTTCGACGGGGATACAACAGCAAGGATCCTGTCATCCGAGTTGACGACCTGGAGATCAACACTGCCGGGCGAACTGTCCGCCGAGGTGATCAGGCGATCGATCTGTCCGCGCGTGAGTATGCACTCCTCGAGTTCCTTGCTATTCGGACCGGGCACGTCGTCTCGCGCAGCGAGATCTGGGAGCACATATACGATTTCCGTTCGGATCCCGAAAGCAACGTAGTCGACGTGTACATCGGCCACCTGCGCAGGAAGATCGAACATCCCGGTCAGCCAAAGCTCATTCATACGCGGCGTGGACAGGGTTACGTTCTAGGTCAACGTGACTGATGAGGACCTTGCGGACAAGATTGCTGCTGGGTACTGCCATCGGGGCCGGGCTCGTTCTGTCGGTGTCGGCCCTGGTTCTCTACACGATGGTACGTGCCGCGTTGTGGGCCGAGTTCGATGAGTCGCTTGCGTCGAAAGCTCGATCACTGGCCGCTCTGGTGGAGCAAGATGGGGACGAACTCGAGTTGGAACTCGGCGAAGACAGCCTGCCCGAGTACAAGCCCGCGGAGGATGCCGAGTACTATCAGTTCTGGACATCCGCTGGGAACGTGCTAGCGCGTTCGCCATCGCTCGGTGCAGGTGACCTGAGCCGAAGCAGCACGAGGTCTGACCAGCCTGCTCACGCGAACACTGTTTTACCTGACGGTCGGCGCGGACGAGTCGTGCAGATTACGTTCACACCGCGACAAGAAGAGAATGGTCTGCTCGCACAAACCGAATCCAGTCCGGCAGAGCTGACCCTGGCTGTTGCTCGCAAGACGCGCGATGTTGATCGGGCACTTGCCTGGCTCCGCCTGCTCCTCGCGTGTGGCTGCGCCGGCGCGATACTCGTGTCGGTGCTGGTGCTGTCTTGGATTGTCGGGCGAGGCCTCGAGCCCCTGGGACGCGTGGCTGCCGAGATCGCCAAGATCGGAGAGAACGATCTGTCGAGCCGCCTTGACCCGCGCGGTACACCAGCCGAACTCGCTCCGGTCGTCACACGGCTTAACGATCTCCTTGCTCGTTTGGAGAGGGCCTTTGCCCGTGAGAGGGCGTTCACTGCGGACGTGGCCCACGAGCTGCGTACTCCGCTGGCAGGTTTGCGATCGACGCTGGAGGTCTCGCTATCGAAGGAGCGCGCCGCAGCAGCCTATCGGGAAGCCATGGCCAAATCCTTGGCGATCGGTCAACAGATGCAGCGGATGGTCGAGAACCTTCTCGAATTGGCGCGTGCTGACGCCGGGCAGCTTGAGGTTGCGAGCGAGACTGTCGATCTAATTGCACTCCTGAAGGACTGCTGGACGCAGTACGCCGACCGAGCCACAGAGCGCCAGCTTGAGGTGACCTGGCGGCTTCCAGAATCATGCCTCATTACCAGTGACCACGCGAAGGCAAGCCTTGTGCTGAAGAACATCCTCGACAATGCGGTCACGTACACCGACGCCGGCGGCCGGGTCACGATTGCGCTTCGCCGGGAGAATGGCCAAGCCAGCCTGCATGTTGCGAATACGGGGAGCATTGTTGCCGAAACCGATGCCGAGAAGGTCTTCGATCGGTTCTGGCGCGGTGACACTGCACGGGCACCCGAGGGCAACGAACGGCGGTACGGCCTGGGCTTGCCGCTATGCCAGAACCTGATGACGCTGCTCGGTGGCTCAATCACGGTGTCCACCGCCAAAGGCGGTACGTTTACGATCTGCGTACTGTTCCCAGTGTAGCATGTGTCCGCGCCATTGGCCGCGCTGGTGGACGGAACGTCACTTCCGACATAATCAGCCAATGAATACTAGTGCGATCAGAGTCGCTCTCGTCACCATCGGTAGGCTTCCACGACGGGCGCATTGAGGCTTCGGCATGCTGTTGCGGTTTTGTTCATACGGATTCCTGAAGAATCAACGTTATGTTGAGCCATTCCTCCTTCTCGCGTTAGCCCAAGTTGAACAGTTGTAGAGTTCGAACGGCCTTGGTGGTGGCTTCAGGGCGGTTTTCTGGCAGAAGTCGTGACTACATTTGGACGACCTCGTCGATCCGCCGGAGGCGGCGGGGTAGGGTCAAGCCGAGGCGGTTGAGCAACACTTTCTGAGCCTCGTCGGGCGTCGTTACGCAACGCAAGTGGATCGTGCGCCGACTGCCGTCAGCCATCTGGGCCGGCAGGACCACGTCGCCGCTTTTGATCTTGGCAAACTCCTCGATCAACGTACGCGGGGCGTCGCCCAGTCCGGCGCGACGCATCCACTGGGCCAAAGCTTTCCACAGGACATAACCCAGGAAGCAAACCAGGATGTGGCCGAGGACGCGATCCTTTTTCTGGTGCCAGATCGGACGGATGCCCAGCTCGTTCTTTTCAATCCGGAAGGCCCACTCTGCTTCGGTCAACTGGATGTACTGCTTCCACAGGATCGCCGGATCGGTCTCGGTCAGGTTGGTCCGCAGTAGGTAGCAGCCTTCCGACAGGCGTTAGAAGGCATGGATTCGAGCCTGGTCAATATGTACGGAGATTGTCCGTGGAGGGTGTTCGCGCGGACGCACGAGGAAGGTCGCAACGTCTGGCGAGACATAATATTGCACTTGTACGGTGCGATTGAGGAAGAGGGCGCTTTGCTGACGCCCAAGGATGCCCATATCTTCACGATGATTGCCCTGGGATACGAATCGATTAAGTACAAGAAGCAGCTGGAGGAGCTGGCGCAAAAAATACTCATCATCACTGGTGGCGCCGATGACATATTTCCGACGAGCCTCCTATTGAACTTGGGACCGGAGACGGGGCTGGCTCTACTACAGATTCCGGGGATGTCTCACTGGATCAGTATGGATCACGTGCATCATTCTCGCGATGGCAGGGGCTGCTTATCGACTTGATGGATACCTTCCCCGCGGGCCATCCTCTACCTACGCCACCGCTGAGCGAGACCTAAGTTGTGGGGAAATCACATGACCCGCCCCAACCGCGAGTACAGGCGCGGCGTCGCTGAACGTTCGTGATCTCTCACCAAGACCACAGGGCTTGTCGGTCACGGAGTGCGTGATCGCGCAGTTCGTCGTAATGAGTTCAGTGGGTTGGCTTTGGCCAGTCGGCATCACGCCGCAGCAACCGAGCGATCTGGGAGATGTGCCCCGAAAGCGACAACGCCGGCCCGATGTCGGAACCGGCGTTGCCCTCTCGGTTTGCGGCCGCACACTGGCCGCTATGTCAGCTTTGACCTCCCCCGCCGTTCGAGCTGCTCCTGTCTTGCATGCCGTTGTCGGCAAAACTCGATCACGTAGCTCCACAACCACCTTGGCCAGCCCACACTGGCCAAGACACGGAGGTGGCAACTCGCCACGCCGAACCATCCGGCTGATAGTGCGCACGTCCACACTCAGGCGGCTCGCAAGCTCGTACCGGCAGGCCCGCTCGAAATCGCAAAACGGCAACGCCACCTCGACGATGTCCCATGCCATCCCATGTTCGTGCTCGTCGAAGAATTGTGCCTGCCACGTTGTATCGACGACCGCTGAGATAGACCGTGCGGTGGAGCTCTTGGTTAAGGTGATTGAGCGTGTCTCCGCGACGATGGTGCGACAGCCTTGAGGCGCTGCGACCCTGCCTGAGTCCGATCAGGCGGGCTGGGCCGACTTGCGGATACATGCGTATTGCTAGCGAGATCAGCGCCGCATAAGGCGGGGCAAACCCGCGTTGCGGTAGCTCAGAATACGATGTGCCAGCGGCCAAGTCCCGTTACACGGCAGACGCTCGTCTTTTTTAGAAAAAAGGCCTTGACAGGGGCTAAATATTAGTAATACTAATGAGCAGGCTTCCTAATAAGGAGATTTGGCTGAGTATTAACGCAACGGCTCGTAAAACCCAAGTGGTAGTGGAAACGGCGTTGATGACTGGGTCGGAACCCGTGTGGCGATCCCTCACGAAGACGGAAGTTGGATAGCAGTACTCAGTGAAGAGCTGGTGATGGCAACCGGAAGAGCCCAACGGAATACACGACAACGTCAGGTGGTGCTGGAGGAATTAAAGAAGTTGAGCTGTCATCCGACGGCGGCTGAGCTGTACGAGATTGCTCGTGCTCGCTTGCCCAAGATCAGCTTGGGTACAGTTTATCGGAACTTGGAGCTGCTGGCGCAGAACGGCGCTATTCAGAAGCTCCAGATCAGCGGGGCTGAGGCTAGGTTCGATGGCAATCCCGACCAGCACTACCATGTACGGTGTATCCACTGCGAGCGCATCGACGACGTTCACGACCTGCCTGAGGATTTCGTCAATGGAGAAGTTCAAAGTCTGGCTGGGTACGACATCGTCGGATTTTGCCTGGACTTCCTGGGCGTCTGCCCGGATTGCCAAAGCGGATGTGGGGCGGATGGTGGCGGAACTTCGCCACGGAAGCGAGAATAGTACCGCGTTTCAGGAGTTTCGCGATTCAAGGGAGCGGCCAGTGGCCGGTTTCACTCGGCCATGGCGAGATTTCTTCCGGGCGTCATAGTCGTACTGCTAATAAAACTCAGTTCTCGGTGCTGTGGCGCGCGGCTCGGCGGAAGCTGTGTGCTCCCGCGGTCGCAGGGCATGTGACGCAGACTTACGGAAATGGAGAGTGAAACGTGATGAATTCCAAAATCGAGAGTGCTTTCAACGAACAGCTGAACGCGGAGTTGTTTTCTTCCTACCTGTATCTGTCGATGGCGGCATACTTCGGGTCACAGAACCTCAAGGGGATGGCGCAGTGGATGCGGATGCAGGCACAGGAAGAGAACATGCACGGGATGAGGTTCTTTGATTTCATCAACGAGTGCGGCGGCAGGATCACGCTGGTCAAGATCAAAGAGCCGAAGACGGAGTGGAGTTCGCCGCTCGATGTGTTCGAGGACACGTGCAAGCACGAGAGCAAGGTCACCGGTCTGATCAACCAACTCGTGGACCTGGTACTGAACGAAAAGGACCACGCGGCGAACGCTTTCCTCCAGTGGTTTGTCACGGAGCAGGTGGAGGAGGAGGCTACGGCACAAGAGATCAGAGACAAACTCAAGCTGATCGGGGACAACCCGGTTGTACTATTCATGATCGACCGGGAATTGGGCCAGCGCGCGGCACCGGCCACGGATCAGGATTAGAAATGAAGGGGAGTGTTCTCTTGTGTTGAGGAGTGAATGCATGGCGATCGAGAAGGCGATACAGACGGCCATCGAGTTCGAGAACGAAGTACGTGACGTGTACAAGGCAGCGGCGAAGGAGGCGGTCGATCCGGTCGGCAAGCGAGTGTTCACAGTCCTGGCCGACGAGGAGCAAGGACACGTGGATTACCTGCAGAGCCGGCTGGAGGAGTGGCGTAAGACCGGAAAGGTCGACCCGGTAGTGCTCGATACGGCGGTCCCGTCCCGCGAGGTCATTGCCGATGCGGCGGACAGCGTGTCGGAGAGCATGTCTGACGTGGATCACGGAGTTGAGCTGAAAATGCTCGGAAGGGCGCTGGAGGCGGAGCGAAAGACCAGCAGCTTCTACAGAAAGATGGTCGCGGAGTTACCGGCGGAAGGACAGAAGCTCTTTCAGCGGTTCGTGGAGATCGAGGAAGGCCACGTGGCTATCGTGCAGGCGGAGATGGATGCTGTAACCGGCACAGGCGCGTGGTTCGATATTCTCGAGGTAAAGCTTTGACATAGCGTCCGACCTCCTGGTCGGACGTGGTCCGCAACAAAAAGGAGAAGCCAATATGAGAAAGTGGAAGTGTGGTGTATGTGGATTTATTCACGACGGTGACGAGGCCCCGGCACGGTGCCCCAAGTGTGGAGCGATTGCGGAGAAGTTCACCCTTTTGGACGACACCGCTTCAGGCTTGGTGGAGCGGTCCCGGCACACGAACTCCCTTCATTGCCGGCTCGTGAACCTGGGCCGCAAGATGGAGCTGGTCTGCAAGGACGGCATCGAAGACAATCTCGACCCCGGCTGTGTGGACGTCTTCCAGAAGGCCCTGGCGCACAGCTATGAAATCATGAAACTCTCGATGACGGAGATGCAGGGCCACATCGCCAAGGGGAAATGGGGCTAGGACAAGGCTGGAGGATGCAGGATTCCGCACAATGGAATCCGATAGGTGGAAGTCAATAATAAGGACCGGAAGAACAGGAGAATCTGCCATGAGACACACAGGAAGACAGGATCATTGGGGTGCACGGAGTGCAGCGGTTGTCGGAGCTTCTGCGCTGGCTGCGATCAGTTTTCTATATGCCAGTGCGCTGGCGGGGAACCCGTCAAGCTATAGTCCCGTCGTTGTCACGGAGAGCTTCGATGCGACGATGGCGCGGATGAAGGCTGCCAAGCCGGCCGTCATGAAGAAGCAGTTGGATCTGCTGGAGGAGCGGTATGACATGAGCAACCGCCCGGCGCGCGATGTCACGATGTCGCGCGGCAAGGCGGTCCAGGAGGGTGTTCGGGTTAAGCTGCCTTCGGGAATGACCTGGGAAACGTTGGCAGATATGGCCGCGGAGCAAATCCGGGAGAAGGGTTTGTTCCCTGAAGGATTCTTGCCGCTCCCGCACCCTAACCATCCGGAAGGCGGGATGGTCTTTCCGCAGCACCACATTGACGAGATCAAGCGGCAGGAGGGGCGGGACTTGACTCGTTTCGACCTTGACTACGATCTCCCGGAGCATTTCCTGCCAGAGTTCCCGCCGCCGATCTATTTGACGACGCGGCCCGACCTCGGGGATGTATCGCAAGGCAAGGTGGTGACCATCGATAATTACTATGAGATGTTCAACGGCATCTTGAACCCGAAGCAGTTGGAGGGTCTGCGTCTGCTCGTTACGCCGTTCCCGCAGCAGCAGTTCAACCAAACTGAAGATCGACGGACGGTTCGGCCCCATCGCGGTGTGACCTGTTTTGACTGCCACGTCAACGGGCACACGAACGCGACCACACATCTGGTCGGCGACATCCGGCCGCAGGAGTTTCGGCATGGTTTGGATACGCCGCCGCTGCGCGGGGTTAATATCCAACGGCTGTTCGGCTCTCAACGGGCGCTTAAGAGCATCGAGGACTTTACGGAGTT
>CAZJTP010000085.1:0-17260 GCA_964548955.1 uncultured Phycisphaeraceae bacterium
CACTATCGCCCACGACTACAAACGTCAAGGAAATTAGTATGGTGTCCCCCGATTTCGATTTTCCTTTCCGATTTTTATTTTTGATTGATTTTTTTGATTTTTCGCACGTAGGCAATAACGCGGCGACGCGGCGTTAGGCCCTCGTATCTGAGCGCTCGCTCCGATAGAGCCGTCGAATCCGATAGATCGGGCGCCCACGAATGTCGTGGTAGATCCGCACGAGGAGCTCTGAGAGAACGCCGAACAAAACACACTGTACGGTGAAGAACGCCAACAGCGAGCTAAGCGTCACAAGGATGTTCCGATTCAGGTTGAGCCCCTCCGTTTGACCGAAGTACCCGTACTTCTGGCCGATGACGACAGCGAGCAGCGCGAGCGCCACCAAGAACGTTCCGAAGCCTATTTTCCCAAAGAAGTAAAGCGGTTTCGTCATGTACGTCCCGAGGAACTTCACGGTGACCAGATCCAACACGACTCGAATCGTACGCCACAGCCCGTACTTGGCCTGGCCGTGAACGCGAGGGCGATGATTGACAACCGTCTCGGTAATCTTGGCGCCTTGCCAGGCGGCCAACGCCGGCAGGAACCGGTGCATGTCACTCGACAGGCTGACATCCTCGAGGACTTCCCGGCGATAGGCCTTCAGCGTGCACCCAAAATCGTGGATCGGGACGCGCGTGATGATTCGGATCATCCTATTGGCAATCTGAGACGGAACACGCCGGGTCAGCCACTTGTCCCGCCTATTCCTACGCCACCCGCTGACAATGTCGCAGGCGGTTGGCCCTTCAAGTCCCTCGAGCAGAGTCGGAATATCGTGCGGGTCGTTCTGGAGGTCAGCGTCGATCGGTACGATCACTCGCCCACAACTATGATCGATACCGGCGGCCATCGCTGCGGTCTGGCCGAAGTTGCGGCGTAGTTCCAGGACGAAGACCTTAGGGTTGCCTTTGGCGAGCTTCACCAAACGCTCCAGACTGCCGTCCGTGCTCCCGTCATCGACGAGAACAATCTCGTAGTCCGCTCCGGCATGCTCAAGAACGTCAATCAACTCTACGCAGAGCGGCTCAACGTTGTCTTCCTCATTGAAGACCGGGACAATGATCGATAAGTCGCACTTACCCCTGCGAGGCTCCCCCTGTTGTTCGGCCTCATTCCTACGCTCTTTGAGTGCCCTTGCAGTCAACATCTTGCCGCGTCCTCCACGGAATCCTGCTGCCCGTAAGGCACAGTCGGAAGCTGCACTTCCACGGCGCGCACAGGGGGGTTATTGACGATCGCAATCGTCGTGACGGGTTTAGCCCTCGACGTGAGCAATTTCGGGGTGGCGTCCTTATTGGCCATTGCCTTGGAGGGCGGTTCGGTTACTGCGGTCCCGAACAACTTCCCCAGCAGAGGTGGGACGCCGTACAGAACTCCCCCCAACAGCACCTCCGCCAAGGTCCAAATCGTTCGCAACAGAAGCGACGCCAGCACAACCTCGGACAGCCCGTAGCGCGGTGCGAGCAGATGGATGATGACAAGCTCACGTACGCCTAGGCCGGCCGGCATGAACAAAACCAGGAATCCGACGGCGGTGGCCATGGCAGCCGTCCCCGTTAGAAACAGGAAGTCGTCAGCCGAGGAGCATTCGATACCGATCGCCCGTGCGACTCCCCAGGAACTTGCCCCCAGAAGCACCCAACCGCCGGCTGGGAGCATGCTCCAGCGCCAGAACGTGGCACAGCACGCCTTCGCTGAAAAGTCGTTCCTTGCTTCCTTGAATGGAAGGGCGGCAAACTTGGCAAGGCGACCAAATAGGGCGGGGTGCAGGCAGGCTGTCAATCCGCACGCCGTAGCTGCGGCACCCGACCAGAACAACCACTGCTCCGGCTGTACGATCAAGAGGCACACACTCGCGACTGCGCCGCCAACGGCCATCATCGTCAGCGTTTCGTAAACCACCGTCAGTCCGACGGACAGACTGCTGACGGGGCCGCCTGGCAGAAGCCCCGTGCGCACTAGCACAACGAGGGCCTTCCCGGGAACATACTTGCCGAGGGTGCCAACGCAGTAGGCTCTAAGCGTTTCCATCGGCGATGCGATCACGCCGCAGCACTTCAACAACCGGCCCCAGAACGCGGCGAAGCAAAGCTGGCCGCACAGAAACGTGGTGACGGCCACCCCTATCCAGCCGAAGTTCAGGGAAAGCCCGCGTAGGCTCGTCTCCTGCCCGGACCACTCCATGATCAACGCCACGACATGCCGCCCCAGTGCCCAGACTACCAAGGCTGCCACACCCACCTTGAGCGTCTGGGAGAGAAGACGCCGGAGCTTCTTCCCTTGGGGAGTGGAAGCGTCAGTCGATTCAGCGCTGGGTGTCATCACAGGGGTGCACTCTCGCTCGCTAAGGTACCTCCCCTGCTGCGGCAGAGGAGAGATGGTGTCCGCCACGCCCGGGCCAGGCTGCATTGCGTTCCACGCCTACGCCCCGCCCTGCGTGAACACGACCAGATCATCTTCCGCATTCTCATGAAAACCCTCGAGGTGAAACAGCACTCGCGTGGACAAGTCCTGCTGCCGCGACAGCAACTCAAAGTACTTGGCCCGCAGAACGAGGTACACAGGCTGATCTTGACGAAGTCGTTCTCTGACGCGCCGGGCGACCTCCTGAAAAACGTCACCCGAGACGGATCGCCGCCCGCTTCGGAGTCCGGCCATCTCGTTGACGTCGATGAGTCGTCGGATCTTTTGATCCGAATAGAACTCGATCGATGCGTTCGGCCTTTTGTCGGCCCAGATGAGTTCGTCATCCGGGCTGATTCCGTGCCCGCGCAATGCTGTAATGAGCGCCTGGGCTTCGGCATTGGAACCCAGACCTTCCGCCGCGGCCGGCCACATGACGAGCAGCAGGATCGGAACGCCCAGGTTCAACAGCACGAATGACGCCAGCCGCCGGTTCCTGGCATACGCCAAGGACGCGGCGGTCCACACCAGAAACGCTCCCGAGTAGGCAAACACAAAAGGCTGAAACAGTCCAGGGTACTGTCGCTGAAGGACCACACCGCCGACGATCCCGACGATAGCGAGTAACACCGGAAGACCGTAGCACATCACCCGGCCCAGGCGAGTCATCGCCGGGATCGCCCCAAAGAAGAAACGGTCGATTACCGGTGCCAGCAGAAGGCAGAAGGCCGGGAAGACGGAGAGCAGATAGTGAGGGCGTTTGAATGCCGCCGTGCTGAGAAAACACGTTCCGACCACCGCCCAAGTGAACACGAATGACAATCCGTGACGCTGCGCTTTGTACCGAGCCACGAACGGTGACGCTACCGCTTCCGGAATCGAAGCCATGAACGGTATGGTCAGCCCGAAGATCATCGGGATGTAGTACCATGCCGGGTGCGCCCGGCTGCTCAGCTCGCCCGTGAAGCGAGTGAGGTACTCGATCCGCCACAGGGCGAGGGCGTTGTCGACATGCGCGTAGACGTACGCCGGCCAGGCACCGACCAGGATGGCGAAGATAAGGATGCCGGGAACCAACCACAGCGTCCGGAGTCGACTGACTTGCGCTTGGCACCCAACAACCCACCGGCGCGCGAGTGCTCCGTAGTGTCGTTCCGCGTGTTGGCCGGCTGCAAGAATGGGCACGGTGATGAACCAGTAGACGGCCAGAGACAAGCCGACGATCGCCAGCGGAAGTGGTGCTTTTGCCAACATAGCCAAGGCGAACGACAGGTAGAAAGCGGCCATGAACCACCGGCTTGGCTGTGAGTGCATCGCGCCGCGCCAGAAACAGGCGAACGCCAACGTAGTAAACATCGTCAGCACCATGTCGACTTGCGCGTTATGCGAGAAGAAGACCGTTGCCGCGCACCCTGCGCAGATGAAGCCCGCGACAAGCCCGCCACGATACCCGTACAGCATCGAGCCAAGCCAGAAGACTGCCAGGACATTGGCGAAACCGGCAATCGCCGACGGGATTCTGGCTGACAAATCCGTCACCGGCGGTGCGCCTTCCGGATGCCCCGTGAGCACCGACGCGGTGCCGATCAGCCAGATGCCCAGCGGTGTCTTGCGTATACGCGGTGTGCCACTGACGTTCGGAATGAGCCACTCGCCTGACTCGATTGAATGACGCGAGGCCAGCGCGTTGATGGATTCGTGGTCGCCCAGGGGCGGTCCGTTGCGCAGACCAACGAAGCAGGTCAACGCCGAAAGGACCATCAAGGCGGGAAGGGCGAGTCTGCTGTGAACGTCGGGCGTAATGCCGCGAATCTCCGTCTGCGCCGGAGACTGCGCGCTAGGCCGGTCAATCGGATTGGAGGCGTGCCTTGTTGAATCAGGCATTAGTGGACGACCCTCGATCGGCTCACCCGGTGTCGATTGTGTGACCTAAACGGATGCCAAACGGTAGATGTTACTTATAGTACCTGATCAGGTGTTCCCGCAACTTACCATATCGATCCCGCATACCGCATCGCTTCGCCTCGGCCAACGCCTCATGCAGCGACCAGCCGCAATGTTTCACTCGGTATGCCGCGATGACCGCGCCGGTTCGATTCACGCCGGCGGCACAGTGGACGAACACAGGATGCCCGCGGTGATCTTCAATCCAGTCGGCGGCCTGGTCGAGCTTCTCGAAATCCGCAATACCGTCACCCGGCATCGGGATCATCTCGAATTCCAGATCCCTTCTATGGACCAGATCCAGCTAAGCCAATTCGTCCGGCTTGTTCGGCCTCAACCACGTCAGCGACAGAATCCCCTCGATTTTGTACGTCTCGGCCAACCCGTCTATCAGGCGAGCATCCACCTGCCCGCCGCGTTACAGCCAACCCGGCTCGACCACGGCAAACCGCTTTGGCCAGATCTTCCAGCGATTCGCATACAGAGCCAGACCGATGCCGGCACAAGCCAGAACAATCACGACCACGACTGCGATGCGTTTCGTTGTTCTCCTGTCTCTTACCCGCGTATTCACGGTATCCGTGGTTCTCGGAGCCGAGATCAAACGTGTCGGCGTCATGGCTTGACTTCCGGGCTACATGAGTGTAGCCATCACTTGCACGCTTGTAAGAACAATCAGCACGGCGGCCAGCAGCGGTGTTCCCCCGCGGGACATGGCGGCCTGCCACGTGAACGCGCCCGCTCGAAAAGCCCCCAACGGGAGCAGCATGGGGGTCCGAGCGCAGTACCGGCGGTGCGCTTCACCGTACAGCGTCCCCAGCCGTATCTCCTCCCAGAGGATCGTCAGCGGGTAAAATACGACGAAATACACCGTCGCCAGCACGAAGTTCTCGACGTCAGCCAGCAACGTGCAGAAACCGTACGCGAGAAGGACCGATCCCAGGTACAACGGGTGCCTGCACAATGAATAGACGCCGTCCAT
The DNA here is from genome assembly GCA_964548955.1 of uncultured Phycisphaeraceae bacterium. Taxonomy (GTDB): domain Bacteria; phylum Planctomycetota; class Phycisphaerae; order UBA1845; family UBA1845. The sequence goes on from CAZJTP010000085.1 coordinate 5,372, forward strand.
TGCCAGGTGCTCCCTCTTTCGGATGCATCCGAGAGCGGCGAGGCGGAAGGACAGCCCGCCTGCGATAAGTATCAACCCGATCACGACCCACACGTTGAGTCTAGTCAAGGAGAACGGACGTTCCCGGAAGTACAGGCCCTCGCCCAAGCACCAGGCCGCGAGGATGAACGCGACTCTCGTGCGCGCTTTCTTGATGAAACGAACGACTGTAAACGCCCACGGTCGATTGCGCACTCTTACAGCGAATACTGCGAGGTCTGCATCTTTCTCGGCGGATGCGAGTGGTATCTCCATCTCGCCCACTTGATGGCGGGCGTCAGCCTTTTCATGCTGGGCATCAAGCATCCTGTCTCTTCCTCATGTCGTTACTGAAATCGATGTTTCCTGCCGGCACCTGCGATACTGCTTGCCGAGAAAGAATCCCGTGTCAAAGAAAACAACGTGGTGTTCGGCTGATCCGCTGCGTCGTTGACTTTCGCCTGTCGCTCTGGTCTATGAGCAGAGACTTTCGAATCGGTTGGCTTCCCTTCACCCTTGCCCCTGATCGCGCCATCCCAAGGGTGCGGACGATTGTAGCGACGGCGCATAACAGTAAGGTTACGGTAAGATGACAATACTGTAATTGTCCGCCCCGAGCCCCAGCACACGCTCGTTTCTGGCGTCAGCACTGCATTATGCTGAATCACACTTTTGTGCACGATCCCGGACAACTCAGCCAGTCCCGTTCATTCGCCCCAACGGTAGCAATAGATGTGCTCACTCACGATCGAGGGAAACGTGCACTGCAATGGGCCGGCAATCCAAACTATACAGGAACGACGATGTATCATCTTGTCACGTGGGTTCCTTCATAACCCGAAAAGGCTATTCCGATTGTATCCGCACGGGACAACCATCCGGCAACCCGTAGCCTCCCTCTGTGATTACAACATCGCCGCGTGAAAGCCCGCTGATGATCTGTGCATGCCCGCGAGTTTCTACACCAACGACCACCTCAACTTCAAAGGCTTGATCATCGCGGACTACGCTTACGACAGACCTTCCCTCGTGGTCTGCAAGCGCCGAGACCGGTATGGCGAGGGCTTGATCTATCTGCGGCAGCCAGACCCGCGCACGACAGCCAAGACTGGGTCTGAGATGCCCGCTGGGATTCGGGATAACGGCGAAGGCATCAACGTCACCCGTGTTTGGATCCGCCTCCCCGCCGAGGCGGGCGATGCGGCCGGTAACACTTCCGCCATCGAGGGCGGCAACGTTCACTTCGACCTTTGCGCCCGGCTTTACGCTCGACAGGTGACTGCTCGGCACGCGCAGACGAACGAACAGTTCGGATAGGTCTACGACGGTCGCGAGCTGATCCGCCGGGACAACGTTCATGCCCTGCAGGGCCGTGAGTCTCGTGACCACGCCGTCGATGGGACTCTTAGCGTCGCAGAAGGCAAGCGATAAACGGGCACGAGCCAGGTCGGCCTGTGCCACCGCGAGCTGTGATTCAGCCTCGGCGATCTCTTCCGGACGCGGTCCCGCTTGCAGAAGAGCCAGTTTGGCGCCGGCAGAAGCGTAGTCGGCTTCGGCGCTGTGGAGGACGGACTGCAATCCGGCGAATTTCACGTCGGACATCTCGCTGTTCTCATGAAGCTTCGCTGAGGCTTCGACACGCATGCGCAACGCCTCTAATTCAGCCTTCGCCTTGCATGCCGCCTGTCGGGCCATCTCGATTTCCTGCGGAAGGTAGCCGTGTTTCAGGCGATCAAGGATCGCCTGTTGTTGGCCGACCACTCCTTCGGCGCGTTTCACTTCGGCTTCGGCCTGGCGTGAGTCCAATTGAATGAGTGTTTGACCGCTCTTGACGGCATCACCTTCGACAACCGCTACCTGCTGGATCTGACCTTCACCCTGGGCGGCGATCAGGGCGGTACGCTCGGGTATGGCCACCAACGTCCCGACCAGATCGACCGACGGGTGGAGTGTTCTGATCTGCGCCTCGGCGACGCGTACGGGCACCGGCGTTTCGGGGGCAGACTCCCCGTCACTTTCGGTCGAGTGCTCGGAAACACAACCAACGATGATGAGAAGACCAATCATGGAAAAGTGGCGACGTAAGAACCATCGATCAAGGAATGGACCACGCCGGAATCGGCCCGGCGACAAGTATTCACTCTTCATCATGCGATCCATCCTTCCGCGTTACGGATATGCCCATGACTGACGTCTCATAGGTGGCGCGCCCGTCAAGGCGGAACAGGCGCATCATTAAGTAGTAGCACACTGGTGTTGCAACGAGCGAAAGAAGCAACGAGATACAAAGTCCGCCGATGACCGCGATCGCGAGCGGTCTGAGCATGTCCGCCCCGGCACCAACACCGAATGCCAGTGGCAGTAGCCCAAGAGAAGCCGTCAACGTGGTCATGAGCACCGGACGAAGACGCCGACGACCCGATTGGACAAGCGATTCAACGAGAGACAGGCCGCGGGCTCGAAGGTGGTCCACGAAGTCCAACATGAGGATGCCGTTCTTGGCGACCAGGCCAACACCGATGATCGCGCCAAGAAAAGAGACAATGTTGAGCGATGTTCCGGTCATCCACAGAGCCGCGATCACGCCGAAAAGTGCGAGTACGGCGCCAATCACGATCGCCAGTGGGTACAGCACGGATCGGAACTCCAGAAGAAGCACACCATAGACGAACAGAATGGCCATGATCAGGACCAAAGTAAGGTTCCGAAACGACTCTTGCTGCTGTTGATACAAGCCTCCGTATTCGATCGAGACGTCCGGAGGTATCGCCACCGTTTCCGATAGTTTCTTTTTAATGGCGGCAATTCCACTGCCGAGGTCGCGCCCCGCCAGTCGACCGGACACGGCAATCAGCTCTCGAAGGTCCTCACGGTGGCGCTCGAGCAAACCGGGGCGGTGCCGAACGTGAGTGACTTCGTCGAGCGTCACGCGCGATCCTTGGATCGCCCGCAAAGGCAGATCGATGATATCTGCTTCCCGCGTTCTGCGGTCGGCCGCCAGCAGGACGCGCACGCCGCGCGTGCGGTCACCCTCCAGTACGTACGAGGTATTGGCACCCAGCAGCGCCGTGCGCAACGTGGAGCCGATTTCGTCGGTGTTGAGGCCGACGCGCGCGGCATCCGATGGACGAACGCGGAAACTAAGTGAGGGGCCAGCTACGACGAGCCCGTCGTTTACATCCACGACGCCGGGGATGGTCTCGATCGTTTCCGCAATCTGACCGGCGAGCCGCTTCAGTTTGTCGGTGTCAGAGGTGAAGATCTTGATTTCGATCGGGTCCGGCGACCAGGTCAAGTCCCCGATCAGATCGCTGAGCACGCCCGGAAACTCCGTGTTGAGCGCCGGTTCAGCCGCGGTAATCTTCTCGCGCAGTTCGTCGATGACCTCCTCGGTGTCTCTCGTCCGTTTCGGGCGCAGCTTGACCAGGAAGTCACCCGTATTCGGCTCGGCAATTGCGAGCGCCAGACGAGCGCCGGTTCGACGTGAATAGCTCTCCACCTCGGGAGTATCGTTCAGAATCTGCTCCACGTGGCGTAACATACGATCCGTCTCGGCCAGACTTGTTCCCGGCCGGGAGAAATAGTCGAGGACGAATGCCCCCTCGTCCTGTGCCGGGAGAAAATCCGTCTCAAGCCGGGAATAAAGGAGAACGCTAGCGGCGATGACGGCGGCGATGCAGGCAGCCGACAGCCCAAGATGACCCAGGGCACGGCGAGCCATCCATTCATAAGTCCCGATGAGTCTTCGCATGACCGGCCCGCCTTGCTCGAGTTCGTCTTGAATTCGGCCCCGTTGGCGATGGATCAGCATGCTTCCGAGAGTCGGGGTTAGGGTGACGGCCAGTAGCAGCGAGGTAAGCAGAGCCACGACCATGGTCAAGGCCAGGGTGCGGAAGAATACGCCGGGCACGCCATCGAGGTATGTGAGCGGGATGAAGACCACGACCGGCGTCAGTGTGCTGCCGACGAGCGGCATCCCTACCTCCCGGACTGCCAATGATGCAGCACGGCGCGGTACGTGCCCGGCGCAGACCTTAGCGTGAATAGCCTCCACAACTACAATCGCATCGTCGATCACCATGCCGATTGCGGCGGCAATCCCGCCGAGGGTCATCAGGTTAAAACTCATATGGAAAAAACGCATTCCGACCAGCGTGACGAGAATGGTAACCGGAACGGCGGTCGCAGCAACGAACGTGGTGCTTGCCGTCCTGAGAAAGGCAAAAAGTACGAGGACCGACAGAAGCAGCCCGATGATGATACTTTCCCAGACGCTTCCGACTCCCTCTCGTACAAAGAGTGACTGGTCGTAGAAAAAGGCCAAGTGCATATCCCGCGGGAGCTCAGCCCGGAGCGCAGATAATTCCTGTTTGAGGTCGCGCGCGATACCCAACGCGTTGCCGTCCGGTTGCGCATAGACGTTTAGCAGGACGGCGTCCACGCCGTCGGCGGTAACGATGTTGAATCGGGGGGCGGCGCCCGGCCGCACGGACGCAACATCTTGAACGCGAACGGGGGATCCTCTCTCCCAGGCAATGACGACTTCCCCGATCTCGCCACTATTCGCGACACGACCATCGACGAGGGCCAGATAAAGTTGATGATTCTCCTCATGCATGCCAGCCGAGGTGAACGTATTCGTCTTAGCCAGGGCGTCGCTGACCTGCTGGAGTGTCATGTGGTAGGCGTCCAGCTTAACGGGATCGACCAGCACATGAAATTCCGGAACGTCGCCGCCGACCAGCCCAACCCGGGCTACGCCCGCGATCCGCAAGAAGCGAGGTTTGATTTCATATCGCGCGGTTTCCCAAAGGTCTGTCATGCTGCGCGTCTTGCTGGTCAGGCTGATTCCGATCATCGGGAACGCCGAGAATGTCAGCCGGTGGACCGCTGTTTCGGCGGTGGCGGGAAGTATGGAGCGGATCTGTGAAAGACGGCTCAGGACATACAGCTCCGCCTGAACCATGTCCGTTCGCCAGGTGAAGAACACGTTGATTTCGGCCGAACCGCGCCCCGTCGCTGAACGTATATTGATGGCGCCGGGGATGTCCTTCATCGATTCCTCGATGGGCCGCGTGATTGTTGCCATCATGTCATCTGCCGGCATGACGCCGCTGTCAACAAGAATGACGACACGTGGGAAATCCGTCTGAGGAAACACCGAGGACGGCATCCGGTAGGCGGCGTATGCGCCCGCCAGGCACATGACCAGCGAGACAAAGAGGATGCCCTTGCAATGGCGAACGTAGAACCCGTCCCGCTTCAACCCAAGCGGACCATCGGCAGAAGCGTTCGATGATAGCGACTCGGGATTCGTTGGGCTACTCGCGGTCATGGTTCCGTGTGCGCTTCAGTACAACAAAGCTGCCATCGCTTCTCTCGCGAAATCCTGCACGAATGTGACCAGTTCATCCGAGGAGGACCAGAAACCGGCCGGTATGCCTCCGCCTGAGTCAGGCATGATATCGCACGCGCCCAAGAGAAGCATGAAGCCGAGCGCCACCGAGAATCGGATCAATATCCTGTGTGTCTTTCTGCTCATCACGGTGTTGCTGTCTGCGCCTCCTCGCGTGCTGTCGTGTTCGGTTCGTCATTCACTTCGGATGGCAGCCGTCCACCCGCGGAGCGGTGTAGATCCGCCAGGGCTACAGCGTAATCGCGCCGGGCGCCCACATGAGCTTCTCGTTGGGCGATCAAGTTCCTTTGGGCGTCAATCAGGGCTATGATTCCCTGCTGTCCGGCGTGATACGCCCGCTGGGTAGCCTCTACATTCGCCCGGGCGTTGGGAAGTACGTGTTGTTCGAAGAACTGTACAAGTTCCGCGGCACTCTCGGCGACGATCAACGCCTCTTCGATGTCCCGCGCGACGCCATCCAGGATTTCCTCGTATTCCTTGCGTGCCTGTACAGCCTGGAACCGAGCTTTGGCAATCTGAGCCTGGTTCTGATCCCAGATCGGCAGCGTGATGTCAAGCGTCGGCCCGAGGAGTGAGTCGATGATCTGACGCCGCTCCAGTTTCCGTTCACCTCGAGATTGTATGCTGGGCGCGGTCAGTCGCCCGTTGGCTACGGATGCTCGTGCCGAATCCGCCAGGATGTTTCGGCTCGGAAGCGCTTGCCGCTCCGTGCGCTCCGCCTCTACGCCAAGCGTGACATTCGGAAAGATGCTTAGATACTGCCGCTTGACTTCGTCCTCGGCGCCGCGCACCTTCATGGCGGCGGCGCGGGCGTCGAGCCGTTCGCTCATCGCAAACAGTAGAAGCGAGTCGCCTTCGTCGATCGGAAAGGCGAGCTGCGGCAGGGAATCGTCAAGCGTCCACGGGTCGCGCCACCTTGCGAGACCGAGTATTTGCGCAAGCGTGGTCTGGGCAATGCGACGATCCCGCTGAATCGCCATTGACTGGGATTGCACGTCCAACATGGCTGCCCGCGCGAGATTGATGTCGACTTGTCCTACGTCGCCCGCGTCAAACCGGTCTTGGGCCAGCTTCAATGATCTCTCGGCAAGCGCCAGCGTCTCTCCAGCGATCTCCTCCATCTGCCCGAATGCGATCAAGTCGTAGCATTTGTGTTTTACTTCCGCCGCAAGGTCGCTCGCTTGATGTACGACATTCAGAATCGTCCGCTCGAGGTCTGCTTCAGCGATTCGTTTACGCACCGGGATCTGCCACAAATCGACGAGTTGCTGCGCGAAGGAGAGCGAGAGATTGGATCGCCCGCCACCCTCCGGGAAACGTGTGCTCAATCCGACCGACGGGTTCGACAGCAACCTCGACTGAACCACATCCGCCCTTGATACACCGATTTCTTGGAAAAGAGCCTGGAAACGTCGATTGTTGAGCAACGCGACCTGGACGGCCTCGTTCGTCGTTAATCCATCGGTCAGAAGCGTCGCTATTGCATCTTCAACGGTAGACAGGGTTTCGGGATTGTACACCCGGTCGACCCCGGTCCTCACAACAGCCATCTGTTCGGCACGGTCGAAGTCGGGTCGAGGATCAACAGTAACGCAGCCGGCGAACTGTATCGAACAGATGACTTGTATCTCTAGCAGGACTATCTTACGGTGCCGCATCGTGACACACCGATCACGGATGACGATGTAAAGCGCTTACACCGCCACATGGTCTTTCGATTTCGGTAGCAGAGGAACAAACGATCACGTGCGCTGCGCACAGCGCCCTCTTTCACCTCGTAATTACCGACTCTCTTACCGTCCCCGCACGACCTTAGAAGCTGTAAGTGACCCGGATTCCGGCACCAAAATCGGGCGTCGACTCCTTGCCATCCAGACCGACAAGAATACCGGGGCCAATAATCAGTTTATCGTTGATCTGAAACTGAGCCCCAAACTCCATCAGATTCATGTTCGATTCACCATGCTCCTCGCTCGTCTGGTTGACATAGTCAATGGTCAACGCCGCATCCTCAGCGAAACAGTATAGATACGCTATCCGTCCGCCCCATTGGAAATCGCGGCGATCTTCAAGATTGTCGCCGTTGGCGGACGTTACCCAGCCGTTGAGGAAGAACGTACCCGGTCCGCAATCCTTCGCGACGATACCGGTGAATGTGCCATCGACACCGGACGATTGATACCCGGTGGGAGCGCGCATCGAAAAGATTGTTGCAAGGGTCGGCATGCCGCCATCCTCCGCAACCCATCGCTGTTGCCAGGCAAACTCTGTATCGCCATTGCCGTCAATCCCACCATTGCCCAATTCGAACGGAACCGTTAGCGACAGCTTCATGTTTTGAAGGAATTCGCTACCTTCCCCGGTGTATTTGAGTTCCGTTTCCCAAGTGATCGCATCAGATTCATCGGACATCGTACTCCAACCAAAGTCGAGCTGAAGCTCCAATGCCCCCGGGTCGCCCGGTTGACCGTCCTCGAGCGAAGTGAAGGAATCCATCGACTGACGTTCCGCGACAGGGTCCGCGCCAGACCCATCATCCGATGGTTGTGCAGAGGCTAAAGCGCTCCCCAAGAAAACAACGACGAGGCCCGCTGTCAACGACTTCACTGAACTTGGTAACCGCATAACTTTTACCTTTCGATTTCGATTAGCGATTCTTGCTACCCAGCCGCGCCGCCGGGTAACTCAGCATATCATACACATCGAACGTGACGCGGCGATTGCAGAAACATGATAATACTGTAATGTCCTCTTTGTCCGAACGCAGTCACTCCACGTAAATATTGAATCAGCGCCGCCTTTCTGGCGGATCCTTGGGCTTGGACTCCAGCCACAGCTGTGCCAGAACAAGAAGCACGGCTACGGCCGCGCCCACACCCAGAAGAACTGCTCTCATGTCCATACACGCAACTCGTGTACGCTGATTGATTCCCGAAGGATCCAACCTGTTACGATACTACTTCTGTGTTCGATCGCGCCTGACCACACCATCACCGCGCGATCCGCGGCTGTACAGGCGGCGTCTAACAGCACGGTTACAACAAGACTACAATCCTCTAATCTTCGCCCCGCACCGACTCACGCCGGACAGCCGGTTCACGACACAGTGAACGTGCTGCACGAACCTACAGCAATGTCGTTGTCGGGCTGAAGAAGAGGAAAAACGCCGCCAAACCAGCAAGAACAATCCATAACCAGCTGGAACCCATGTCAGATCTCCTTGTCTTTTAGGACCAATGAACCATCGTCTTGCCGCATCGCCCTGCGCCTGGACAATGCCGGCAATCGGAACTTGCTTTCCCGGCACACACCACGCGCCCCGGGAACTGTATGTTGATCGTGCGTCCGCTTGCCCCAACACCGCACCATCGGGCAAGCGGCGAACATTCTAGCCAACCATGTGCAGCATCACAATTACAGGATGATTACAATCCTGTAATCTTCGCCCGGGGCATTCCCGCTAGCTGGATGAGACAGGCGCCGGGAAGCGAGGTCGGTAGGTTGCCCGGCGGCCGCCACCGGGCTAGAGTTGCCCTTCAGCAACTAACGCCGTGGCACCGCCTCGGGGCGTTGAGCTGGAGGCTGCAGGATGCGCATCCTGGTGATCGAGGACGAGCCGGGCGTCGCCGGCTTCGTGAAAAAAGGCCTGCGAGAGGCTTCGTATGCTGTGGACCTGTCGGACAACGGCACCGACGGCCTCCGCCTGGCGTGCTCGAGCGAATACGATGCCATCGTGCTCGATCTCATGCTGCCAGGAAAGGATGGTTTCACGGTTTTGCACGAGCTTCGGTCCGGCGGTGTGCGGACCCCTGTGATCTGCTTGACCGCACGGGATGCCGTGGACGATCGTGTCAAGGGTCTGGACCTTGGTGCTGATGACTATCTCACCAAGCCATTCAGCTTCGCCGAGCTGCATGCCCGCATCCGCGCTCTACTGCGCCGAGGACAGGTGGTGACCGCGAATCCGATCGTCGTGGCGGATCTGACTGTGGACGTGCTCGCGCGGAACGTCCATCGCGGTCAACGGCGCATCGACCTGTCACCAAATGAGTACGCGCTCCTGGAGTATCTGGCGCGAAACGCCGGCCAAGTTCTGTCGCGAACGATGATCCTGGAGCATGTTTGGGACATGAACCAGGACCCGATGACCAACGTGGTCGACGTCCACATAAACCGCCTACGGAAGAAGGTTGATACCGGGTTCCACCCCCCCTTGATCCACACCATTCGTGGAGTTGGGTATGTCCTCCGACACGACAAGCCGTAGAAGGGCGTTCAGGACGATCGGGGCACGCCTGACGCTCTGGAGCGCAGGCGTCATGCTCTGCATTTGCGTGCTGCTGTGCGGCACCTTGTACGTGGGCATGTTCTATGCCCTGCGCGGTGAGGTGGACAGGTTCCTCGAAGGCGAAGTGTACGAGTTCATGGTAACGGTCAACGCGCACCCGAACGATGACGCAGACCTTGAACAAACGATTCGACACGAGTTGGGAGCGCGAACGCGACGAGACCTAGCCTTCCGCCTGTTCGATGAGGCCGGCAACCTAATTGTCGGCAGCGACCCCAAGGACCCGGTTGCGGGCTTGTGGACCGCGCCCGCCGGCTGGGACCGAGAGAACCATTATGTTCACTACGAGACTGTTCAGCTGGCCGACCATTCGCATGCGTTTCGCCTGTGCAGCCTCCGGGTCAAGACGGCGGACGGTCGAACGTGCACGGCCCAGGCTGGCTATCTGCTTGACCGCATGGCCACTTCACTCGCGCTCTTCCGTCGGGTTTGCGCGATTGGCATGGTCATTGCGGTCCTCCTCGCAGTGGGAGCCGGGAGGTTTCTTGCCAGGCGGAGTCTGCGGCCCATGCAGACGGTAACCGAAACGGCGCGACGGATTGGCGCCGATAGCCTCACAGAGCGGATCCCCTTGGCGGACACCGACGATGAACTGGACCAGTTGGCGAGGACGCTGAACAACATGCTGGAACGCATTGAGCATCACGTCAGGCAAGTGCAACAGTTCACTGCGGATGCCTCGCACGAGCTACGTTCACCGCTTGCAGCATTGAGAGGCAGTGCTGAATTGGCCCTAACCCGCCCTCGTTCCGCGAAGGAACTCCGACAGGTGATCGAGGAGAGCATCGAACATTACGATCGTCTCGCAAGAGTCGCGGAAGACCTTCTGCTCCTCACACGTGCTGACGCCGGTGATCAGATCCTCCATTGCGAACCTGTCCGGTTCGATTCAGCCGTGCAGGATGTGGTCGACTTGTACACCCCGTTGGCACAGGAATGTGGGGTCGATCTGACGTTCAGCCATCCGGCAGGTATCCAGCTTAAGGCTGACGGCACCCGCCTGCGCCAGCTTGTCGGGAACCTGATCGATAACGCCATCAGGTACACGGAGGCAGGCGATCAAGTGACGGTCTCTCTGGTACAGGCTAACGGCATGGCTTGCCTCAGCGTGGGTGACACGGGAGTCGGTATCCCTGCCGAACATCTGTCGCGCATCTTCGACCGATTCTACCGCGCCGACCGCGCCCGTTCCGCGAAACACGGGGGCGCCGGGCTGGGTCTTTCCATATGTCGCATGATCGCGGAGGCTCACGGAGGCAAGGTTGATATCTCGAGCGCTCCTGGTGAGGGTACGCGTGTCACAGCGGTTATCCCCTTATACCCATAGAGCATAAGGCGTCAGTCTCGGGCGGACACCCCCCATGATCCGGGAAGCTAATGCGTCGTAATCCCCGATGGGGAATATCTAGCCCCACCGGCCTATCCGCCAGATAACCAGTACATCATAAGCCTGAGAGTCGGACGGAGCACGAACGGAGCGCAGGGCCCGGCCCTCAGGCTTCCAGGTGGGCGGCCTAGTGCAACATAACATCATAAGGCTGTCTCAGGCCGGGTGGTATGATGGCCGGCCGTTCCGAGGCATTGTAACGGAAACAGCCATGAAAACGAGACAGGAAGTCGCTCAGATTGGAGTCGACACGCACCGGAAGTTCAGCAAGGCCACGGCTCGAAATGCCGCTGGCAAGGTCGTCTGGAGACAACGCGTGGAGCACGGGGATCGCACACGGCTTCAGATGTGCTTGGAGGACTGGCCAGGAGGGATACCGGTGATTCTCGAATCGAGCTTCGGCTGGGGTTGGATGTGCGAGGAACTGGAACAGGCGGGGCTTGAGCCCCTGCTGGCCAGCAGCCGCAAGGTGGCGGCTTGGCGGGACGCACGATGGATGGCCAAGAGCAATCGCACGGATGCAGATCTGCTGTCGGAGCTAGGGGGCCAAAGGGATCGTTGGTGGCAGGTATGGCTTGCGCCGCAAGAGGTGCGGGATCGTCGGGAGTGCCTGCGGTATCATTTGAGCCCCTAACCGCAATGCGGGATGCAGGCTACGACCCTCGCCGGGCTACGGTCCCTCCAACACGTCATGGAAGTATGCAAAGTCTTCCAAATCCA
>CAZJTP010000086.1:0-3613 GCA_964548955.1 uncultured Phycisphaeraceae bacterium
ACCCAAAGAATCGCTTGACACGCAACGGGCTTTCATAGAAGAACCGCGACTGTCAAGGAGCGGGCTTGGGCGAGCCGTATTCAGTTCCAAAGTTGTTACGCATTCAACAGCAAAGCGCAGATATTTCAAAGGATGCGTATTGACTTGTCTAACAACCCGCGCGACCATCGTCACTGTGTCAAGGGGGTTGACCGAACTCTCAACGTCCGAGCTGAAAGAGCTCTTCAAGCTCAGGAAAGAAGCAGTGGCGAAGTAGGGCTGGACGACGAGCGAATCCGGATTGCCGTACGGCGCACGCATGGGTAGGATGAGTCTATCATGCGAACATCAGAGATCGAAAACCAGCTTCATCAGCGTCCATTTGTGCCCTTTAAGCTCTGTATGTCGGACGGGAACTCGTTCGAGGTCCGCCATCCGGAGATGATTCTGATCTCGCGGACGATCATTGTGGTGGCGCTCTACGAAGCACGGGACGGTCGCCCAGAGGGGTTTGTCTTCTGCGATCCGGTTCACATCATCCGGATCGAGCCGGCCACCGACGGGCGAGGCGAGGCGGGGGAGTCTTCCAAGGGCTAACCGAGCGCGCCGCAGGTCGCAGAGTGATCGAGGGCAAGAAGAGGTGGGCGAGAAGGCAGTCGGCACCGGCGAGTCCCGGCTGACCAAGCTTTCAACAGCCGAACTGAAGGACCTCTTCTCCTTGCGAAAAGAGGCGGTGGCACGCTAAGATGGGTGCCGGATCAGCAACAAGTGCGTAGGGCGTGCTCCGCACGCCGCGCTGTTCCGCAGTGGAGCGCGTCGGGCTATCGACCCTAACAGTCAAGTGCTGGCGACACCGACGATGAGGACCGAAGCCACACGAACTTCGACTGATACAGACCGGCTGCTCACTTACTGCGCTGAGCTGCAAGAGGGATACGAAGCCCGCACCTCGTCAGAGCAGCGCAAACGACGGGGGCAGTTTTTCACCCCCGCCTCAGTTGCCGAATTCATGGCGGGGCTAATTGCAACGCCGCCATGGCGTATGAGGCTGCTCGACCCAGGAGCGGGCACGGGCACGCTTACCGCAGCAGTCTGCCAACGCATTCTGCGGCTTCGTTCGCCGCGCAAAATCGAGATCGTGCTCTACGAGAATGACCGTCACGTTGTTCGCCTTCTTCAGGAGAATATGGAGTGTTGTCGCTCCCTTCTGCACAACGCTGGTCATCGCCTTACCTACGAGATTCGCCAAGAAGACTTCATCCTCTCCAACTCGCACACTTTCGGGCAATACAGCCTGTTTCAGGTTCCGCAGGCCGACGAGCCGTTCGACGCCGCCATCATGAACCCACCTTATTTCAAGATTGCAAAGACATCAGAGTATGCCCAAGTCATGAGCCGTATCGTTTGTGGCCAGCCGAATATCTATGCCCTATTCATGGCACTTGCTGCTGAGATGCTTCGCGAACATGGTCAACTGGTCGCGATCACTCCACGCAGCTTCTGTAGCGGGCTCTACTTTCGAGGTTTCCGCCGATGGTTCTTCGCGAAGATGTCGCTTCAGCACATCCACTTGTTTGAATCGCGGAAAGACACCTTTCGCAATGCCAATGTCCTGCAGGAAAGCGTCATCACGAAGACGGAACGTTCCGGGCAAACTCCGGCCACGATTCCCGTTACGACTAGCTTTGGTGCAGAACTGCCTGCGAAGCCGCGGGCCATGAATCTACCGGCAACTCTCGTCCTGGACGACACGTGTGCCGATATGGTCATACGCATCCCTGAGAATTCGGAGGACGCCCGCATAATGCTCCTTGTCGAATCCTGGCCCACACGCTTCGAGGCCCATGGCCTTCGCGTTTCTACCGGGCCTGTTGTGATTTTTCGGGCCACCGAATTCCTCATGGACACCCCAACCGGGTCCCACTCCGCTCCGTTGCTCTCAGTACATAACGTCCGCCCGTTCGAGACAGTGTGGCCAGTTACAAAGAACAGCAAGCCTACGGCCTTCCGAGTCTGCGAGCAATCACTCAACCGCCGCTTGCTTGTACCGACCCGGAATTATGTCCTACTCCGGCGGTTCAGTGCAAAAGAGGAACGCCGGCGGCTTACGGCGAGCTGCTTCTTGGAAGCTGCGCAGCCCCTTCCGTATGTAGCGTTAGAGAACCATCTCAATTACGTGTATCACGCCGAGCGAAACCTAACAGAGAACGAAACATACGGGATTTCCGCCCTCTTCAACTCGGCGTTGCTGGACCGGTACTTCCGGACGTTGAGCGGTAACACGCAGGTGAACGCCACCGAAGTCCGAACGATGAGCTTTCCCGACCTCCGAACCCTCCGACGAATCGGGCGACGAATAAGGCAGCTGCGGGAGTTCTCGCCCCAATTCACCGAGCACATCGTCTTGAACGAACTCGGCCTCGACGGAGCCCTCGAACGATATCTCGCGGAGTACGTCAAGTGAGCAAGATAGATGAAGCCTCCGAGATTCTTGCCTCACTCGGGCTTCCGCCGAAACAGCGGAACGAACGGTCTGCCCTAACCCTGCTGGCCCTTGCTCATGTAGGACCCAACGATTCTTGGCACGACGTGCGACAACCACTCCTCCGCATTTGGGACATTATGAGATTCATGCGTGACCAATATAATAAGGACTACGCTGCCAACAGCCGCGAGACCATTCGCCGCCAGACTATTCACCAGTTCGAACAGGCACGCATCGTCGACCGAAACCCGGACAACCCAACTCGACCGACGAATAGCGGCAAGACCGTTTATGCTCTCACGGATGATGTAGCCGCCGTCGTTCGACGCTACGGCACGGCAGCGTTCGACAAAGCAGTCACAAATTTCATCAAACGGTTTGGGTCACTGCAAGCCGAATATGAAAGTAGCCGCGCCCGACACCGCGTGCCGCTCAAGATGCCTGCGCGTTCAACAGTCTACTTATCACCCGGCAAACACAACCAGCTCCAGGTCGCCGTCATCAAGGAGTTTGGACCACGCTTCGCACCTGGTGCGACGGTCCTCTACGTTGGCGACACAGCTCTCAAACATGTGATTTGCGAAACGAAAGGCCTCGCCAAGCTACGCATCCCCATCACGCGACATGACAAGCTTCCCGACGTTGTCCTGTATATGAAGGAGCGTAACTGGTTGTTCCTCATCGAAGTGGCGACAACTCATGGTCCAGTCGACCCAAAACGCCATCGGGAAATCGAGCGAATGCTAAAGAAATGTGCGGCTGAGCGTGTCTATGTTACAGCTTTTCCCGATGTGAGGACCTTTCGGAAGTACGCAGGCGATATAGCCTGGGAAACCGAGGTGTGGATTGCCGAGCACCCTGACCACATGATTCACTTTAATGGCCCAAAGTTTCTTGGACCATATAAACCGCGAACGCGATGACCACGGTACTCCAAAGACCCCACTAGAGCTTTCTCGAGCAACACCTTCAAACCACCGTCGAAGGCCTCAAGGACGGGTGGCGCACCCCGTTTCGAGGTGGGGGAGCGATTTCTCGCGGGTGGGTAGGCACCCGCGGGGAGAAGGGCAAAGAGATCATGGATATTTGGCGGCGGAAATAAATCGACAAAAAATGCGCGTCGACGAGAAATGCAAGATTACGGCGCGG
>CAZJTP010000086.1:3713-17104 GCA_964548955.1 uncultured Phycisphaeraceae bacterium
GGAAATAAATCGACAAAAAATGCGCGTCGACGAGAAATGCAAGATTACGGCGCGGACCACGGAATCCCGTCGGGTCTGCGGACCCGACCAACGACTACTTCGCTCAAGGACCGCTCGGAAACGTCGAGGAATCCCGTCGGGTCTGCGGACCCGACCTACCCTGTCCCACAGGCTACTTCATCAGGCTGCTAACCGGCCTGAGTGACTTTGGATTGACGCTCGTGTGGGCTGTGGGCTCTGTAGATCGCGATCAGGATGACCACGTGAACGATGATAAAATATGCCCAGACGGAGTCCACCCAATCGGGTCTGGACTTCGTATCCTGGAACAGGTTGTAAAAGATCTCCGTGGTCGTCGTGATCAGCGGCGTGCCGAGAAGAACGCTCAGCCCGGATACGATCATCATCGCGAGTGAACCGTTCTTCGGACGAATCAGCAGGAGTATGGGACACACGACATAGGCGATACCCGCGAGCATCAGCACGAGTCCCCAGGGCCGACCCCAGTTGGGCACGGCGCTCATTGGAAATCCCCACCCGTCGGTGATTTTTCCCGATACGACACCACCACCAAGGATCAACATCACAATCCCGACCAGCAGGATCAACACGCTGAACACCGTGGCGACCTGCAGCGGCTTTTTAGCCCGCTGTGGATCAAAGACGACAATCTCCTGCTCAGCAGCCGGCTGCTCAGCGCGCGCGTCCTTGGCGTCTGCGGCTTCACCACGTCGTTTCTTTGAACGTTTCCGTTTTGCCATCGTCGGTCTTCCTATGCCCAATCAATCCGATGGCACAGAGTTTACGCCGCCGTCCGGTCGTGCTCAAGCTACCGGAGCGAATCGGGATGTGTGAACCTATGAGGCAGGAGGTCGAGCCGGACAGCGACTTGACGAATCCCGCACCGCCCGGTACGGTCCCGACGGGTTGGAGAGCAAACCAGGCAGACTGAAACACACGGAGAGGACACTTGCCCTACGACTGTATCGTTTGTGTCAAACAGGTTCCCGACACGACTCGCATAACCGGTGAGGCGATGAAGGAGGACGGAACCGTAAACCGGGCGGCGTTGCCGACCGTGTTCAATCCCGATGACCTCCACGCTCTAGAAGCCGCTTTAGCCATTCGGGACGATTACGGTGGGACCGTGACGGTCGTGACCATGGGCCCGCTCGCGGCGGTCGAGGTGCTCCGAGAGAGTCTGTACCGCGGCGCGGATCGGGGCATCCTGATCAATGACCTCCGCGCCGCCGCCAGTGACACACTGGCGACAAGTTATATCCTCAGCCGGGCTGTCAAGACAATCGGGCGGTATGACTTCGTGTTCTGCGGCCGGCAGGCGATCGACGGTGACACGGCGCAGGTCGGCCCCCAACTGGCGGAGAAGCTCGGCCTGGCACAGGTCACGTACTTCGAACGGATCGTTGCGCTGGCGGGTCAGACGATTCGCGTCCGACGCAACGTGGGTCATGGCTGGGAAGTCATCGAAGTGAAACTGCCGTTGTTGCTGACGACACTTGACACCGCGAACGAGCCGAGACCTCCCGCCGCAAGGCGGGTCATGCAGTACAAACGCGCGCGGAGCGTGGGCGAGATTGTCCGCGACGTCGCAGCCGCCATCCCAGATGCAAACGAGGAACAGCAGGATGCGGAGCAGGCTACCCGCCTCGAAACGTTCAAGATGAGGAACCTGCTTATCGAACAGTGGAACCTCGACGACATCGACGCGGATCTGCAACGGTGCGGCCTGTCCGGTTCACCGACCAAGGTCGACCGTATTCAGTCCATTGTCCTGACCAAGGAGGGGTACACGGAAGTTCCCCCGACAAAAGAAGGTATTCGGGATATGGTCCACGAGTTGATCGTCGACCATACATTAGGATAGGTGAGCCGCTGATTTCAACTCGCGCGGCCTTTTCATGCAAGACGTTCGTGCAACGAAGGATTGAGGCACCGCGCAGGCTGAAGGTTGCGGCTCTGTTGGATATGTAATCTGACGATGATCGAACCTAATCGAGAAGGCGAAGTCTGGGTATTCGCGGAGCAGGAGGACAAAAGCCTCAACGACGTGTCGTTGGAGCTTTGCAGCAAGGCTCGTGAGCTTGCCGATCGGCTTTCGGTGCCCATGGCGGCCGTGCTGCCCGGCTGCAACGTGCGCGAGCTATCCCACCGCCTGATCGCCCACGGCGCCGACAGGGTCTACTACGTCGATGATGCGCTGCTTCAACACTATCGTACACTGCCCTACGCGCGAGTCATGTGCCGGTTGATCACTAAGTACAAGCCGCAGATTGTTCTCTATGGAGCGACGGCCCTTGGGCGGGACCTGGCGCCGCGCATCGCCTCTACGATGCGGGCCGGTTTGACCGCCGACTGCACCGATCTCGACATCGGCGACCACGTCGACTCGAATACGACTCACCGGAATTTAATGCTCCAAATTCGACCGGCCTTCGGTGGAAACATCATCGCCACAATCGTTAACCATCGGCGCTGGCCGCAAATGGCCACCGTTCGCGAGGGTGTGATGCGACTCGGAGAGGACGATCCCAAGCGGCGCGGCGAGATCATCGATGAGAAGGTCGAGTTTGATGACTTCGACCTGGCCGTCAGGCTTATCGAGCAGCATCGGGGAAAGCGGACGGTCAACCTTAAGGCGGCCCGGACGCTCGTCGCCGGTGGCGGCGGGGTCGGTAGCAAGGAGGATTTCCAGCTCATTTTTGATCTGGCCGGTGCCATAGGCGGCGCGGTCGGCGCGTCGCGGGCGGCCGTGGACAGTGGGTATATCGGCAAGGATCACCAGGTCGGTCAGACCGGCACGACGGTGCGTCCGGCCTTGTACATCGCCTGCGGGATCAGCGGGGCAGTCCAACACCGCGCGGGCATGGAAGAATCCGCGAAGATCATTGCGATCAACACGGATCGGGAGGCCCCGATCTTCTCCATCGCGCACTTCTGCATCGTCGGCGACTTTCGCAAGGTGATCCCGATGATGATCAAGGCCGTCAAGGAGCGGGTATAGCGGGCATGGCGAACTTCTTCGAGGACAACGAGGATATCCGGTTTCTTTTCGAGCACATCGACCTGCGCGAACTTGCGACCGTTCAGGAGGACGGTTTCGAGCGCACCGACGGGCCGGGCCGGGAGTATGCCCCGCTCGACGCCGACGATGCGATCGACAACTACCGGCGCATCTTGACCATTGCCGGTGAGGTGGCCGCCAACAACATCGCGCCGCGGGCCGAGGGCGTGGACTTGGACAGCCACACGCTCAACGATGACGGAACCGTGACACTCAGCCCGGGTGTCCGGGAGAACCTCGATGTGCTTGCCCGGGCGGACCTGATGGGCTTTACGCTGCCGCGGCGCTACGGCGGACTCAGCTGCCCGACACTGATCTACACGATGGCGATCGAAATCGTCAGCCGGGCCGACACATCGCTGATGAACCTGTTCGGTCTGCAGGGGATCGGTGAGACGATCAACGCATTTGCCGATGAGTCGATCAAGAACGAATACCTGCCGCGTTTCGCCAACGGCGAGGTGACCGGAGCGATGGCACTCACCGAACCGGACGCCGGCAGCGACCTGCAATCAGTAAACCTTCGCGCCTGGCAGGATGACAGCGGCCACTGGTTCCTCACAGGTGTGAAGCGATTCATCACTAACGGTTGCGGCGACATCATTTTGACTCTGGCTCGTAGCGAACCGGACATCAAGGACGGCCGGGGGCTCAGTCTCTTTCTGGTCGAACGCGGACCGCATCTAAGAGTCCGGCGGCTGGAGAAGAAGCTCGGAATCCACGGATCACCGACATGCGAGCTGGTCTACGACGATACACCCGCGAAACTGATCGGCGAACAGCAGCTCGGCCTTATCCGCTACGTGATGAGCCTGATGAACGGGGCTCGCTTGGGGATTGCAGCCCAATCACTGGGTGTCGCTGAGGCGGCATTTCGTGTCGCCCGCCAATATGCTCACACACGCAAGCAGTTCGGCACCGAGATCGAGCGTTTCCCCGCTGTCGCCGAAATGCTCAGTGATATGAGGATCGCCATCGAGGCGGCCCGGGCGCTGGTGTATGAGACAGCCCGCATCTGCGACCTGGAGAACAACAACCTGCGCGTCATGCAGACGAACCCGCCCGCCGACAAGGACGCGTTGAAACAACGCAAGACTGATGCTCGCACGTACAAACGGCTCAACGGTATGCTCACGCCGATGAGCAAGTATTACGCCTCTGAAATGTGCGTGCGGGTCGCCAACGATGCGCTCCAGGTGCTCGGCGGCTCGGGGTACATGACCGATTACCCGGTCGAGCGATATCTGCGTGACGCTCGAATCACGACGATCTATGAGGGTACGAGCCAGCTTCAGATCATCGCAGCCGTGCGGGGCGTCTGCAGCGCCGCCTTCGAAAAGTACGTCGAACAGCTCGAACAGCATGAGTACCTTGACAAGACCTTGCACCAGCTCAAGCAGAAGCTCGCCGAAGGCAAGGAACTCGTGCTGAAAGGTGTCACGTTCGTCAAGGAGCGGGGCGTCGACTACATGGACCTCTATGGCCGCAAGCTCGTGGACGCAGCCACGGCAGTCTTGATCGGTCATCTATTGCTGCAACAGGCAACCGGGAATATTCGCAAGCGCCTCGTCGCCCGCCGGTTCATCGACACGAACCTCGAGACGGTCCGTGGCGACATGACTCTTTTGTGCAGCGGCGACACGTCAGTGATGAAGGATTTCGACACCCTCGCCGGCCCACCGCCCGCGGCGTCGTAGCAATGTAGGGTCGGGTCAGCAAACCCGACACCATGTTATTCATGCTTGGCGCGTGACAGGATGTGAACGGTTGCGCCGATCGTTCACGGTCCCGCGCCTGCTCTGTGTTTTGGCATCTCGTGGTATTTGAAAGTTGCCTGCGTCTGGGATCAGGGAGAATGAACCGGTTGCTCGCGCTGGCGAGTCGGACGGGCGGCGTCAGTCGCCCGTGTGGCAGGTGTCAGCTCGGGGCGGCTTCGCACCCACTCGCGCAGCCGGTCGGCCTCGACCGGGTGGTTACCCAGCATGGAGATTTCGATGGCGGCGGCCGCGTTGCCGATATAGGCCGACTGCATCAGACTCCCGCCCGCAGCCAGCGAGAGCGTCGCCCCTGCCAACAGTGCGTCACCACAACCCAGGCGGTCGACCGGATGGTAGGCCAGCGACGGTAGCTGCTCACTTCTGAGTCTCCCCGACCACCGGGATGATTTACGGTCCTGGCTGCGGCGCTCGAACACAACCATGCCGCGCTTTTCCAGGGTGACAAACAGATGTCTGGCCTGTGTCCGATCCAGGATCTGCCAAGCCACGGCGGAGAGTCCCGAACTGTAGTCGTTGAGCATCGTTCGCAGTTCTCGTTCAGTGGGGCAGAGCAGATCGACATGATGGAAGTTGAGCATGCTCGCGCGGCCGCCGCTGACGTCGGCGGTCAACGTGCGGACGTTGTACCTCAGCGTTGGTAGTACCCTTGTCAGCAGACTTCCCGTGATCATCCCGTACCCGAAGTCGCAGAAGATGACCGCGTCGGCGAGCTTGGACTGCTGCTCAAGCATGAGAGCCGCCCGCCGCTCAGCCACCGAATCGAGCGGCAGACGCTGACCACGATCCACCTTGAACAGCTTGCTGTCCTCCGCGACGAACCGGGTCTTCTCGACGAGCGTCGGTCGTGATTCAATCAGGTGCGACTCCACCCCCTCGCCGGCGAGAACCTCGCGCGCCCATTTTGACCGCTCATCGGTCCCACCGGCGCTGAGCAGGAACGCATGGCCCCCCATAGCAGCCACATGACGGGCGACAATCCCCGCCCCTCCAACGTAGGTGCGATCATCCTGCTGCACCAGGCTGAGCATGGGTGACTCACTTGCCACCCCCAACGCATCGCAGAAGACGTACCGGTCGATCACAATGTCTCCGACCACAAGCACGTGCAAATCGTGGAACCGATCCAGCATCGCGCCGATGGATTGTGCGGTCATGTCGTACCGCTGCGTGACGAGTCTCAGGCGGTGTGACTGGGTCCGATCGCTTTGCGGTAGACGTCCGATCAACTCTGTTGAACTGAAGACGATCTTGCCGCTGGAGAAGATGATCCGCCCGCCATACCCCTCGACGACGCCCTTCTCCGCCAGGAAGTCCGAATCGGTCGAGCGTTCGTACTCGCGGCCCTTCACATAGACGTCGGGCTTGACCTTCGCAAGGATATCTTCAGCCGTGGGATTCGGATCTATGTGGACATAGTCGACGAACATCAACGCAGCCAGGTTTTCCGCGCGCAGCTCTTGCGGGATGTAAGGCCGCTGATCGCCCTTGGAGATATCCGAGTCACCGGTCAGCGATACGACCAGCACATCCCCCTGCTGCCGGGCAAATTCGAGATAGCGAACGTGCCCTGGATGAACGATGTCGAAGCAGCCGTGGCATTGCACGATCGTTTTACCGGCGGCGCGGGCCGCCTGCACGGCCGAGGTGAGTTCATCGAGTTCGACAATCTTTCCCTGCAGGATTGATGACATCATGGTTGATCGCAGATGCAAGGAAACGGCGCTCTCCCGCGCCGTCAGCACAGACACCAGTGTTGTTATCGGTTGTTGTCCTGCGACGGTCCCACGCTTTTCCGGCCGGTCAGGCATCCGGAAACGCGTTAATGGCAAGTCGGTCGCACATTCGGACCGGGTGACATGGTCCACGCTTGAGTGGCCATGAGACGCTCATGCGAGAATTACGGTCGTGCGAGAATCCTTTCTCGCACGATTGGGCCGAGACAGGATTCTCGGCCCAGCGATCTTCCGCCCGAACGTTGCAAAACACCCGCCAATACATACCATCTCGCTCCGTCTGAGTCGCCGTCCGACCGGGTGGCATGGTCCACGCTTGCGTGGCCATGAGACGCTCATGCGAGAACTACGCTCGAGCGAGAATCCTTTCTCGCACGAATGGGCCGAGACAGGATTCTCGGCCCAGCGACAGAGCATGCCAGCGCCTTCGGTTTGGGCTTGGGCTTGGCACCCGGCGCCGAATGCAGAATAATCGTTGAATATACAAACCATGCTGTTTCCCTGGACAATCCAGCGCTACATTCTCCGCGAGATGGGCAAGGCATTTCTGCTGGCCGCCGTCGCCCTGACGGGCGTGCTCGGGCTCGGTGGCGGAGTGTTGAACATGATCAAGCTGGGCGAGGTCACGCCGCTCCAACTCGTCCGTCTGATGGCCTTGGTCCTGCCGCTGGCAGCGGCGCTGACGCTGCCGATCGCGGCGCTCTTTTCCGCAGCGGTCACCTACGGTCGGTTCAGCGCAGACAATGAATTCGTCGCCTGCCGCAGCAGCGGGATCAATCTGCACGTCCTTTTTCTGCCCACGGTCGTCCTGAGTCTTCTGGCGGCGGGCGTCAGCTTCGGTCTGACCAATTTCCTGATCCCGCGAATGGTTCAGAACCTCGACGAACTGATCAAGGCGGACATCGGCACGCTGGCCCAGCAGCGGCTCGGCCGACCGCGCGGGATGACGTTGGGCGGGAAGTATCGAATCTACGCCGATAAGAGCGTGATCGATCCCGACAACCCCAATCGTATAACCCTCCAGCACATCGCATTCGTGGAAGTCGACGGTGATGATTGGGTTCGTTTCGGGACGGCCAGGGGACTGGGACTGGAATTCGATCGCCGTGAGACGCGCATCCGGGTGGCCGGCTGGATGACGGGCCTGAGCTACTACGATCGCAAGCTCGGACAGTTTGTCGAGGAGGCGAGTCAGACCATTCCACCCAATGAGTTCGAGTCTCCGGTTGTACGCAAGATCAAGTTCCTGAACCTGATCGAACTGTTCCACTATCTGTCCGAGCCGGTTGAGTGGTACGAGGTTCGCGCAGAGATGGACAGACTGCGAAAAGGCGTTGCGTGCTGGATGGTCTACGATGCGCTATGGGAGCAACGGCGCCATGACAAGACATTGACACTCTCTGATGAACGCGGGCAGTATGAGATCCGATACGAACACGATGGGCGACGCCCGCGTGAGGGCGGCATCGAGCTTACCAACGTCACGATAGAGGAGCACCGCGCCGGTCGCACGCGTTCGATCACGGCCAAGCGCGCGAGCATCGAGGTGACTCGCGGCGACACGATCGCGGAAAGCGGCATCCAGATCGAGCTGCGCAACGCCCGCCTCAGCGCCGGCGGAGTTGTCATCGAACGGACAAAGGAAATCCTCGGTCCCATTGCGATTACTCCCGAGCTGATCGCCCGTGTCGAGGCGCTCACGGAGGGGGAGCTGCTCCGCACGGCCGTCACGCGGGCGGACGATCCCCTGGCCGACAAGCGTGAAGCGGCAAGAGCAGTACGGGGCGAAACGGTACGTCGGATTGTCGGTGCCGTAAACGAACGCCTTGCCTTTAGTATCAGCATTTTCGCGCTCGTGATTCTGGGAGCGGCGCTTGGGATTATCTTCCGCGGCTCGCATGTGATGACGGCGTTCGGGATCAGCTTTGGGCCGTTGCTCTTTGTCATCATCATGATCGTCATGGGTAGACAGATGGCACACAACGCAGCCACCTATGGAACGGGCCTGATGCTCATGTGGAGCGGTATCGTTGTCGTTGTGGGACTCGATGTCTGGACGTTGACGCGGGTATTGCGGCGCTGAAAGGGGACATGGCTCGATGTTGACCGTGCTGGATCGGTACATTCTCCGCTCCTTGCTGTTCAACTATGTTGTGGCGCTTGGCGCCATGCTCAGTCTCTACGTCGTGCTGGACATGTTCGTGAACATGGATGAGTTCACCGAACAGGGTTACCCCATACCGACCGTTGTCGGTAACATCATCAGCTACTACGCCCCCAACCTGTTGCTCTACTTCGCTCAGCTCTCCGGCGTGATCACGCTGTTTGCCTGTATGGCTGCGATCGCGCGAATGCGAAAGCTCAACGAGATGACCGCAGTCCTCGCTTCCGGCGTGAGCCTGTTTCACATCGCGCGACCGGTGCTCGTTTTCGGCGTCGCAACGACCGGTTTGCTCATCGTAGACACGGAATGGCTGATTCCAGCTGTCGCCCACAAGCTTGCGCGGGACCACGACGACGCCGACGGCAAACGGGCGTACGAGGTGCTATTCCTGCGCGACCGAGGCGGCGCGTTACTGTCCGCCGGCCAGTTCCATCCGAGCCGCCGGGATTTGCAGCGCCTGTTGGTGCTTACGCGAGATGAGACGGGCACGGTCGTTGAGACTCTCGAATCCGACCGCGCTGTCTGGGAGCGCCCCAACTCGCTGCGTCCGGACGGACGGTGGCGGCTGGAGCGCGCCCGCCGGACAAGGTGCGCTCGCTCGGACAACACAAGCCTCGGCCCACGTGACACCAAGCTCGTGACCTATCCGACCTACTATGAGAGCGATCTTGGCCCTGAGGATATCCAACTCCGCCAGAGCGAAGGATGGATTCAATTCTTGAGCCTAAAGGAACTCAACAGACTGAAAGAGCGCGGGGGGCCCAACCTCACAGCCATCATCCAAGTAAAGCACGCACGTCAGACCGCACCGATCGTGAGTCTGGTGCTTCTTTTGCTCGGTCTCCCATTCTTCCTCGACCGCTCGCCGGCCAACGTCTTGAGTGACACCGGGAAGTGCATGATTGCATGTGGGCTCTGCTATGTGGTGGCATTTGTGGCCCAGAGCATTCAGCCGGGGACGGGCTCCGCCCTGCCCTCCTGGATTCCCATCTTCGTGTTCGGCACCCTGGCCGTCGTCCTCATCGACCGCATCCGGACGTAGCTCTCTTCGTGGAGCACTGAGATGACTTCTACAAGGGATTCGTACGCCGTTTGACCTTGCTCTGCTCGATGTTCGAGCGGAGGAGGGCACGCTTGAGAAGTCGCTGGCGGCGTCGCTCGCGGTAGGTCGAAACGCCCCGTCGCGCGACGAAGTAGAAGATAATACCAGCTACCGTGCCGACGACGATGCACCCCACCCACAGATCAAGTCCAAGCGTCGCGAGGTTGTGGAACAAGCCCTTCCAAAAGGTGGGGTCAAAGATGTCGATCGCTCGTTGCTGCTGCAACTTGGAAAAGACCACAGTGCGATCTTCTCCGAACGGGCTGGCGAGGATGACCCGGCCGAGTCCGAAGCACGCGCCATAGATGGGCCACAGGGTGAACGGATTCGTGATCCAGACTATGGGGATGCAGATGGCTTTGTTGGCCCGCAGCAGCGCGGCCAGGCCGACTGCGATAATTGTCTGCAGACCAATAAGAGGCAAAAAGGCCACGAGCGCTGCGATGGCTGCCCCGAGCGCAATGGCGTGCGGGGTATCGTTGGTATGCAGCACCTTTTGTGCCAGGAACCTGCGCGCTCTAAACCAGTATCGGGACACTTGGGGAAGACCTTAATGCTCAACCGCGATCCCACGCCCTCCAATGGGCCGGGCAACTGCTGACAGGCGGCGTTTGGCGGCATGAAAGCACGGAGCCTCGTAATCGCACGGACCGCTACTAGTATATCGACAAATCACCCACGTCCGACAGCCCCGGTCACAACAACTCACATATTGGAAACCAAAGGTCTGGCCAGTACCCGCTCGACCGCCGAGACGACTGTACCTGCCTCCAGCTCCCTCATGCAGCGATGGGCATGTCGGCATTGCGACAGCCGCCGCAGATAACACGGCGCACAATCGAGTTTCAATCGCACCACATCGTCGGGGCGCCCGTAGGGACCCGTCCGGCGCGGATTTGTCGGTCCGATCAGGCACACCAGCGGACGGTCGAATGCGACCGCCAGGTGCATTGCAGCCGAATCATGGCAAAGAACCGCATCGGCAAGCGCAAGCACCGCACCAAGCTGCGGCAGACTCGTGCGTCCCGCCAAGTTGATCGGCGCCAACCGGCAGGCGCCGGCGATCCGCTCGCAGAGCGAAACCTCATCCGGGCTGCCGAGCAGAACACAGCGTACGCCGCTTTGGCCGTGAAGCTCGTCAATCGTCTCCACGAACCGCTCCGGGAGCCACACCTTCGTCTCCCAGCGAGCCCCGGTTACGACCGCCACCGTTCGCTGGCTGTCGGTGATCCCGTTTTCGCGCAGCAGGTCGCGTCCCGCCGCGCGGTCCGCCTCGCCCAGGACTAGGTTGAACCTGACAGGAGCATTATCAAACCCAAGCAGCCCGGCGACGCGGTAATTGCGGTCGACCGCGTGCATGTCGGGATCATCGACGGGGACGCGGTGCGTATAGAAGATCCATGCGCCCTCTCGAGCATTGCGAAAGCCGATTCGCACGGATGCGCCGCTCGCCCACGCCAGAAAGCCGGTCCGAAACAATCCTTGAAGGTCGATGACCAGATCGTACCTTCGCGACCTTAAGTCCCAAACGAACCGGGCAAACTCCGCACTCGCCCGCGGGCTGCGACCGATCCGTCCGAACCGCCGACGATCGAAAAGGATCAGCTCATCAAGCTCAGTATGGTCGGCAAGCAGTGGGGCAAACGCGGATGCGATGAGCCAGTCGATCCTTGCCTTCGGGAATCGCGTGCGCAGACCATGAAGCACCGGCAGTGCATGTACCACATCCCCAAGCGAACTCGGTTTGATCAGGAGGATTCGCTTGAAGCTTCGGTGCGTTAGGTCCAAGCTAGTGCGGTAAACGTCGGCCACGTCGCCATCCTACTTCCGAAACGACACCCAACGATCCTCGCCGACGAGAATCTCGTTGGGACGAAAGCGGGATTTGTAGGCCATCTTCGGACTGCCGGCAACGTAGTACCCCAGGTAGTAGTAAGGAAGGCCCTCCCGTCGAGCGTAGTCGACCTCCCAGAGCACGGAGAATGTGCCAAGGCTCCGCGCTGAGCAATCGGGGTCGAAGTACATGTAGATGCTGCTCAACCCCCCGGACCAGCGATCCACGATGCCGACGCCTACCAGCCGCTCGCCAAGATGATAGCGGAACTCGCAAGTCTCCAACGGCGAGTCGTACAAAAACTCGCAGAACAGCTCATAGGTTCTGGCCATAGAGCCGTCATGCTGGGCATCGAGATAGCGGCAAAACAGCTCGAATTTCCGGTCGGTTGCCAGGGCCTCACCAACCTCGACGCGGATGTCGGCGTTACGCCGCAAGATGCGCCGCATGGAGCGCGACGGCGAGAATCGACCAACGGGAATCCGAATGGAGTGACACTCCCCGCAAGCGCGGCAGCGAGGGCGATAGACGATCCGCCCGCTGCGCCGGAAACCCCGTGCCAGCAGGTGCTCGTACAGCGTCGCGTCCATCTGCTCGGCGAAGTAAGCCTCGCTCCGTGACAACAGTCCGGGCAAGTAGGGACAGATAGTCTCCGCGGATACGTATCGTAGCGTATCGTACTCCGCCTGGGGTGACGAAATCACTTCGTCGCAGGTTTGCGTGTCACTCATGCTTCCATTGCCATTCTAGGAACCTCCTCATGCCGAAGGCAACAAAAGACCTGGCACAAACCACTCAGTGATCCACACGACCAGCGGAGGCAGAAAAATCCCCGGCAGAAGGTTCGCAACCGGAATCCGCTTGATCTCCAGCAGAGTCAGGGCGGTTGCAAGCAGGATAAGCCCGCCGACGACCGTCATCAGCCCCAACG
The DNA here is from genome assembly GCA_964548955.1 of uncultured Phycisphaeraceae bacterium. Taxonomy (GTDB): domain Bacteria; phylum Planctomycetota; class Phycisphaerae; order UBA1845; family UBA1845. Next base: position 16,338 of record CAZJTP010000086.1, read on the forward strand.
AGAGCTCATCGAGTGGCTCCGCCACCGAGTGGGCAAGCAGCGACAGGCCGCCCTGAAACAGCAGGACGGTTAGCACGCTGGCCAGCACGCCCGCGCCAAGCGACGACGCCAGGGCGAGTGAGCAGAAGCCATCAAGGAGTGACTTAATATACAAAAAGCTCGGATCCCCGTGGGCGCCGTTCTCCAGACAGCCCACAAGCGTTAGCGGACCGACGCAGAAGATTACACTGGCGGTTAGAAATCCCTCGGAGAACTTGAGGCTGTCCTGACTGGAGAAGCAACGGTGGATCCATGCTCCGATTCCCTCAACGCGTTCATGTAGCCGAAGCGCGGTTCCGATAATGGCACCGACCAGGAGCGAACCGATCATCACCATCGCCACTCGTGCCCCGTACGTATTCCCGCCCCCGACAAGCGGCGCGAACTCGTCCACGATATCCGCAAACCTGACCACAGCCGCGTCAACGCCCAAGACAATGGTGATAAGACCCAGCGAATTGAGCACGATCTGCTGGTAGCGCTCAGGTAGCTTCGCGCCGATCGAGAGGCCCAACAGGCTGCCGGCGATGACTGTGACGGTGTTGACGATCGTGCCGTTGAGAATGGACCACATACGCCTCGCTCCGGCCGTCGGCGGACCTCCCGCCAAGTCGCATTCTATCACGGATCTTCCCGACTTCGCACCAAATTCTGCGGCTTCTTTGGGCGATCGCTAAGCGGTCATGCGTAAGTTCGTGTTCGTTTTGTATGCCAGAGACAGGGCCGTC
>CAZJTP010000087.1:0-16986 GCA_964548955.1 uncultured Phycisphaeraceae bacterium
TCTCGACGGACGTTACGCAGATACTCGATGCGTTCAAGGGTCAACCGTATCCGTTAGCCGGTCCGGGCACGTGCCCGCCGTAACGGCGCGAACGTCGATGCCCAGGAGCGATCGGTTACTGGAAAAGGAGTGATTATCCGGTGCCCGTTGTGATGGCGGGGACGGCGGTGCTGGTGTGCCATCCGATTCGAGCCGCCGAATCCGGCTGAGGCCGCACAAATCGCCCCGGACTCGCTTTACGTGCTGGCCGACAAGAGGTAGACGGAGCGCTTGGGTTGTCGCGGTGGGGGGGCTGATCGTGCATCTGACGGCTGCTTCCGCCTGGGCTCAGAAGCCGGGGCGAGTGGCGGACGAGGATAGCGGCCTGATTCAATGGGTTATCGCAGGCGCGCTTGCGATCCTCATCTGCCTGCCGGCGTTTATAAACCCGAAGCGTTCGCACCTGACGTGAGCTGGTAGGGCAGGTCGACGACCTGCCTTAACTATTTGCGTGGAGTCGCTGGGTCAAGAATGCTTTCTCGGCCCAATCGTACGAGTCAGGATTCTTGCACGAGCATCTAAGGACTCTCAAACGAACGTGTTCGAGGGCAAGGATTAATCTGTTTCCGTTACGGAGGAAGACAGGCATGTTTGGCAAGCGTTCCGCCATAGTCACACTGGTGGGGCTGAATCTTCTTCTACTGGCGGCGCTCATACTTGGAAGCTACTCTTTGCCGGCCGTCTATGCTCAGGGCGGTGCGCGACCCGGCGACTTCGCATGTGTGACCGCCAAGGCTGCGGGGCAGACTTACGAAGTGCTCTACGTTCTTGATGTCCCCGCACACAAGCTGTATGCGTTCCACCCAACCAGAGGGCATACGAATCAACTGGCCGCGACCGCGCCGCGAGATCTGGCGAGAGACTTCAACCGGTAAGTAAGGCCCCGACATGCAACCGGCAACAGACAAACCCGTCGATTCAAAAGACCTCGCCATCGGGATCCTGTCCACAACGGCGGCGATCCTTCTTGTCGGGCTACTGATCCTCAACACGCGTCCGGAACCGGCGTGGGCTGATGGGATGACGACCACCGGCGGCGGCTACGTGGTGACGGTTGGTAGTGCGACTCCTGATGAAGAGTACGTTTACGTGCTCAATAGTCCAGCCGAAAGACTTATCGCATACCGGTTCAACAGCTCCAACCAGCAGATCGAAGTGGCCCAGGGCATCGATCTGTCGGAGCTGCGCGCCGGAGCCGCAGGTCAGCCCACCAGCCCACAACGCGGAAGACGGCCGGGATCCCGCGGCCGAAGACCATAGGGTAACGTCACCCAAACGGACGTCCGGAATTTCGCGTTCGACTGTCGACATTGTTGCAATCAGCGCCAGCATGGTGTGATGACGCGGTGGATCAGAGGCCAGGCATGAGAGATCACCAATTACCGCTTGAGAAGCCCGGCCGCGGCGCACCGATCATGGACCGCATTATGTGGAAGATCGTCAAGCGCCCCGGCAAGCTAGACACGCCTTGCTGGATGTGGACCGGATCGTGCAGCACCGGGTATGGACAGCTGAGCGTTTCTGCGGATGGCAAGCGTCGAATGCTGTACGTGCACCGCCTCTTGTACGAACATCACGTTGGACCGATACCTGTGGAGCAGGTGCTCCATCACAAGTGCGAGACCCCGCATTGCGTTAACCCGGCGCACCTTGAGCCGATGACCCAGCAACGGAACATCATTCAATTCACAAGTAAGATCACCCATTGCAAGCACGGACACCCGCTGAGTGGATACAACGTGTACATCAGCCCGCGAGGTGAGCGACAATGTCGTAAGTGCATACGCAAGGCTCAGCGTCGCCTTGGAGCACTCGCACGCAAGGATGAGAAGAGGGATTCGTTCAAGCACAAGCGGTTGCCTAGAGGAACACCTGTGCTGGATCGAATCAAGGCAAAGATTGTGGAGCAGGACGGACCTCTTGAGAGCCCGTGTTGGATTTGGATGGGGTCACTGTGCGGACCTGGATACGGGCAAATCAAGATCACGGAGGACGGACGGCCACGGCGTGCAATGGTGCACCGCTGGATGTACCAACATTACGTCGGTCCAATCCCTCATGGTGCTGAGGTTGATCATAAATGCGACATACCCCGCTGTGTTAATCCTGAGCACCTGGAGGCGGTCACACACGCAGAGAACATCCGTGAAACTACCAACAAGCTCACTCACTGCAAACACGGGCATCCGTTGGCTGGCAATAACGTGCGCCTCACTGCCGATGGCCATCGAATCTGTCGGACATGCTTGTATCACCGTGTACACAAGCACGCCAAACAACGCGACGTCGCTCGCAAATCATCACTTCACAAGCCCAAGGGATAGCTTCTATCTACCGCCTTGTGCACGGCTTGTTCCCGCACGGATGCAGTTTCCCATGCAGAGGAGATCAATCATTCTCTGCACGCGGCGAGGCAGCGTTCCGCCAGACTCCTTCCGGTACGTCCGGTCACGTCCGAAGGGCCCTTAAAGCAATTCGAAATTGGTAGTCCGATAATCGAATGTGACATAACATATATTCTCGGACGTTACAGCTATCGTACAGGAAAACGCGTCGTCGCGTTCCTTGACCAGCGCAATGAAAGCCCAAGTTTCACGAGGCTAACCGCTCAAAACGTGGAATCTCTGTCCAAAACCGTGGATTTGAAGCAAGAACGCGTCCCTTTGGTTAAGCACAACTCACCCCAGGTGGACCGCTAGATCGGCTATTAGGGTAATGCTGTGGTACACGCTCGACAACGGAGACCAGAGCGTCGTCCAGCCGAGCGACCGTGACGGCAGCCCCGAAGCGGCTCTCGACACTCGCCTGCAGATCGGCACACGCCGCTGGACCAAGCCGTCCTTGGCCACGGATTAGGCGTCGCAGGCGCTCCAAGAGATAGCCATCGGACGGGTACAAGCAAGTTGTATGCAATTCGACAGGGATCAGTTCGGGATACGCAAGCCTGTTCGGCAACAGCGGCTGACAACCGGCCAGGATGGCCTCGACAACAGCGATACCAAAATTCTCCTGAATCGCGGTACTGACCACGACATCGCACCGGGCAAGATGCGACAGATACTCAGCCCGGTCCGGTATGTAACCGGCGTGTACAATATGAGATCGCAAACGATCCAAAACATCCGCGAATACCCGCGGGGCGGCCCTGAACTGTTCGCCCAACAGCACCAGATCAAACGCACAACCCTCCTCGTCGAGCCGCATAAGGGTATCGAAGAACGGCTCGGGATTCTTGTCATACTCCCATCGGTGGCACCATAGGATCGTCAGCGACCGATCCGTCGGGGTTGACGGCCGATCAACCCGATCAGCAAGGACGGGCGGCGGCAGTACATCGCTTTTGCTCCGAATCTCCGAAACCACGCCGTTCGGAACGTAATCGGGCATCTTGGCGAGTAGTCTGCCGACAGCAACCAGGAAATCCTCCAGGTGGAATCGCGAGTTAAACCACACGGCCTCAGCGGCAAGACACGACGTAATGTTCGTCATGCCGTACTGATAATCCCGCTCCCGCTCGTTGGGGATGGGATACGTCAACTGGTTCTCGTGGAAATAACAGACAATTGGAATGTTTCGTTGATTGGGTGGCAACAACGCACGCAGGTCCGCGACACTGAGCATGTCGCTGCACAGGATGACGTCGATCTTCCGGCCACCGCTCCCCGGCATCCACTCAGCCGCTTCCCTGGCTAACCAGATGGCCGCCCCGCGCATTCGCCATTTCCACTTCCTGGCGGGAAGCGTCAAAACGGTCATTTTGTGCCGGCTACGCAACTTCAAGGCATCGATGAAAGCAGCATGTGAGCCGCCATAATACGGCTCGAGCACGGCGACGTTGAGATTCTCTTGCATTGGCAACTTATTTTGCAGGTACTATGTGCCGCCTCCAACCGGCCGGCGCCGGCGGTCCCGTATCAGCGGCCCCACCACCATAACGTCCAAGATGAGGTTCCTACCCCCCCGCGTCAACTCGTACAAGTCGCGTTGTTTTGGCAGAATCAGCCCGGCAAGTCGCAGTTGATTGATGTGGTGATAGAGCGGTCCAGCTTTCAGCTTCGTAACCTGCCGCAACCCCCGATACGTGACCGGTCCCTCAAGCAGCTTCGCCATGATTCGGGCTCTCTGCACGTGCCCCACCGCCGCCAGCGCCCTACACAGCCCCGGCAACGTCCGCTTGAGCCCCCCCACCGCCCCCCCGCCGCCAGGTGTTTTGACCGCCATTTTCACTTCGCGTGTTTCCGTCGCCTCATCCCATTGCCCCTCGAAGCGCTCCCCCACCGTGAGCCGCACACCGCATCCATCAGACGCTTTCAGTCCGGGAAACGTTCGGTTCAAGAAGCCTTTGCCGCCTGCAATCTTCCCGCCCACTCCTGCCTTCCCTCCACTACGATCCCGTTTTCCCCCCACCGCGTGCACCCTGGTCGTTGACGCGCGTGCGGCCCGTCCACCCTTCCGCGCCCCCGGCTTCCTTCCTACGCTTCTCATCTTTGCTCCTGTCTTGTTCATTGTCACAATCTCCTATAATACAATTATTACATTATACTATTATAATCGGGTTACATAATAATAATCTATAGTATATTACCCAAACACACCAAGCTTCTCCGACCGCCCACAACGTTCTCCACTGTTACTACACATTCTGCGCACGTCGTGTGCATCTCGTTTTCTTTCCTACTTGGCGTTCCATTAACGGGCGCCTTCCGCCGTATTCCGGATATACTGTCATCGTTACCCTCACATGACGCAGCCACTCGAAGCTCGCGTGCGTCACGACCAACCCGCGCAGTCTCTGACATGCGCCAAAGTATGGTCGTATGGGTTCCGAAATGGTGTATCAGCAAGCCAACGCACTCTTTGCTCATGAAGAAATCCTGCTCTGAACACCAGCATCATCGTAACGGGTACGGATCGCCCGTCGGCGAACAGCCGGAGGCTGCACAAGACAACCGGATGAATCCGCGGCTTAGTGGCGTACGGCTCCACAAAAATGTGTCACGCAACACGCCACACAAACCAATGACAAAGCCAAACAGGTATCCGTCATCTTCCATCTGGATTTGACTCGGCATAGCACCGATGCTAAGATAATGGATGAAATCGGCGGTACGCCAATCGGCAGCTTGTTGGCGAGTTCGCCACAAACTTGATTGGCTTTGGCATCGGCCCCTGGCGAAAGCCTCGTCCGGCATGGTCGGAAGCGCGGTTTTCGCCACGGGCCTCGTGGACAGACAATAGCTGTGTGCAATAACGATCTGGCTATGCGCGCCCAGAAGGTTCTTGGATACCGTTTCCAAAGCACCGACCTGCTCATCAAGTCACTCACGCATGCGTCCAGGGCCGATTCTCGCGTTAAGAGCAACGAGCGTCTCGAATTTCTCGGCGACGCGGTGCTCGGCCTGGTCGTGTGCGACGAGCTGTACCGTCGATTCGCCGGATGGCTGGAGGGCGACCTGACCAAGGTCAAGTCCATGGTGGTATCGCGACGGGTGTGTGCCGAAATCGCCGACGAGATCGGCCTGACTCAGCTCCTAATACTGGGAAACGGAATCGACCCGCAAAGTGGTCTGCCCGTATCGCTGCGTGCGGCGGTGTACGAGGCGGTTATCGGCGCCCTGCACGTGGAGGGAGGGTTTGAGATCGCGAAGGAGTTCATACTGCGAACGGCGTCGAATCATATCGACACCTGGTCGACCTCGGAAAACCGCGAGAACTATAAGTCGGCGCTCCAGCAGTACGCCCAACAATGGCTCGGAGCCACGCCTCGCTATGAAGCGCTGGATGAACAGGGACCCGATCACGCCAAGTGCTTTGAAGTGTGCGTCGTCATCGGCAGTGAACGGTTTCCCAGCGCCTGGGGCCCAAACAAAAAGGATGCGGAGCAAAAGGCCGCCTACCGGGCCTTAGAGATGCTTCAGGCCTCCGACTATCAACCTTCAAGACGCGAGGACCGGTGAGGCGCACTGTGATTATTGCGCATCACAGATCGTCGATTTCGCACAAGCACCCTATCGTTTGTCCAATCGATAATCGCGAACCACCAATCCCCCCAGACCCCAATAACGCGCCTCTCGCCCGTAATCCCGATACAATACGACACCGATGGAACGTCTCCGTGTGATCAGAACACGACGATGGGGCTTGGTGGTCGGTGGTGTGATCACAGTTGCCGGCTGCGCGGCGTTTGCGGCCGGCCTGTTCAACGGCCTCGACAACTACACCCTCGATCTGCACTTTCGGCATTTCAGCAGCATAGAGGCCGATCCACGGATCGTCCTGATCGACATCAACGATCACGCCCTTCGTACGGTGGGTGACTGGCCCTGGCCACGGAGGCGTTACGCACAGATCGTCGGGACGCTCAATGGACTCGGCGCAAAGGCCATCGTGATGGATCTGGTCTTGTCGGAACCGGCGAGTCCCCGCACGGAACATGCCGGACTTGGTCCCCACTACGACGTGGACACCGAATTGCGCGAGCTGGGCGACCGGTCCGAAGACCCGATCATTTACGATGATGATGAGCTACGTGATGCGATGGCCAAGTCGGGGAACGTCTATCTGGCCATGTTCTTCCGCTTGAGTCCACCCGATCTGGATCCGCAGGTGGTTCACGATCGCGCGCTGGATTTGATACGCGGCGACCCGGACATCACGTTGACACAGTTTGATCGCGTCGTTAGCTCCGTTTTTCCCTCCCTTAAAGACGTGTCTGCTATTGAGGCGCTTTACCACCAAGCTCGAATCGCCGCATTGCTCGAAGACGATTTTAGTCTGGGCGCGTCCGCCCTAGCGCGAAAGCTTGGCAGTCACGAACCCGTTGACATGCGAACGATTGAGCAACATCTCCCCGGCGCGAAGCGTCTTGTCGCACAGCGGGCAGTTAGGCGTTTCCTCGATCGGGAGCCGGATGCCGGCTTTGCCGCCTTTCGCGCATTCATGCTGCCGGATGTACCCGTTGATACGGAGTCGTCGGACCGAAACGACCTGATCCGGGCTTATCGGTGGGAAGATGCATTTCGGGCCGTGGCCCAGTCGAATCCCCCCATTCCTCCGGCGCTAAGAGGGCTCATTCCACATGGGTACGACGTCACGCTCCCGGTCGACAGGTTCGCCAAGGCGGCCAATGGTGTCGGGTTCGTGTCGTTCGAGCGGGAGAAGGACGGCGGTGTCGTTCGGGAGATTCCGTTGGTAGCCAACGTAGACGGCGTTATGGTTTCTCAGCTCGGGTTGCTGGTGGCGATGGACGTTCTGGGTATTGACCGAGCATCCATTTCGTTCGATGAGAACAGCCTGATCCTCGGAACAGGGTCCGATGCGGGTCATCTGCCACTGAATCCAGACGGTCTGACGTTGCTCAACTGGCAAGTGCCGCAGCCGTCGATTCGCTGGGAAGACAGCTTCACTCACATCCCGGTATCACGGGTTCTGGAGATCGCTCTGAACGCGGAAGCCATCCGCGACAACAAGAGGCATCTTGGTCTGGCCCTGGCCGAGCTGGTCGAGCTCCGGCACGTCCAGACACCGGCGGCCTATGCCGACTACGTCCGCTTGGTGAACCGGCGATTTGCGTTGCGCGAACAGATCATGGCCGAGTCGAGTGGGGATGCCCGCGGAACATTCGACAGCGAACTTGCGGAAGTTGACGCGATAATTGGACGAATCGCAGATGACGCCATTGTTTGGCTGCGCCGAGTCCACGGTCTGTGGGAGAACGATAAACCACGCAACGACAAGGAACGCACCGAGCGAAACACGATCGAGGGGCTCTACGCAAAGCTCGGCGAAGGACAACTTGCCGCACGGCTGGAAAGGATCAATGACAACCTCACGGCACGCACGGACGCCCTGCTGGCGGAACTTCGACCACAAATTGAGGATAAGGTCTGTCTGGTCGGATACACCGCGTCGGGCGTGGCTGATCTGGTTACGTCACCCGTTTACAGCTCCATGCCGGGTGTGATGGCCCACGCCAACATCGTCAACATGATCCTGAGAAACCGACCGGCCTGTCGAGCACCGTGTTGGGCCAACACCCTACTGCTGTTGCTGGGCGGAGTCGTGATCACAGTACTTACGTGTGTACGCGGGCCAGTACTAAGCCTTTCGTCACTGTTTGTGCTGGTAATTGCGGCGCTCGGGATCGGCGGCCTCACGTTCCACACCGCAACATACCATATCGCCTCTCTCGCGATAGCAACGCAGATGTGCGTTGCCTGGGCGTGCGTGACGGCGTATCGCCAGTTCACCGAACAGCGCAGCCGGCGACAGTTTCAGCGAGCACTGGCGCAATATACATCTCCAGCAGTGGCTGCCCGCATCGCCGAACGCGCGAATGTGGCTGATCTTGCGCCGCAACCGGCTCGGGTGACCTGCTTTTTCAGCGACCTATATGGTTTCACGCAGCTGAGCGAGCGACTCGGGGCTCAGCGTACCCGGTTCGTGCTCAATCCCTATCTGCGGATGATGAGCCGCGTGCTGGTCGAGCATCACGCGATCATCAACAAATTCATGGGCGACGGGATTTTTGCGTTCTTCAACGCGCCAATCTGGCCGTGTGACGACCACAGCGAGGCGTCATGTGCGTGCGCGCTTGCGTCGGTGGCTGCATTGCGCGACCTCAATCGTCAAAACGCGACCCTCAGCGACGGCGAGGCGCTTATCATGCGGATCGGATTATCAACCGGCGAAGCGTTCGTCGGTGATTACGGCAGCGATGCGAAGCTCGATTACACGTGCATCGGCGACACGGTTAATCTCGGTGCCCGCCTGGAGCATGCGAATAAGATCTTCGGCACGACCGTGCTCGTCGACGACGCCACCCGACGCGGCACAGGGGATCGTTTTGTCTTCCGATCGCTTGGCCGAGTCGAGGTTCCGGGCAAGACACTCGCCGTGGACGTGCATGAGCTGATTAGTGTCGGAGGGAGGATCGACGCGGCGACCCGCGAATACATATCACTGTTCCAGCAGGCTATCCGGCATTATCAGTCCTGTGAGTGGAATCGTTGCATGGAGTGTCTCGATCGTTGCAGGAGCGTCAGACCCGACGACCAAGCCGTTGACCGCTACCGCGAAGCCGTCGCGCGATACCGTCTAGCCCCCCCGCCGTCGGACTGGAACAAGGCCGTCAGAATTGCCATCGAGTCGTAGCAACTCATCTCCAATGCATCACGAAACCGCGTTGCCGATTCTTCAAAGACCGTAATTTAAGGCCGCCTCCCTGCGGACCGAAACATCTTACAGGAAAAAGTCCCGGGCGCAGGTGCGACAGCACCGCGGCGCCCGCATCACGGAAGGGCCGTTCGCCGATGGGCCGACCGCGAATCCAAGTTCTTGTAGATGACACTACTCTGACACCATTTGTTCACGGCGCCCTGCAGCATCTTGACATCGATGTCGAAGTCACCCCGGTTGATACACGCCCGGACGGTCCCGCGTACACCATCCACAAGGATACGGGGCGATATAACGAATCACTCGAGCTTGACGCCCTGGCCGACCTGCGACGTGAGATCGACACACTCAAACGCCGCAACAAAGCCTACCGGGAGAACATCCGTCGTCTCGACGATCAGCTCCACCTCACGGCCTCGCTCCAGCGAAACCTCCAATCACCCACACCGACCGTTGATGGCGCCCATATACACACGGTTTACTGCCCGGCCGATGTGGTCAGTGGTGATATCTACGAGGTGGTTCGCCTGGACAACACGCACGTGGCCATAGCGGTTGCGGACGCAACAGGCCACGGATTACCGGCGGGTCTGTTGTCGACATTTGTCCAGCAGTCACTGCGCGGAAAGGACGTGACAGGTAACGGCTATCGTCTCCTTGAACCAGACGAAGTGCTCACCCGCGCGAATGCCAGCATTCTCGAAGCCAGACTCCAGGAGTGTCAATTCGTCACAGCGTTGTACGCCCGATATGACGAGCGGACGCGCACGATTCGGTGGGCACGCGGTGGAGCCCCCTACCCGATCCTGGTACGCAACGGTCAGCGACCACGTCAGCTTGTCAGCAACGGACCGCTGCTGGGCGCCTTGCCCCGTGCACGATTTGAGGTCGCCGAATTTCAGCTCGAACCCGGCGACACGCTACTCTTTCATACTGACGGACTCGAGGCATTTCTTCTGAGCCAACGCTGTGATCCGGAGCGTTGCGATTTCAATCGAACCGATTGGTTCGAAGAACTCGGTCAAGAACCGGTTAAAGAGCATCTCGAGAGGCTTCAGACTGAACTGTCCGGTGCCTCCCAAGCCAAATGGGAACGAGACGATGTGACTGTCGTCGTGCTCAATGTGCAAAGCCAAACATGCGATGCGCGGGGTCTTTGAAGGCACCGGCCAAGATCGTGGCCCGAGCCCAGCGAGCATTGTCCCTGCGCCATGGCTATCGTTATTACTATGGGAGGCTCACCACCTTGTGCACCAAAGACATCGAGCCGCCGAATGCCGAAAAGCAGAGAAAAGAACCCCACATGTGTGTGTAATGGCGCCCTACATACCCTTTCATTGCGGATCGAGGAGTTCTCACCGTGGCATTCAACAGCCTTGAGCTGCTTGCGGTTACTTCTCGGACCTCTCTGCCTGAATGACACCAACGTGAGAATCGAGTCGCCCGTCTAACCTGACGAAGGATTCGATGGAGGCCGCACACGGATCGAGTAATGCATAAGCACAGTCTGATCTGGGTCCTGATCTTCGGCGTCATCGCCCTGATGTTCCTGCACCTGCCTCAGATGGCGGCCAAGCAGGACGCCGTTCTCAATACCTACAGTTCGCTGGTGGAGGTGGATGCCCTGGCGAAGCAGAAGTTCGTCGAGCCGATCGAGGGCAACCGCCTCGTCGACGGCGCCATTCGCGGCATGTTGCTCCAACTCGATCCCTATAGCGGCTATATCGCGCCCGGTGAACTGCCCGCCTTCGAGCGACGGGCCAGCGGTGATTACATCGGCGTCGGCATCGTCGTCGGTGTCCGCAACGAAAAACTCACCGTGATCGCCCCCATCGAAGGCAGCCCCGCCGCCAAGGCCGGTGCACTGCCGGGCGATGTCATCCTATCGATCGACGGTCGGGACACCGAAGGTCTGTCCGTCTTCGACGTGGAGGAGCTTCTTCTCGGAGGCCTGCCCGGCACCACGCTCCGTCTGCGCGTTTCGCATGAGGGTGACGAGGAGCCGGAATGCCTGACCATCGCTCGCGGACCGGTCAACATGCGAACTGTTCGGGGATTTCGACGTAACGCATCGACCGGTTGGAACTACATGATCGACCCGGCGAATCGCATCGGTTACATCCGCGTCAGCAACTTCCTTCACAATACCATGCGTGATTTCGATGCGGCCATCCGGGACCTCAAGAGTCAAGGTCTCCGGGGTCTGATCATTGATCTGCGCTTCAACCCCGGCGGCCTAATGCACCAGGCCGTTGCCATGGTCGATCGGTTCGCCGACGGCGGTATCATCCTCTCCACGGTCACGCGGCGTAAGGCCGTTCGCCAGTACCTGGCCACACAGCGAATGACCCTCACGGACGTCAAACTGGCCGTTCTTGTCAACGCCGCGTCAGCCAGCGCCGCAGAGATCGTCGCCGGTTCCCTGCAAGCGTGTGACCGGGCGCTGATTGTGGGGGAACGCAGCTTCGGCAAAGGCAGTGTCCAACATCTGATCTACCTGACGGAGAGCAAAGGGGCGGTCAAGCTGACCACAGCCTACTATCGGCTCCCCGACGGCCGGATCATCCATCGCACCAAGAAGAACGCGCAGACCGACTCATGGGGCGTGATACCGGACATAAACTTCGCCTTGAGCGATGAAGAGAAGCACGCCATCCAGGAATCCCGCCGCGCATTGGATTCTGCGTTTACGGAGTCCGCATCCGTTTCCAATGGAAGTGACACATCCTGTCAGCGACCGGGCGAAAGTGGCGTATCCGAACTCCTCCGCGATCGTCAACTCCTCGAAGCCCTATCACGCCTCCGCGAGCGAATCGACAACACGCGCACCGCCACCCGGCGCAGCCAGGCCATAGTCGCCCCACGCAGTGGTCCCTAGCGGGCGTCCGGTTGGAGATCACGCTCCTCCACGGTGTCGGGCTTCCCGTGTTGCGTTAGAGCAGACTGCGATTTCGTGTAGCATACCCCCCTTTCATCCCCCCTTGCCAAGGGGGGAAATAGGGGGGGCCACCCGACACACAAAAAGGGAGAATGCTATAGGTCTCCATGTACGTGCATGCCGTCGCGTTCACTCTCAGTTGCTCCGATTGCTACCGGTTGGAGCAACCAGTTGCCGGGTGGGAATTGCATTCACTGAAGATCCACGCCCTTTTGCGACGCACTGAACAATCCAGGCTAAAGCGCCACGTCCGGTAATCCGACAAACGTGCAGGCGTAGCCGTGACCAGGGGGACTCCACGTTTCGACTAATGCGAGACCCACTCGTAAAACTATCGCGTTTGAGTGCCACACACATGCCGCCCGCTGCTGCATCTTCTGATCCCAAGATCATCGTCGTCGGTCCGCCGGCGAACGGCATCGGCGGTATGGCCAGCGTTGTCGGCCAGATACTCGACATCGACTTCGCAGGCTATTACCGTATCGAACCACTTCCGAACACGCAGGCACGGAATGCACGAGAATCGCTTGGGTGTCGGATCGTCAGACACATCCGGCAGATGCGGCGCCTTCACGCCGCCATACGACGGACCAAGGCACCGATAGTCCACCTCCACACGTGCAGCGGATTCTCCTTCTACCGCTCGATGGTGGACATGCTGATCGCCGGCCGCCTCGGCTGCCGCGTGATTCTCCACATTCACGGGGCCAAGTTCGATGACTTCCACGCCGGCGAACCGACCTGGCGACGGCGGCTTATCGGATGGTCGCTCACTCGGGCCGACCGCGTCGTGGCCCTGTCGACCCGATGGCGCGATAAGCTGCGCGAAATGGCGCCTGACGCGCGGTTGGTGGTCATCGAAAACGCCGTCGACCTGCCACCGGTCACGCCAAAGCCACAGCCGAACGGGCCGTGCCGCTTCGTGCTCCTTGCCCGAATGGATGAATGGAAGGGCATCGACGATTTGCTGGACGCCTGCGCGCATCTCCACCACGATGGCTGTGCCGTGAGAGTGTCACTCGCCGGCCCGCCGGGAACAGCCGGGGATGCGGGCGCGCTCGATAAGAAGATCCGCTCGCGGAATCTCGAACACCTGGTCCGCTACGTGGGTGAGGTACGCGGCGAGGCGAAGGCGAACCTGCTTGTAGCAGCCGATGCATACGTCCAGCCCAGCCACCACGAGGGCATGCCGATCGCCCTGTTGGAAGCTCTCGCGTACGGACTGCCGGTTGTGGCCACACGCGTCGGGGCCGTGACCGAGGTCATCACGGATCAACGTCAAGGCCTGTTGGTGCCGCCGCGCCGCCCGGACCTACTCGCCCGAGCCATGCGTCAAATTGCGACGGACGCCCGGCGCCGGGTGGTCATGTCCAAGGCCGCCCGCACGCTTGTTTCGGAGCGGTTTAGCCTGGCGCGGTTTCGTCGTGACCTGATCTCGCTCTACGACAGCCTGGCGGCATCATCGTCACACACCGCCGCAATTGCACAACGCTCCTGCGACAACCGGCAGTCTCAGGCTGTACCAGCTCTATGAGGTCATGAATCCGCCCGCTCGGCGGCTGCGGCGCCCGCGTGTGACTCCAACGCATTGGAACCGCTTGCGACATTGATGTGTTCGGCGCGGTTAGCAACCTTCCGGTAACCGAGATAGTGTATGATTTCGAAGATCTCCGACCAACTCGGAAATGGGCGGTCGTTGATCCGCCTGTATTCATCAATGGCCATGATGAATTCGAGGAGTTCGCCAGTGATCTCGCCCTCCTCGGCGGCCTTGCGGACTTCACCCCGCCGCCGGCCCGGTCCACGGCGCCGGTCCATTCCAGACCGCCGATCTGCGACGGTTCTCCGCCGATCACGGCGCTCCCCGTCCGCTCGGCGATCCGGTCCTGTATAGTATTCAGACATATCCGAAAGATCGGTCGAAGGCGATGCCGGCTTGACAACGTCAAGGCACCCGGCATGAACCTGGACCGCAAGACAAAAGGGCGCAATGACAGGATCGATTATCGGTACTGAAGGGCCAGTCGGGGTCGTGTGAGATTAGACGTCCATGTCGTCGTCAGCATCCAGGTCATCATCGTCGTCTAAGTAGTCGTCCTCCTCGTCGTCGTCGTCGTCGTCGTGGAGGTCGTCATCGTCATCATCATCATCCCAGTCGTCAGAGTCCGCCACCGGGATCGAAGTCGCCAGTTGATCCACGGACGCGTAATCGGCTTCGTGCAGAAAGAAGTCGTCCTCGGTTTCCTCCGCACGGATCGCGGTAATCCGCATCGCGTCCGGTGCCTGATCATCCTCGGTCGTCACGTCGCCGTCGAAGGAGCGAAGACCGAAACCACTCTCGAACTCACAACGTACCAAAGCTGTGTCATCACAGCCGTCCGCCTGGTTTCCAGACCACATCCTCGTTATTCCCGCCTCAACAAACACCGATATCTTCAGCCGCGGTTCGCAACAGCCGGCCGCAATGCAACTGCACTGACACACAATTGACGCCGCCGCGTAGTAAACCTCCCAAACGGCGCGGCAAAGTCTATTCCGCAAAGGGAATGTGTCAAGGCTAATTTGGGCGAGGTCCGATCTTTACATTTCAGACGCTGATCGCCGATTTCTGCGGGCAAAAGACCCGGCGATCGGGCAGGTCGAAATCCGGCCCCGGATGGACTGCCGAGGGTGCACAATCCGGCGGCTGATGTATTATGGACGTGATGGCAGTACAATGTGACACGCAAGGAGTAACCAAGAATGAACAACGCAGATTTCACCCAGCCCGATGCACAACCGGTACCGCCCGACGCCACCAGCGATCCCTTCGAGCCGACAAACGCAGGTACCGCGAACACGACGGAGGACGTCGGTGGGGACGGTGTCACGATGGATCCATCGGCTGAGACCGAAATCTGGGTCGGTCGCACGCATTGGAAGCACTACGCCGGCTGGCTTGCGATGTGGATTATGGCCAATGTAGTGCTCACGGTGCTGCTTGTCTGGGCCGCCCATCACATCAAATGGCTCACGTTCAAACGCGGGTTCGCGATTGTGGCTGTGGTCTTCGTGATTTCCGGGCTCGAGGTTGCCGTCAGGCGGGTCTTCCTGAAGATCATCAATCACCGCTACCGGCTGACGTCCCAACGGCTGTTCATCGAGCGGGGCATTCTCAGCCAGACGGTCGACCAGACCGAATTGATCCGCGTCGACGACGTGCGAATTAACAAGAGCTTTCTGGACCGGGTGTTCGGCCTCGGCTCGGTCGCGATCGTGTCCACCGACGCGACCGACCGTAAGGTTGTCGTGGAAGGAATTCCCGAAGCGGAGAGCGTCGCCGAAGCTATCCGTACGCACATGCGCACGATGCGCCGCAAATCCGTGTTCATTGAACACCTGTAGGATTGACGATTGACGATTGGAAGAAAGCCATCCCCAATCCACAATCTCTAATCGTCAATCTTTCAGATTTTCCGGGTTGAGCGGTTTCAGGTCGTCGACGACGAACAGCCCATCCTTGCGGACCAGTTCCCCATCGAACCATATCTCACCACCCCCACGTTCCGCTCCTTGGAGGCACACGAGGTCCCAATGGACGGTGCTTTTATTGCCGTTGTCGGCTTCACTGTAGGCGTTTCCCGGCGTGAAGTGGAAGGATCCGGCAATCTTCTCGTCGAAGAGGATGTCCAACAGCGGCTCGGTAATGTGCGGGTTGAGCCCGATCGCAAACTCCCCGACGTACCGGGCACCCTCGTCGGTGTCGAGCACCTTGTTGAGGTGTTCTGTGTTGGTGCTTGTAGCTTTGACAATCTTCCCCTCGGAGAATTCGAGGCGAACATTGTCATGAACGATGCCCTGGTAGATGGTCCGGGCGTTGTACTGCAGAACACCGTTGACGCTCTCGCGTACCGGGGCGGTGAAGACCTCGCCGTCGGGAATGTTTAGCTTGCCGTCGCAAGGTATCACTGGGATCCCCTTGATGGAGAAAGTCAGGTCGGTGCCCGGCCCCACAAGTTTGACCTTATCAGCCTTCTCCATGCGGGCGACGAGCGGCTTCATCGCCTTGGACATCCTGGCGTAGTCAAGCGTGCAAACGTCGAAGTAGAAATCCTCGAATCGCTGCGTGCTCGTGTTGGCCTGCTGGGCCATCGAGGGATGGGGCCAGCGAAGCACTACCCAGCGGGTCTTCGGAACCCGAATCTCAAGATGAACCCGCTTCCAGACGGTCTCCTGATACAGCTTGTGGGCATCATCCGGCACGTCGGACATTTCGGCGATGTTGAGGTTGCCGCGCATGCCGATGTAGGCGTCCATCTTGCTCATCCGAAGGACCTCGGCGTCGGCGATCAGATTGAGCTGGGTTTCCGAGCAGTGGTGCAGAAGCGCGCGGTTGACGCGGTTGCTCTTTAGGGTCACGAGCGGATCAGCCCCCGCCGTCCGTGCGGCACGGATCAGTTCGCAGGTCATCTCCACGGGTATGTCGATCGCCTCAATCAGAATCTTGTCCCCCGGCTTCAGTTCCGTGGAGTACTTAACCAACAGCTCAGCCAATTTCGTCATACGCGGGTCAATCATCATTTACTCCCCAATATCGCGTGACATCGGATTCACACGGGTTGAAATCCCGTGCCACGCTCGTATTGTTCGAGGCTCTCATTCACCTCGCGCCCGGCATCATAGCGAAAACGCCGGAAGGGTACCAATCCGCGGATGCTTCAAGGCATCCGATCCGGTGTGGCCATTCTCCGTGGCACGTACGAATAATTCGTGTCTTTCTGTAGCGGCTGGCGTCCTCGCTGGCCGTCGGGCGCCGGGTGCCACTGGCGGCTTGCCCGCCAGTGCCAATCCGC
>CAZJTP010000088.1:0-16827 GCA_964548955.1 uncultured Phycisphaeraceae bacterium
GTACGTCCGGTGGTGTGGGAGGACGGGCGCCGCGAGGCGCCCTCCTACCCGATTGTGTGTTGGGCATATTCGACGGCTGCCGGATGTATGTCCACGTTCATTCGGGCGATGGAAGAAGGCGAGCAGTTCGTACGGGTTTTCGCCTATCGGTTGGAAGGGTGGTCCGCAGAAGCGTTGCCTTCGTCCGCCGGTGACGTGTCGAACCAGGCGCGCACGGTCCGTTCGATTTCCGGTGTAAGCCTGGTGACGCTGTTTTGAACCGGAACACCCTCGACGCGGCAGCGGGCGATGATCTGGCGTGACATGACGCCGATCCGTCGCGCAAGCTCCTTCACCTTGATCCCTTTCTTGGCCATTCTCTGATGATACACGAGATACCGATTGGGACAAACAACGTAGCACACTGGATGGGTGGCCCATCCATTCATGGATGAGGATTCAATTCAGCGATGCATGGGACGCACACTGTGCGAAATCGTCAATCCACGTTGAAACGACGTGGGCCGGCCATCTGCGGTTGTGCCGCAATACAAAAGCGAGGAACGCCCGCGCCGGTTGGCTCTTGCGCGGTGCGAACGTTACGAATGTCGAAGGGCGTATTCATCGGAGCGGGCAAAGTGGGCGCGCAATCGTTCGTGGTTTGCCTTTGAGCCCATGGCGATTAAATGGAAGACCAATGATGATCCTTCCTCGTGATACGAGAGCTTGCGGGTGGTCAGCCCGGAGTCTCCAAAAAGGATTTTGACGCGGTCGAGCGTGTCATCGGCATTCGTGGTGATGATATGGTAATCCTGAATATCGCGGCGCTCACCGACCCAGTGCTCGATGTAGTTGAAGATGAGCAGGGCTACAAGGATGACAAGGGTTCCGAACGTGGCTAACACCAATAAGCCGAAGCCGGCCGTCATGCCGATGGCAGCGACGGCCCAGATGGTGGCCGCTGTTGTGAGGCCGAAGACCGCCTGATGGTCGCGGATGATCGCACCGGCGCCGAGGAAGCCGATGCCGGTGACGATCTGGGCGGCGATGCGTGTGGTGTTCCAGTCGGGCCCGCCCACGACCTCGGACACTATCGTGAAGATGCACGCGCCAAGACAGATGAGCATGATGGTTCGCAGACCGGCCGGCTTGTCGCGCAGCTCACGCTCAAACCCGATCAATCCGCCGAGTATGACCGCGACGACGATGCGAACCACGTACTCCATCTCGGGTAAGAGGAAGTCCCCCACAATGTCCTGAAGCCAAGTCATGACAGAAAACGTCGAAACGTCGAAACGTCAAAACAAGATGAAGGACCGTACCAAGACCCAAGGTGGACGGATAGGAGACATTGAAACGTCGCTACGTTGCGGCCGTTCCAGTTCTGCTGTTTCGACTTTTAGACTTTTCGACATTATGCCTTTTACGCTACCATCGTTCCGCGATGCTCTTGCCCTGGAGGAACAGTTGTAGATAGTCTCGTCCGCCGGCTTTGGAATCGGTGCCGGACATATTGAACCCGCCGAACGGCTGCACGTCGACCAGCGCCCCGGTGCACTTGCGGTTGAGATAAAGATTACCCACGTGGAACTCATGCCGGGCGCGTTCCAGCCGCAGCCGGTCGTTGGAGTACAGTGCGCTGGTCAGGCCGTACTCCGTGCCGTTGGCGATCGCCAGCCCTTCGTCGAAGTCCTTGAACTTGACCACCGCGAGAACCGGCCCGAATATCTCCTCCTGTGCGATCCGTGCGCCCGGGGCGATGTCGGCGATGATCGTCGGCGGGACGAAGTATCCCTTGCCTGGGACGTTTCCGCCGCTAAGGACGGTGCGGCCCTCGCCCTGTCCGATCTTGATGTATTCATTGATCTTGTTGTAAGCGGGCTTGTCGATGACGGCACCCATATAGAAGTTATCTGGCGCCACAGTGTCGCCGATGGTCAGCTCGCGGGCCCGTGCCACCACCCTGTCGAGCAGGTCGTCGTGGATGTCCTGGTGAGCGATGAGCCGGCTGCACGCGGAGCACTTTTGCCCCTGGAACCCGAACGCCGACGTGACCACGCCATCGGCTGCGGCGTCGACGTCGGCCGTTTCGTCGACCACTATGCAGTCCTTGCCGCCCATTTCGAGCACGGTACGCTTGAGCCAGATCTGCCCGGGCTGGACCTTGGCAGCCTTCTCGAAAATACCGGTGCCGACCTCGAGCGAGCCGGTGAATGAAATGAACCGTGTCAGGGGGTGGCACACGAGGGCGTCGCCGGCTGTGCTGCCGGGGCCGGGCAGGTAGTTCAGAACGTTCTTCGGCAGGCCCGCCTCGTGCAGGATTTCGACGAACTTCGCCGCCACAATCGGTGCGGTGCTGGCCGGCTTGAGCACGACCGCATTGCCCGTCACAAGTGCAGCCGTCGTCATGCCGGCACAGATGGCCAGCGGGAAGTTCCACGGCGGTATGACCACGCCGACGCCCAGCGGGATGTAGCGAAAGTCGTTCTCCTCACCGGGAAACGGCGTCACCGGTTGCGAACCGGCCAGGCGCATCATCTCGCGGCCGTAGAAATCCAAAAAGTCGATCGCTTCGCACACGTCGGCATAGGCTTCGATCCAGCTTTTGCTTTCCTCGTAGCACTGCCAGGCTGCAAGCTCATAGACCCGCCGCCGCATGATGTATGAGCTCTTGATGAGGATGCGGGCACGGGCGTCCGGGTCCCATCGGGACCATTCCTTGAACGCCTCGGCCGCGGATCGAACGGCCTTATCCGCCAGGTCGGTGTTCGCCTTGGCGACGGTGCCCACGACGCGCTCCGGGTCCGTGGGGCTGACAGAGTCGAACGTCTGACCCGGCGTCACCGTCTGACCGTCGATCCAAAGCGGATAGGTCTTACCAAGCTCGCTCTCAACTTTCTTCAGGGCGGCGAGCATCTTCGACCGCGGTTCGTCCTGGCCAAAATCCACATACGGTTCCGGAACAAAGGGAGGCAGCATCGGTTCATTCCTTCCACAAGGTCGGGATGTCTTATGTTGCTCGCGGGACCGCACCACGAGTCGCTAAGCAGCACGGTCCGTGTACTTACCAGCATGATTTGTACACATTTTGGGACCAACTTTCCAGTCGGTCGGTCGAGAAAGCCGACAGGCCGGAAAGCCTGTCCTACATACGTCGAAGCACACTACGGCAGGGTCGCGCCGAGGAAGGTGTCGTACGCGTCGGCACCGTTGAGCAGGTCGATTTCGCGGAGGATGTCGGGCGGACCCGCCTCGCCGGAACGATCCACATCGGTCGACCAGATCGGCAGGTCGATGATCCCGTTGAGGGCATCAATGACGCGGAGGATATCAGCCGGGACGCTGGTTTGGTCGGCGTTCACGTCGCCCGGTAGGTAGCCGAGACACACCGAGGTGTCGCTTTCAGTGTGGGTAATCGTCGTCCAGGCCCGCACCGAAATCGCTCGATCCAAGGTGACTCTGACCACGCGGTCCTCACCCTCCACCGGGAGGACCTCCACGACGGTCGGGACCGGTTCGACACCGCCTTCCTGGGTGACAGCAAAATCATCGGCCACCAACCCAGGTAGTAGGGAGAGGTCACCAGCGAAGGTCAGGTCGATTGACTGCCAGCCGGTCGGATTCGAGCCGTCAAGCTCCGAAGGCTGCCGGGCGTCAATCGCCCCATCGGGCGGGTAACTGGCGATGATTCGGTTCGGTCCGGCCGCAAGCAGGGCCTGGTAAGCGTTGATCCGCCCGTGGCCGTAGTAGTCGTCCCACCCTTCCGGGCCGAGGTCGTCGGCGGTTTCGCAGATGATCGTCCAAATCTCGTCGTGTGTGAGCTGCGGCACGTAGGATTTCAGTAGGGCTGCAAGACCGGTGACGTGCGGCGCGGCCATCGATGTACCGCTCAGGTAGAGGTAGTTCGTCGTCCAGGTGGACCAGATCTTATTGCCAGGGGCACATACGTCGATTTCGTCTCCATAGTTGCTGCTCCACAAACCGGTGTTGGAAAGCGTCGCAAGCTCGTCGTCATCGGTTGTGGCGCTAACAGCCATACATTTGTCGAACCGGCCGGGGTAAGCAACTACGGCACCTCGGTCATTGCCGGCGACACTAACAACCAGGACGCCGTGATCATAGGCGTAGTTGATCGCGTCTTTAAACGTCGGTCCCCCAGAGTAAAACTGCAGGCTGATGTTGATGACATTGGCATAGTTATCGACGGCCCAAATGATGCCTTCGGAAGTATCGGTCTCGTTGCCCGAACACCCGTCGAAAACGCGCACGGGCATGATGGAGGCGCCCCATGTCACACCGGCGACACCTACGGCGTTGTTACCCGTTGCCGCAACGATGCCGGCCACGTGGGTGCCGTGAGGACATCCGTCCACAGTTCCGACAGCCGAGTTGTTCGTAGTGTTGATGCCCGCAACCATCCGATCCTGGAACTCGGTGTGCGGTGTGACGCCGGTGTCAACGATGGCCACGGTCACGGTGCCCACGTCGCCGGTATGCAGCTCCCACGCTTCCGGTGCGTCAATATCCGCGTCGTCAAGACCGCCCGGCTGCCCCGGATACGACGGCTGCCCAGTGTTGTGCATTCCGTATTGCCGCCAGAAACCGGAATCATTGGGGATAAGCTCCGCGACGGTTCCGATTCCATCGAGCTCCACGACTTCGATCTGATCATCGAGGGCCGCAAACGCGGCTGCCATCGCCGGGGTGTCAGTGCCGGCGGGCACCTCCAAGACGAAGGTGCGGTCCAGACCATAGTGTGCGGCGACGTCCGGATCACCGAACGGATGCGGGTAAACGGGGCGCATCCCCGCAACGTCCCAACGGTGCCATTCCGCTGTCAGGGCGGCGTTTGCTCGGGCCGGCGGGGCTTTAAGCAACACGGCTCGTGCCTCGAAACCACTCGCCTTGTACGAGCGAACCTCTTTCCCAAGTGGGGCATCGATCATTCCGGGTGTGAACCTCACGATGATGCGTGTGGAGGCGTAGCCGCCTACGGCATCGGGCCGCCATGCTTGATCGGGCGTCGGAACAGCGCCGTGGGCCGAAGAAAGCACCATCGCGCCCAGCGCCAACGCGCAAAACAAAACCCGTAATCGATCGATGTTCAACATTTAGCTCCCCCCCAACAGTCTCCTAATCGCGCTTGCCCGCGCCGCCGTTGACAAACGGCGTGCCCGAGCTGGCCACCGCTCGCAACTCACAGGTCCGGCCTTCGGTGCTGTGTAAACGGCTCCCATTGGTTACTGGTGCGGCGACGAATCCCTCCCAATCGGCTTGGCAGATGGTATATGCGGACCTTGAGCGCCCCCTCTTTTCTTCTGACATTGCATCATAGTGGTTCGGTCGGACGGGATCAAGCCCGGTGGCAACGTCCGCATACGTCCAGCGTCGTGTTTGAGACCTTTCACGGCTACACGTCGATTGCCTCGCTGAGCACATCCAGGCAAAACATGGCACCCTGTGCACTGCACGGATCAGCTTCGCTGACCCATGGCACCCAACTAAGCATCAACGCGACCGGACAGGATTCGGCTGCGGTTCACGTTGCCGGCTACGTGTTCCATGTCGGGCGGGTACCGGCTAGGAAGCGCAAACGCTGGAAGAGGTAGTGGCGCCTGGTCACCAGGTCCTGCAAGCGGCGGAGCGTCGTTTCGTCAATCCGGCCGGCGTATCGCCACGTGATGATGTCGTCGGTAAGTTCCTGCCATCGCCGGGTTCCACCGAGTTTTCGCTTTCGCTTGGAGTCGCGTCCCTCGAGTAGTTGACGGACTTCAGTTTCGATCCGCTTGAGCTCGACGACGATCTTGTGGGCTGACATCTCGCTGTCCCACTTCGGCGGCTTGGGTGCTTCAGTGGTTTCAGCGCGTGCTTCAGGCTCACCCGCAACGCCGCCGGTATCCGATGTGTCGTCCGTATCGATCGCCGCGCTTGTCGCGGGTGTCGGTATGAGCTCATCGTCGGCGTCGGATTGATCCGCAGCGCCCTCCAAAATCCGTGTGGTCGCGTTAAGCAACTGCGGATCATCATCGGCCACCACCTGCTCGGATGATTCGTCGGGCGCATAGGCGTCCTCGATGGCCGGCAAGTCGTTGGACGACGCTGCGGCGTCGGATCGATCGGCACTTGCGTCATTTTCGGGCGGCATTTACAAACCCTCACGATGCCGAAACGTCAAAACGTGAAGACAGTGAATCTGTGCCCCTGCGCTATTTCGATGTTTTGACTTTTCGACGTCTCGACTTTTACCCTTGATTCTCGCGGTTCACAAGGGATCGCATCGATCAACCGTTGTCAGAGGGCAGCGCCGTTTGCAGGGCCAACACCGCATAGGCGGTGACAAGGTGTGGATTTCCCTCGTACCAACGATCCTCCTCGTTGACCCAGCTCCCGTCGTCGCGTTGGAGAGAGAGCAGCTTTTCGCACAGTTCGGCCCGCCAGCCGTGAGGAATCCCGCCGGCATCGCGGACGGTCTCCTCGCCCCAGGCATGCATGGCCCGCGCGAATACATGATAGTAATAGTACAAACCCTGTTTGGATTGGGCGTGCGGCATGTTGGGATTGTGATCGAGCGTGTAGTGGCGGCGGATCCAATCAACCGCCCGCTGTACCCGCGCATCGTCACGGTCCACCCTGGCATATAGCATGCTCTTAAAGCCCGCATAGGTCATCGAGCCATAGCTGCGCAGGCGAGGTTTCCCATCGACAACATGCGTGCCGGCCTTCGATTCGCCACCGCTGACCGGCGTGTATACGAATCCGCCGTCGTCACTGCCATCGGCGAACGGTTGGTCGTTGGTCGCGCCGACCATCTGGCATCGCGACACGAATACCATCGCCTTTTGATACACCGGGTCGTCAGGGGACAGATCACTCTGGCGAAGGGCCTCGAGCATGAGCTGTGTGTTGGACAGGTCCGGGCGTTTGTGCTGACCGTAACCCTGCCCCCCGTAGAACGGGCTCGACGTTTCATACCCCTCGCCGCCGTCCCACTGCAGCTTCTTTAGGAATTGTTGTGCGTTTTGGATGGTCTTCGTGTGGGCGGGGTCTTTAGTCGCGGACAGCGCCATTATGGCGACGCTGTTGTGATAATTGTGCATGCCCTCGCCGGGGACGTAGACACCGCCATCGGGCTGTATGTAGCGGAGGATGAACTCGAGCCCGCGTTTGGCGGCCGGGTGCTTGGGCCCATAGTCGTCGTCCTGAACCAGACATTTGACCGCAAGCGCGGTGATGGCCGGGTGCGACCGCTCGAAGGCCTCCCAGCCACCGTCGGGGCGTTGAGTGGCGACAAGAAATCGAAGGGCCTTATCGATGGCCTCCTGTGTCCGAACCCGCAGGCTCAGGCCAAGAGGTACGTCGTCTGCCGCCGCGGGCACGACGGCGAAGCACGCCGCGCTGAAAAGAATGCTCAGTAATATCGATCGTTGAGAATTCATGCTGATTCCTCTGTCCGCTAAATAGCGCGCCTTGTGGCGCTGGTTATAGGTGCTACGCTCCGTGCAGTGTAGAGAATCGGGCGCATCGTCATCGGTTGTCCCAGGCGCGTGCGGTCGGGTGGCATGGTCCACGCTCGCATGGCCGTGAAACGCTCGTGCGAGAATCCTTTCTCGCACGAATGGGTCGAGAAAGGATTCTCGGCCCAGTAACAGAATATACCCGCGCCTTTGGCTTGGGAATGGCACCCGGCGAGATCATCTGTCGGGTCTGCGAATCCCGACTTACGTACTACGCACTGGGCGTTCGGTCGGCTCTGCCGGCAGTTTGTCGGAATGGGGTGTTTCGGTATCTCGCTCGTCGATCCGGCGGCCTCGATAGGTCGTACCCCGCCAGGTGGTCGACCTTATGCCAACGACCTTGAACATGGCGTTGATCAGCATGCCCAGCGTGACGAACGCCCCAAGCACATAGGTCAACGACCAGGCAGGACCTGCGCGCAGAATTACATACACCCGCCATGTGACCAACTGCATCAGAGCGATCACGACCAGCCAGACACACACAGCCAACGCCCACGGCTCGCCACCGGTCTCCGCACCGAACAAACCCACGAGTGCAACAATCAGGCTCACCCACGGCACGATGGACAGCACAACCAACAGTAACACGGCAACAAGCAAGCGGGGCAGCGACATGAGGCAACCGTAGAAGATACGGCTCCACCCTCGCCAGGCTGCACGCGGCGAGTCGTACATCCGCGTCTGGTAAAGGTCTTCGTTCTCCACAACGCGCAGGCGAAGCCCCATCCGTTTGGCCAGCCGGGCCATGTGAACGTCCTCGTTGACCTCGGTGCGCACACGTTCATGCCCGCCGATTGCGTCATAGCAGCTCCGCCGCATGAGCATGAACGCCCCGTTGGCGTATGCGGTATTGCGCTTGGGTTTGTTCACCCGATGCGGCAGGAACCAGATCATCAGGGCGGCGGAGCAGACGGGTTGAATGATCCGCTCCCATACGGCGTGTGTTTCGAGCACGGGCGTGACGGACAGGAAGTCGGCCTCGTAGGCGGTCGCCTCGCGCATGGCCATCGATACCGTCTTGCACGAGGTCTGTCGGCAATCGGCGTCGGTGAACAGCAGCCAGTTGCCGCCGGCGGCGGCCACACCCTCGCGCATCGCGTTGTTTTTCCCAAACCATCCGTCGCGCAACGTCTTGACGGTAATGACACGAACGTGCTTTTTGCAGGAGGCGGCCTCCTGCTCAAGTCGGCGCAGAATAGCCGGCGTACGGTCACGGCTGCGGTCGTCGACCACGATCAGCTCGTAGTTCGGATAGTCCTGGTCCATGAGGCCGCGCACGCAGGTCTCGATGTTGTCCTCCTCATCCTTGGCGGCAACGATGACGGAGACTTTCTGTTTCTGTTGCCCGGCCGATACCGGTGGGCCGGGGTAGGAGCGGGAGCTGAGGATACAGCGTTTGCGCAGTATCCGCCCGGTGCTGGCGTATCGAATGAGCCAGACCAGGCCGATCAAACCGGCGACGACGAGCCAAAGGTTGAAGCAGGTGGACATAAAACGTCACAAAGTCGAAACGCGAAAAAGTCAAGACGGTAGGGTATTCGCTATATTGACATTTCGATGTTTCGGTGTTTCCGAGTGGATTATCGCTCAGGCGGGATTGTGAGGCAACGCTGGCGGGATCAAGCAATCGCTTGACATTTCACACCGATCTTCGCACACAATGACGTACCGAGCGGATGGCAAAGATGATCTTTGCCGGTTCGACGAGAACCGCCGCCGGGTCGTGAAGGCTTATACCTGGTGCTATCCACTCAGGCGAGACCGGTCATGCTGGACGGGATGCACGATGTCTCTCGCACGATCATGCGTGTTTCGCCGCTGTTTCCGGTGGCGGCGGGTCTGATCGCCGGGATCGTCCTCGACAGGCGTGTTGAGCTTGGCGTCTACATCTATCTGATCCCTTTTGTGCTTCTCAGCGTCGGCGTTTTGATCCGTCGCGTGCGGGTGTCGATCGGTCCGCTGTTGATCTTCATTGTCTCCGGCTGTTTGGGCGGTGTCCTTCACATCCATGCGGTACGAATGATACCCCCATCCAGCATCGAGCGGCACATCGGTGAACACAAACGAATTGCCCGGATTCGCGGCGTCGTCGTCTCCGAGCCGCGACTGCTCGGTCCGCCGACGAACCCGTTTCAACGCTGGACCTATGGGTCTGAGCGAGCCGTGTTTCTTCTCGACACTGAATCGATCGAAGGGACGGACAGCGACATTCCCGTCACCGGGCGGATTCGCGTCACCGTCCGTGAGGCCATCCTCGATCTGTGCGAGAACGAACGAGTCGAAGTATTCGGCTGGTTGTACCAATTGCACCCGCCGCGCAATCCGGGCTCATTCGACTGGGCGGCGTTCTACCAACGGCAAGGCGTTGTCGCGCAGATGCGCTGCAACCACCGTGAGAACGTCCAGCGTCTCGACACGGGCCCGCCGACGCAGGGACATGACTTTGTCACCTGGCTGCGTACCACCGTTCGCGGCATGCTCACCGACGATCTGGCCACCGGCGCGGATGAGGAGGCGAGCCTGCTTGAGGCCATGGTGCTTGGTCACCGGTCACGTCTCGATCGCCGACTCAACGACGTGTTCATCCAAGCCGGGGTGATCCACTTCCTAGCCGTGAGCGGGACGCACGTGCTGGTGGTCTGCTCGTTCGTCTGGTTCGTCGGTCGCGTGCTTCGGCGCAGCAGGCGTCAGTGTGCGTGGTTGATGATATTCACGGTTTGCGCGTACGCGTTGATTGCGGAGCCGAGGCCGCCCATCCTACGCGCAACCGTTATCGCCCTGCTTTTCAGCGCATCGCTGCTTCTGAGACGACCACGATCGCGTTTGAACTGGATTTCCGCAGCCGCGGTCGTGCTGCTCCTATGTGATCCGGGTGCGGTGTTCGACGTGGGTTTCCAGCTTTCGTTCGTGGCTGTTTTGGGAGTCTCCTACCTCACGCCGGCGATCCTTCAGGCGTTGCGTGATCTACGAAATCTGATTGAACGCATGATCTTCAAACGACCGTTCGCCGAGCAGGATCGGCAGATGGCAGACGATGTAAACCGTGCCATAGGCTCGCTTCGCCGGCGTCTGAATCGCGCCACACGCTGGGTGTTGGTGGGGTTCGCGGCGGTATCGCTCGGCGCCTGGCTTGCGGGCATGCCGGTCGTGGCCTCGCACTTCAACCGCGTTCAGCCGTGGTCACCAATCAGTTCCGTTATTGTGTTTCCCCTGGTGTATGTCGTGATGATCCTTGGGCTTATCAAGATTCTGGTATCGGGAGGTTTCCCGGTGCTTGGTCTTGTCATCGCGAAGGTTCTCACTCCAGCCGACCAATTCCTCATATGGATCGTGGAGCGACTTTCATCACTTCCCGGCGCTTCATTGACGATCGCAGTTCCGCCGTGGTGGCTCGTCACTGTTTACTACGTGTTCCTTGTTCTATTCGCGTTGGGTTTTCGACGGACACCCCACGAGTTTCGTAATGAGCCGTTGCGGGAGGTTCCCACAGGACGACAACGGCTAAAGAGCGGATGCGGGCTCGCGTTCGTGTTGTTGCTCGTAAGTGCCTGTGTGTGGCACTGGTCCGGGCGGACTTCGGGTCGTCTCGTCGTCACGGTCTTGTCGGTCGGAGCGGGGTCGGCGACGGTGATGGAGCTTCCGGACGGGCGGACGATGCTATACGACGTCGGCACCATGGGTCCCTACGACATTGGGCGTAATACGGTTGTGCCGTTCCTTCGTCATCGCGGCATCACGCATATTGATCGGGTGCATCTGAGTCACCCTAACCTCGATCACTTCTCCGGCCTGCCAAGCATACTGGACGAGATTGATGTGGGACTGATTGTCGTCAACGAACATTTCAAGCCGCGGAGCCGGCCACGATCACCAAGCCAACACTTGCTCGACCTGCTCGCTGAGCGTGGGCATCCGATGGAAACACTCGACCCATCTATGCCCCGATGGGAGCGTGGAGGAGTTACGTTCGAGCTACTCTCGCCGCTGAGCGACTTCGATGAAGCATGTTCGACCAACGACACATCGACGGTCCTGCGACTGACGTATACCGGTCATTCGATCCTGCTGACGGGTGACATCGAGGATTACGCCCAGCGGGCATTGCTCGACAGAGGTGACCTCCGGGCGGACGTGCTGGTCCTGCCGCACCATGGGAGTGTCCGGTCAAGTTCCAAGGCGTTTGTAGACGCGGTGGGCGCAAGGGTTGTGATCCGGTCCAGCCACGAACGCATGGAAGAGACCTTCAACGGATTGCAGGCGGTCGTCGGCACTATACCACTGTACAACACGGCCGATGTCGGAGCGGTGCGGGTGGTCATTGACCAAGAAGGAGTCTGCATCTCGTCGATTGCGGACCTTGCCCTTGACACACCGCCGCTCGCAGAGCGAGCAACTGCGGGCGCACGCCCGCGCGGCGAATCAAGGATCAAATTGCGGATTGTGGATTGAGCGGCCGATTTGACAATCCACAATCCGCAATCGACAATCGTTAATTGGTTACGTTTGGTCTGCTTTGCGGAGAAAGGCCGAAATGATTGTTGGTATTCCGAGAGAGACGAAGACACATGAGTATCGCGTCAGCCTGACGCCGGTGGGTGCGGACGAGTTGGTGCGGCTCGGGCACACCGTCTGGGTGCAGACGGATGCCGGTATCGGGTCCGGCATTATAAACGACGAATACAAGGAAGTCGGAGCCGTGATCGTCGACACGGCGAAGGAGGTGTTCTCCAAGGCTGATCTGATAATAAAGGTAAAGGAGCCGCTCGCCCCGGAACGCGCCATGATGCGCAAGGAGCAGGTGATGTTCACGTTCTTCCATTTCGCAGCCGACCGCGAGCTGACCGAAGGCGTCATGAAAACCGGCTCCGTTGCGATCGCGTATGAGACCATCGTCGACGACGAAGGGCGCCTGCCCCTGCTGACGCCGATGAGTGAGGTCGCCGGGAAGATGAGCATCCAGGAAGGCGCGAAATTCCTCGAACGTCCCACGATGGGTCGCGGCATTCTGCTCGGCGGGGTGCCCGGTGTGGAGCCGGCCGAGGTGCTTATTATCGGCGGTGGCATCGTCGGGACGAGCGCAGCCAAGGTGGCGGCCGGACTCGGTGCGAGCGTGACAATCATGGACATCAACCTCGACCGGCTGCGGTATCTCAATGACGTGATGCCGGCGAACGTGCGGACGGTCTACAGTGACCGGCTCATGTTACAGAAGTACCTCGCTGCGGCGGATCTGGTGATCGGGGCGGTTCTGATTCCCGGTGCGCGCTGCCCCGTTTTGATCACGCGGGACGTGTTGTCAACGATGAAGCCCGGCGCGGTGATCGTTGATGTTGGTGTGGATCAGGGCGGGTGCTGCGAGACAATCCACCCGACGACGCATGATGAACCGACGTACATCGTCAACAACATCGTGCACTACGGCGTGGCGAACATGCCCGGTGCGGTTGGCCGAACGTCGACCTTCGCCCTGACGAATGCGACGTTGCCTTACGCGCTGAAACTGGCGGACTTGGGTTATCAGGCTGCGTGCCGGGACGATCCCGGATTGGCACGCGGCATCGAGATGGAGCACGGAAAGATTACGAACAAGGCGGTTGCGGAGTTCTTTGGATTGGAGTACACGCCTTCGTCGGTCGCGCAGTGACACGCCGTGTCGCTCGGGCTGTTGGGGCGGGCGGGTTTGCGGCGTTGGTTGTCCCGAAGGATGTGCGTGTGACGGTCCGCAACCCCCTCGCTCGCGCGAAACGGCTCGAATTGACCCTGGGAAGTATCAACTGATCCGGATGCACAGTCATGAAAAACGCCATCATCGCGATCCTGTTGGTGGGTGTCGTTGTCGTGGGGTACATCGCCGCCTCCAGCAAGTTGCGTCTTTCCCTCGAAGGCCTGGAAGGCAAGACGGAGAAGCTCACGCGGGGGGACCTGACGTTACCGATCAATGCGACGGGCGAAGTCCGTCCCGCCCGACGCGTCGTGATCAAGGCCGAGGCCAGTGGTGAAGTGATCGAGATCACCAAGCAGCCTGGCGACCGTGTCACCCGTAGCGATTTTTTGATCCGGCTGCAGCCCGACGACGAGCAACGGATCGTCGATCGGGCCAAGCTGGATGTCGACGCTGCGAGCGCTCGGTTGGAAGAGACACGGCTCAATCTGGAGCAGGCGCGAACCGCCGATCTTGCAAGCGCGAAAGCAGCCGTTGAGCAGATAAAGGCATCGCTTAAGCTTTCAAAGTATCGCGCCGAAAGGATCAAAGAGAATCCGGATCTTTACCACACAGAGGAGCAGATCCAGCGCGTCAGCGCTTATGAGAATGATCTAGCTCGACTCGCGAGCGCCAATGCCACTTTGGAGAAAGCAAAGCTGTCGGTCCCGCGCGCGGAGCAACTGGTCAAACAAGCCGAGGCCGCCCACGAAACCTGTTTGACCAACCTCGGCGACGCCGAGAAACGCCTGTCCGAAACCGACATCGCCGCACCTATCGATGGAATCATGGCCGACCTTTACACGCAGATCGGCGAAGTGATTCAGGGCGGAATGAGAACAATCACCGGCGGTACCATGCTGGCCGTTGTGCTCGATATGGACAAGCTACTCGTTCGGGCGGAGGTGGATGAGGCTGACATCGGTCGGGTCCTGGCGATCGCACCGGAGTGGGCAAAACCCGGTCACCCCGAGTCTGCGCAGGTGCCACAGAACCTTCGCGCCGAAGCCGAAACGCGGGAGCACCTCCCGGTCATCACGGTGGAGTCGTTCCGTGACGAGGAGTTCATAGGGATTATCGAGCGAATCTATCCCGAGCCGACCAAACTCAGCGGCGTTGTAACGTACCTGGTCGACGTCGTGATTGTCAGTGAAAACAAGGATCAATTGCTGCCCGGTATGCGGGCTGATGTGAGCTTTACGTCGGAGCATGTCGAGAACGTCGTGCTCTGCCCGAACGAAGCGATTCGCGAAGGGGCGGGCGGCAAGCTTGGTGTCTACGTGCCGAAAGAGGCGGTGTCGCCGGACGAGAGGCCGACCGAGTTTATCGCCTGTAAGTTCGGACTGGACAATGGCAACTACTCCGAGGTTCGCGAGGGTCTTGACGAGGGGATGATCGTCTACACCCGGTTGCCGGCCAAGCGGGACCGGGATCGCGATCGCGATTAACACAGGACTTGGGTAGGCACTGGCACTGGGATACTCCCAGGTACACGAAGCTGATGATACGAACCGTTCAACTCCGCAAAGAGTACCGCATGGGCGAGTCGGTCGTGCTCGCCCTGGGCGGGGTTGATCTTACGATCGAGGAGGGGGAGTTCCTCAGTATCACAGGGGCGTCGGGCAGCGGGAAGAGCACACTCATGCACATTATTGGCTGCCTCGATCGGCCCACCTCCGGCGCGGTCGAGTTTCAGGGGCGGATGGTCAGCGCGATGAACGAAAGACAGCTCGCGCAGATCCGCAATCAACACGTCGGGTTCGTCTTTCAAACGTTTAACCTTATCAACCGGACGACCGCGCTGGACAACGTGTGCGTGCCGCTGATGTACACACGCCGGTCGTTTTCCAGGAAAACGGCCCGAAAGGCGTTGGAGCGTGTCGGCCTGGGACCGCGGGCCTCTCATAAACCAAGCGAGATGTCTGGAGGGGAGTGCCAGCGCGTCGCCATCGCCCGTGCGATTGTCAATAACCCCAGCCTGCTCCTGGCGGACGAGCCGACCGGCAATCTCGACTCGTGGACGAGCGAGCAGATTATAAAGACGTTCCACGAGCTGCGCGCCGGCGGCATTACGGTCGTGCTGGTCACACACGAAATGGATATCGCCGTTCAGGCGGACCGAATGATCCACATGAGGGACGGGCGCATCGTCGAAGACGCCGTTGTGGATGAGAATCGGCGAGTCGAAGTACTCGCGCTTACCAGGAACGCCCACGAGCGAATGGCACGTGAGGAGCCTGCGGCGTCGACGCAGTCACCGTCAGCGAGACTCGCGTCCGGAGCCTGAACGTATGTGGGACCGGCTTTCCAGCCTGTCAAATGACCGACTGGAAAGTCGGTCGCACAAGCAAATGGAGTTGTTGCGGTGGTGCCGACGCAATTGAGGACGACACGATGTTTCATGTAAGACTCGTCCTGATGGCGCTTCGAGGCCTTCGCCAGAATCTTCTCCGTTCATTGCTGGCGACGTTGGGTGTCATCATCGGCGTTGGCGCGGTGGTGGCGGCTGTGTCCATCCTGGAAGGGGCTCAGCGCGACATTCTCGACCGGTTCGAAAGCCTCGGCGCCGACCAGGTGCTCGTGTTCAATGGGAGCGAGCGCCGGCGGCATCGCGTCACGCAGGTCAGCTCGCTGCTGCCCGAGGACGCCAGGTCGATCGAGCGTGAGAACGAGGACCTCATCATCGCCACGGCGCCGCAGTTCCAGGGCGGCGGTCAGATCAAGTACCGGGAGAGGAACACGGTTGCCTCCGTCCTGGGGACAACCGACGCGTATGCCGTAATCAACAGTTACAATATCGCGAACGGCCGGTTCATTACTCGACAGGACGTCGCCGGCAACAGCATGGTCTGTGTATTGGGGTACAAGGTGGCCCGGGACCTATTCGGCGCACTGCCTTCCGTCGGGAAGAGTATCAAGATCAACGGGAAGACCTTCATCGTCGTGGGCGTGATGGAGGAGCGCGGGACGCTGGGATTCATGGAAGTAGATAATCAGGTCATCATCCCCCTCACGACGGCGATGGGCCGGATGTTCGGGCAGCGGTATCTAACCATGATGGTCGCTCAGTGTGTTGACGCGAGGAGTTTGCCGGTGTGCGTCGAGCGTGTGAAGAAGACCCTGCGGGCATCTCACCACATCCGAGCCGGCGATGACGATGACTTTACGGTCTTCACTCAGGAGCAGTTCAAACAGCAGTTCGCCCAGATCGCGGTCATCTTCGCCGTCGTGCTCTACAGCATCGCGGGGATTTCGATCGTGGTCGGTGCGATCGGCATCATGAACATCATGCTGGTGTCGGTCACGGAACGGACCCGCGAGATCGGCGTTCGCATCGCGGTCGGAGCCCGGCGGTTCGACATCCTTAAACAGTTTCTGATCGAGGCCAGCATCGTCAGCGTGCTGGGCGGCGTCCTCGGCGTGCTATGCGGCTGGGCCATCGCCAACTTCCTCAGCGAGTACACCCAGGTGCTCAAGACTTTCACCCCGCCGATAATCATCGTGATCGCCATGATCATGGCCGCCGTCGTCGGCATCATCAGCGGCATTTACCCGGCCGTCCGCGCCGCCCGCCTCGATCCGGTCGAAGCCCTGCGTTTTGAATAAGAGCCTATCCCAAGAAGTGTGGCA
>CAZJTP010000089.1:0-16797 GCA_964548955.1 uncultured Phycisphaeraceae bacterium
CCAGCAAGCGAAAACAGGATCTCGGAGCGGTGGGACATATGTCAAGAAGGTGCAGTTGGAAGTCGGTCACACGTGAGTCATTGAAGCTCGGAATTGCGCTGAGCAGGGAATGTTCGGGCTCCCAATAAGACGGAAACCGTCCCGAACTCCGTTGCTGCCGCGGCCTGGTCTGAACATTCTCGCCTCGTTCGAGCCGGCGCTGTCGATCTTCTTCGTCAGCACGGAATCGATCTAAACGATCGATGAGAAGCGGTACGGCCCGGTTATCCGCAAGCCGGGTCAAACCTTTCGCCCCAAGGCAGATCTTCGCATCGTCATCCGACTCCAGCGCCGTGACGAACGCGTCATACGCCTCCGCTGGATAGATGCCGGCCAGGACCCCAAGAGCCTTAATGGATACCTCCACGTCGTCGTTGGCGGCGTGTTTGAGGAGATACCGGAGGACGGTGTCTTGCTCGGGTTTCTCACATCGTGTCCAATCGGCTCGCGGTGGGGCCAACCGGTCAGGATCGTGGACGATGAATGTACGAGCCAACCAGTTCAGCACCACCGCAACATCGACCTCCTTGTCCGAGCCCATGTATTTCGGCGGATCATCAAGAACTTGTATCATCCTGGTGATACGCTCAAGATCGACCTCGTCGACCGCAGCCGCGTTGTCGAAACTCGTCTGCCCCTCCTCGTCCTTCCTGGCAAACACAACGTGTGGGCCCTGCCCCTCCCAGGGAAGAGGCATGTAATAACATAAGCCCAGGTTGGGCCCAAAACGCTTGACGATGGTGTCCCCCGCCTTGTAGAGCTTGCCTTTGAGAACCTGCTCGACCTGGAATGTGTAGGTCGTAGCGGGCATTCCCGGGCGCACCTCTTCCTGCTCCACCTTAGTCGTCTGCCCGATCAGAATAGTATCCGCGCGCATTACTCGGTCATCCATCCATGGGGGCTGACCAGCCCCGAAACCTCGCGCGCAGAGAAGCGGTGCCGCCATCACTACGCATCCGAGCCTCTGCCAGAGCTTCCGCTTGTGTATCATTGATCGTCTCCGAAATGACGAGTATCCTCGCCCATAAGTTAGCCCAGTGGGCAGGACCACCGCCAACAACATAAGCGACCTCGTTCGCCCGAACGGCGTCTCGACCAACAGTCACGAGCCCGGTACACCACGCCTCTCTGTATATTATACCCTGCCCAATGTGGATGGGCGCGACAATCGCGGGCGTTGCGCGCCGGACCGATCCGCCAAAGGTGGACTGTCGCGGTCCAGCGTTGCCGGGAATCCCCTCGCACCGTTTCGCGAACAATGGCATTCTATGGGTGGCCTGGACGGCTCTGTGTTTGAGGGAGATTGCCATGGGTGGCTTCGCACCGGCGGCAGCCGCGTAGTTCTTGTTGGGGTGGGCGACACGGCGTACGATTCGTGGGCCATGCCTGAATAACGGCGGGCGATTGTTGACGGTGGCACGATGATGCAGCATACGATCTGCCTCGGAGACCGTGCATGATCGACGCTTCGCTGATGGCGGCGCTGCTCGATAGCCTCAAGGATCCGGTGGTCTTTGTGGATACGAAGCACGTCATCCGTTATTTGAACAAGGCGGCGGTCGCTCACAAATGCTGGAGGCGTTATGTCCGGTGCAGCCGACCCGTACGTAATCGCGCTTGCGGGCGGGCGGAATCTCACGGTGGTCACGGACGAGAAACCGAAACCGACGAAACCGCGCATTCCGGATGTGTGCGATACACTTGGCATCCCGTGGATGCCCCTCGTACAAGTCTTCCGCTAGGAGGGTTGGCGCGTCTAAACCGGATTGTGCATTAGCCCGGTAGGGTGGGTCATCGACCCACGATTTGATTGGATAGAAGAAGAATAGAAGGTGGGTCATTGACCCACCCTACAAACTACGAGCTGTTTTGCTATACGAAGCAAACCGCGTTGTTCAAAACCCCAATCCCAGAGGGGCGCCAGAACAGCCCAGGGCGTTAGTCCTGGGTTCCCGGGGCGACCAAATTCCATAGCCCCGTAGGGGCGACACAAACGTGTGCTCTTTCGCCCCTACGGGGCTTTGAGATTAATGGGAGTCCGTTAACCCAGGGTTGACACCCTGGGCTACTTTCTTTCGTCGCTTCGCGACTGCGCCAGATGATATGGTCCGCGCTTGCGAGGCTGTGTAGAATATGGGTGCCATGGCCAGGCGCTGCAAGGCCATGCGCAGGTAACAGGTGGATCATTGATCCACCCTACGAACTCTCCCGACAACGCGTGCCCGATGATGATGGAGAACTCTCAACCTGGTATGTGTCGGCCGCGGACGCCTCCCCGTAGCGAGATTACAACCGAGGCCTGAAACCAATCCCACAGGGGTGGCGTAGGTTATGAACGAGTACTTTTTGCTGGAGCTGTTCCTCAGCTTCGTGGTCGGAGGATTGGTAGTCACATGCTGCACCCTGGCGGCGGAACGTTTCGGCACCGTCGTCGGGGGGACCATTGGCGGATTTCCTTCCACAATCGCGGTTGCCCTTCTCTTCATCGGATTGGCAATCAGCCCCCAAGCCGCGGCCGAGGCTACCACCGTCATCCCGCTCATTGCGGGGTGCAATGGAATGTTTCTGGTTGCGTTCGCGATCTTGGACCGACGCGGGCTGACAACGGGACTGGGCGGGGCACTGGGAGTCTGGCTGGCCCTTTCCGTGGGGGCGATCATGCTCGAGGTCCACAACGTGATGGTCTCCCTAGCCAGTTTTGTCGCGTTGTTCTCTTTCAGCTACTACGTGCTCCATCATCATTTGAACCTGGCTCCCGCGGCCGGCAGGGGAAGCCGGACCGGCCCGGCTTCCCTTGCTGCCCGTGCGCTTCTGAGCGGCTCGGTCATCGCGCTGGCGGTGTGGCTCAGTCAGGTTAGCGGACCGCTCCTCGGTGGCGTTCTGGCGGTGTTCCCGGCGGTCTTCCTCTCAACGCTCTTCATCGCGCACCGTGCCCAAGGAGCGGCCTTTGCCCGGTCACTCACCAGACCACTGATGGTCAGTGGCCTGGTTAATGTCGTCGTGTATGCACTCTGTGTCCGTTATTCATACCCTGCCCTGGGTGTGCTGAGAGGTACTTCCCTGGCCTTGGTTGTGTCCCTGGTCAGCGCATACGGCACTTACGCTGTCAGCCGTCGCAACGCCGATTCGACGTGCCGCAATCGTACAGCCACAAATGGTGGAGACGGAGAATCTGTATGCCACTGAAGGACAATACCATTTCACTCAGTGCCTGTTACTCCACAATCAGTACGGTGTTGCGGGGTTGCGACAGGTCGCAACCCGGTAGGGTGGTTCATAGACCCACCAATGACATAGTAGAAGGTGGGTTGATGACCCACCCTACCACGTACGATTCGCGGGCCATGCCTGAATACCGGCGGGCGATTGTTGACGGTGGATCGATGATTCAGCATACGATCTGCCTCGGAGACAGCGCATGATCGACGCATCGTTGATGGCGGCCATATTGGATAGCCTCAAAGATCCGGTGGTCTTTGTGGATACGGGGCACGTCATTCGCTATATGAACAAGGCGGCGGTCGCTCACTATGATGATGGTGCGGCCCTGCTCGGGCGGTCGGTTCTCGATTGCCACAACGCAAACTCGCAACGGCAGATCATCGAGATTCTGGCGGCTATGCAGACCGGCGAGAACGAACGCCTGATCACCGATAACGAGAAGGAACGGATCTTCATGCGCGCCGTGCGCGATGCGAACGGAGCACTGTTGGGCTACTACGAACGGTACGAACCACCGGCGAAATAGGCTGTATTCCGCATCGCGGTGGTAATAAGCCGGGTAGGGTGGATCATTGATCCACCCTACAAACCGTATCTGCTATACGAAGCAAATCGTGTTGTTCAAAGCCCCAAGCCCCGGAGGGGCGCCATAACAGAGCCCAGGGCGTTAGCCCTGGGTTACCGGATCGCCGAAATACTATAGCCCCGTAGGGGCGACACAAACACGTGCTTTTTCGCCCCTACGGGGCTTTGAGATTAATGGGTGGCCGTTAACCCAGGGTTGACACCCCGGGCTACTTTCTTTCGTCGCTCTGCGACTGCGTCAGATGATATAGTCCGCGCTTGCGTGGCCGTGTTGAATGTGGGTGCCATGGCCAAGCTCTGCGCAGCCATGTGCAGGTAACAGATAGGTCGATGACCCACCCTACTGTTAGGCTTATGCCGCCCCGTGAAGCCGCGCGGGCATTGAGCCCGCGGCTCGCCACACAATAATGAAGAATGCATTAGTGCCGGCTGTCCGTGGCGATTCCGGGAGGTGCGAGCCGCACATTGCCGGTGATCCTCAAGGCACCGAGACCAACGTCCACAGCCTCGGATGAACGGCCGACCTCAACCCGGAGCCGGTAAAGTTGCACCGGCGGAACGATCCGGCGGGTGCCGTTTCCCTCATGCTCGCCCCACAGCTCGCTCGGGCTCTGAACATCCGTCCGGCATGTGCGCCATCCGGAGAAATCTACGCTGCCGAACGAATACGCGAATCCCCGGCCCCGTGCGTCACCCGCCTCGGCGAAAAGTTCACAACCGCTCGCATCTCCCAGCACGTCCAGCAGGAATTCCTCCGGTTGCCCGTCCACGGCCATCAACGGCAGGGCGATGACCGCGGCGATTGCGGGTGGATCATCGTCCCGTCGCCTAAACGCGATGCGCAGCAAAGTGTCGTCAACGTGGCATTCGACGCGGACGGTCACTGGTCCTC
Source organism: uncultured Phycisphaeraceae bacterium (assembly GCA_964548955.1). Taxonomy (GTDB): domain Bacteria; phylum Planctomycetota; class Phycisphaerae; order UBA1845; family UBA1845. Next base: position 4,739 of record CAZJTP010000089.1, read on the forward strand.
GTGCGGTCGTGTAACTCTCCAGGAGGGGAAAGACTTCGGCGTCATCAAACGCGTACAACAGGGTTTGTCGTGTCGCAGGAGCCACTGTGATCGTCATCCGAGCGAGCCGTTTCCTTTAGAGCACTTCCCGTTTTTGCGTGGCGGGCCGCGTGCTCAAAGCCCGCGCGGATCTACGGGAGCTAATAGTCTTCGGCTCTCTGCAATACGCTACACGAAAACAGAATCTGCTATAAGATCGCGAGGTGCAGCGTTTGAAAGCGCGATCCGCATAGTCAATACAACCTGATTGATCGGAACCACCTGCTCAATCCGCTCCGAGCGGAATGCACCCCCTGGAGCCACGTTATTACGGTACTGCGGACCGCGATTATATCGGCACCACACGGCCAGACCATGTGCCGATCCCGCCGCGGCATCATCCACTCGCAGCCTCCCTCGAACCTGCCAGATTGAAGATCGCTGACGCCGTCGGCTTCGAGCCTGGTCTATCCGGAAGCCGCGCAGCGTCCCAAACGGGGAACGGGGGGAAAGAAGCATTGTCCGAGCTGGCCGGACCCACGAGCTTTGCGGCACAACACCGCTCCGCGCCCAATGTGCGTGCAGGCGGGCTGTCCCTGGCGTGGCCGATCGCTGTGATCGCCCTCGTCTTGTACGGGTCGCTCCTTCCTTTCGACATCAATTGGACGGCTTATCAGGCGTCCGACGGTTTCGGCCTGTTTCAACTTGCACTGCGAGGTGGAACCCGCGAAGACATCCTAACGAATCTGCTGGTCTACATTCCGGTTGGTCTTGCCCTGATGCTTTACGGTAATACACGGATCGGGGCGCGTTGGGCTCGCATTCCGTTCGTGGTGCTTGTCGGTGCGGCCGTCAGTCTTGCGGCTGAGACCTTGCAGACCGGGATCGCAGCCCGTGTTGCTTCGTGGACGGACGTCGGACTGAACGCACTGGGCACCGCCGTCGGCGCGGTACTTGGTGCCGGTCTGTTTCGCGTCGTGTCCGCAGCCGGTGAGCGGCTAAGATGCAAGCTCGCGGAGCAGCCGTTTACTGTTCTGGCGTCGATTCTCACGATCGGGCTGTTCTCATACGGCTTGATTCCGTTTGACTTCATCACCGACACCTCGGCTCTACATGCATCGTTCGGGCGAGCGCGGTGGGATCTCAGTCACATGCGGCCGATCTCCCTGGGCGATCCACCCTATGCGCAATTGATTGCCCAACTCAGCGGGGCTGCATGGTTCGCCGTATTGGGTTATTTGCTCGCCCTGGCGGCTCGAGAATCGAAACGCGCCCATGTCGAAGCCATAGGGTCAGCCGTCAAACACGGTTTTGTCATCGCCGGTCTCATCGAGTTCTTGCAGGTGTTCACGATGTCGCACGGATTTGATCTTGCGATCGTCGTGCTCAGAGTGCTTGCTGTTTTGCTCGGCGCGTGGTACGCCGTATTTCTCGCAACGTTGCGAGGCGATTCGGATTGGCGGCGGCAACCGGGTCTAGCCGTCCCGACGCTGATGTTGATCGGGCTTGCCGTCTTTCAAGTCCTTGCCGGGTTCCTATCCTCCTTCGATCCGGACCTGCTGTCGATGCAGGCTGTCGATCTTGCCAATGTGGGCTGGGTTCCGTTCGAGGCGTTGTGGCGTCGACCGATGACTGTGGCGGCCTCCGATGCTGCTTCTACCCTCGTCACTCACGGCGCACTGGCTGTGACACTGGCGATGATCTTGCGCCGTATCCACCTTGCACCGGTCTGGATCGTGACCGGTGTCGTTGTCACGCTGTACGCGATAGGGACCGAGGCATTGCAGTCGTTCACCGTTTCACAAACACCCGACCTTACAGGTCCGGTGCTTGCACTGGTCGCCGTCATCGCCGCGTCACATCTTCACAGAATGGTCCAGCCAGCCCGTCAATAACCCGCAGGACGGCCGCCTTTCCGCGGGTCGGAAGCACCCATCCAACCGTCATTGGTGCGCAGAATCGCCTGAACGATGCCCGTTCGTCGCTTCTCGGAAAGTATATGTCCTCGGTTGACAAGGGTGAGCCTTATGGGCTGCGGCGGCTCGGCGTCGAAGAAGACCATGTCGGGCCGCCACTGATGGTGCGGGCGCACACGGATCATCGCCTGCTGCAACGTCATACCACCGTCTGTTACGGAAAGTAGTACATTGAGCACGGAGCTGATAATCCTGGGACCTCCCGAAGCACCGAGCATCAGATACGGTCTGCCGTCTTTGAGGAGAATCGCCGGCGTCATGCTGGAGAGCGGTCGCTTGCCCGCTATAATCGCGTTGCGCTTCGAATGCACGAGTCCGTAGACGTTGGGTTTGTCAGGCTCGGCTGCGAAATCGTCCATCTCATTGTTGAGGATCAGCCCCCATTCATCGACGGCCGCCAGCGAGCCGAACGTCGTGTTGATCGTCTCCGTGCTGACGATGGCGTTGCCCCACCGGTCGACCACGCAGAAGTGTGACGTTCCTGTGTCATCGGGCACGTTCGTCGAACCGTATTGGTCGGGATCGAGAGACCCATCCGGATCGAGTGCGGCTGCGAGCCGCCCGGCGTATACTTTTGATGTCAGCAGCGCGACGGGCACCTCCGTAAAATCCGTGTCTCCCAGCCAGCGAGCGCGGTCCGCAAAGGCGTGCTTCATGGCCTCAATCTGATAGTGAACCGCCAGGACGGGGTCACGCCGGGCGATGGTCGCAAAGTCGACCGCCTCCAAGATATTGAGAGTTTCCGCCAGCGCGATACCCCCCGACGATGATGGCGGCATGGAAATAAGTTCGTAATCGCGGTAGGTAGATCGGATCGGCTCGCGCATGCGGACCTGATACTCGCCCAGGTCCTTCTCGGTGATGATGCCGCCGTGTTTCTCCATCTCGGCGGCGATCGCCTTGGCGACCGGCCCGCGATAGAAGAAGTCGGACCCGCCTTTGGCAATGCCTTCGAGCAGTCGTGCCAGTTTGGGCTGCACGAGCTTGTCACCAACGGTCGGCACGCGACCGTCGCCGAGGTGCGTCTCATATACGTAACGGCAGGATTCTTTCAGGAAAGCGTGCTTTTCATAGACCGCCAGCACCCTGCGGGCGCTATCCACATAGTCTTGATCAACCGGGAATCCCTCCTTTGCCAGTCGAATGGCCGGCGCGATTGTGCGCCCAAGCGGGATCGTTCCATGTTGTGACAACGCCTGGCACCGACCGGCCACCAGCCCGGGGACCGCCACGGCAAGATGCCCCCTTCGACTGGGCGCCGGGTTCTGCGGATCGCGTTTGGCGGCCTGCACGTACATGTCGGCTGTCGCGCCTGCCGGTGCGGTCTCGCGGAAATCCTGAACGACCACGCGCCCGTCGGCGAATCGCGCGATCATGAATCCTCCGCCGCCCAGACCCGTGCTGTAGGGTCGCGTCACCGCGAGCGCAAACGAGACGGCCACCGCAGCGTCGATTGCGTTGCCACCCGCTTTGAGGATCTCCAGACCGGCCTGCGAGGCATGCGCCGAATCGCTCGCCACCATCCCGTTTGTGCCCGTCGCGATCCAATCCGGTGTGTCTCCGTGAGCGGGTCCCGCCATCAGCACGGTAGATACAACTGCCACAGACCATTTTGTTGCTCGGTTCTTCATTGTCGGGGAACCCCCAAGCTGTGAGCGTCTTACTCGCCGTGTCAGACGGCTTTTGTTTATGTTACGCGTGAAGCATGGAAGTGGAAAGTGGAGAGATGTCGGTCAGATTCAAGGATGCGGTGTACGTGCGTCGGTTGGCACGAGCAAGCAAGTGGATGGCATTTACGGGCGAAGCGCGGACATGCGCTGTGTTATGGCCTGCTCGCCTACGCTAGGCATCGCACCCGGATGCTCGCTTCCTTGCCAAGGAGGGGTTGGGGGAGATTCTTCGCGATCTGCAACACCCCTTATATCCCCCCTTGACAAGGGGGAAGTAATGGTGTACGTGGCGCCGACGCAGTCGTAGAGTCCGCCATGCGGACCACGCGGGGTGATGGAGGAAGGTGTCCGTAGGATACCCTACCCGGTCAGTCGCGCCAGCGCAGTTCGGCGGAGACTCCGAGGTGATCGGAGACGCGATCCGGCCAGACGCGGTAGTCCACGAACTCCAGTTGCGGCGAAATCAGTATCCAGTCGATCCGCTTGCCGGGAGCGTTAGCTCGGAACGTCATCAATGTGTCACTTATTGGATAGTACGGCTGAAGGTCTAGCCGGGAAGCGAGTAGCCTGACCGCATCGTTTTCGTGGTGCCATTGACTGTTAAGATCACCCATCAGAACGATTGGCTTGCCGGCGTCTTCGAGGATTGAGACGAGTCTGTCAATCTGCTTGCGCCGAGCGGACGACGACATGGAGTTAAGGTGCACCGACGTAACCAGTAGCGGCCGGCCGGCAAACTCGATGTCGGCCATCACGAATCCCTTCGAGTGCCATGTCCCGGCCGGTAGGCGGTATGACACCGCATGATTTAGTTCCCTCGACGCAAGCAGCGCTGTTCCGTAGCTAGCCTTTAACCTCAGCGCGGCTGCATCAAAATGTAGACCATGATAGACGTGCGAGTAACCGGTGACATCGGCCAGCCGCCGAACGTGATCGAATGAGCCGCTCCAGGATGAAGACGCGTCAGCCTCTTGCACGGCGAGCACGTCGGGCTTCTCCCGTGCGACCACAGCCGCGATGCTGTTGAGATTCACGTCGACGCTCTCGCGTTCCAATCCGATCTGGTTTGCGGCAAGTCCTCTTCCGTGTGCAAGGTTCAGCGAGGCCACCCGGAGCGTCTGAGCCGGCGGATTCGCACAGCCGACGGTCGAGCAGCACAGCCACACAACTGCAAGGCGGATGGCTTGTCTTGACGTCCGACAAGGTTGTGCCGCGTCCGTCAGCATCACTCATTTGCCAACCAGGGCATCAGGTCGCGGACGTTGCGACCGGCGCGTTCCATCAGACTATCTGCATCGGCGTTGTGGAGCCTCTTGAAGTTCTTACCGCCTGTGCGGTATTCGTTGATCCATTCTTTCGCGAACGCACCGCTGCGGATCTCATCGAGGATGCGTTTCATCTCCTGCCGCGTCGCGTCGGTGATGACCCTCGGGCCTCGGGTGAGATCACCGTACTGGGCCGTGTTCGAGACCGCGTCACGCATGCCGGTCAAACCGCGCTCATATAGCAGGTCAACAACCTGCTTGAGTTCATGAACGCATTCGAGGTAGGCAAACTCGGGTTCGTAACCGGCCTCGACGAGCGTTTCAAAGGCAGCTTTGGTGAGCGCTGTCATACCGCCGCAGAGTACGACCTGCTCGCCGAAAAGATCGGTCTCGGTCTCTGTGGCGAAAGTCGTTTCGATGACACCGGCGCGCGTCGAGCCGATCGCCGCCGCCCAGGCGAGCGCGGTCTTGATGGCGCGGCCGGTTGCGTCCTGATGAATGGCCAGCAGGGCCGGCAGCCCCTTACCCTCCACATACAGCGACCGCAGCAACGCACCGGGGCCTTTCGGTGCGATCATGACCACGTCGACATCACTCGGCGGCTTGATGAACCCGAAGTGGATATTGAACCCGTGCACGAACCCGAGCGTCTGGCCGGAACGAAGGACCGGAGCGATGTGCTCGTCGAACACGCTTGCGGCGGACTCATCCGGAAGTGTGAGAATGACAAGATCGGCGACGGCCGTCGCCTCCCACACCGCCTTCGGTTCAAAGCCATCGGCCTTGGCCCGATCGGAGCTTCGCCCAGGCCGCTGACCGACGACAACGACGACACCGGAGTCGCGGAGGTTGAGGGCGTGGGCTCGACCCTGGTTGCCATATCCGATGATGGCGACACGACCCTTCTGGAGAACAGCCGGATCGGCGTCGTCTTCACGGTAGATCGTTAAAGCCACAGCAGCTTACTCCCCGTTGATTTGGCGAACCCATCACAATCCCGGCGAGCTTCCCAATAGACGCACGGGCATCAACGTTGCGTTCCACTGGTTGGCGATCATAATGCGGCGTCTACGCCCTGACCAGTCGGTGGCAACGGGAGCCTCTTATGACACCGGAGCAAGACAACCTCCTCGATCGTCTTGTGGCTGCGTTGTCCAGCGAGGACGAGCAGACGCTCGCTGGTGCGCTGAGCCTGGCGCGAGCCGCCGACATCGCCGAATCGTTCGAGTTGCTCGGTGACGAAGATCGGTCGCATATCCTCTTTGCGCTTCCGCCTCATACGGCGGCCGAAGTCATCGTCATGCTCGATGAGGCCGTACGTGGCGACGTGGTCGACGACCTCGACACCGAGTCGCTGACGGAGATCGTCTCGGAACTCCCTCCGGATGACGCCGTCGACATGCTCGCCGAGCTCTCGGCCGACGAGGTGGCTGAGATCCTCGAACACATAAAGGACGAGCAGTCCGACAAGATCGAGGAGCTGCTCGAATACGACGAGCACACGGCGGGCGGGATCATGACGCCGGATGTCGTGGCCGTGCCGGCCTCGAGGACCGTCGCGGACGCCGTGGAGTTCGTCCGCGAAGCGACGCAAGAGGAGGATCTTCATGAGATCTACATTGTCGACGAGGATCAGAAACTGATCGGAACCGTCCCGCTTCGTCGCCTCGTGACCAACCCGCCGACGACCAGACTCGAAGCCGTTTGCGATCGTGATCCCGTCGTCGTGTACGCCGACGATGATCAGGAAGCGGTTGTTCAAATCATCCGCAAGTACGACGTGATGTCGGCTGCCGTGGTCGATGAGCGCGACCGCCTGCTTGGGCGCATCACGCACGACGATTTGCTTGATGTCGCCGAGGAGGAGGCGGCGGAGGACCTGTACCGCATGGCCGGTACCGACCCGGCGGAGTTCGAGACGAGTTCGGTGTTTCGCGCCGCGCGGATTCGGTTAATGTGGCTTTTGCCGTGCATGTTAGGCATGTTGCTCACCGCTTCCGTACTGGGAGTCAGCAAGCCGCAGTTCAGTGCCGCGATGTTCGGCGCCTTGGCGTTGTTCGTGCCGATGATCGGTGCGATAGGGGGCAACAGCGGCGTTCAAATCTCGACGGTGATCGTCTGCGGATTCGCTACCGGGGAGCTCGGCTCGACCAAGTTCCTGCGGGCCTTTCTGCGCGAGGGGCGGATTGCCCTCGTGATGGCGGTGGTATGTGGGTTATGCGCGTGGTTGCTGGTCTCGATCAGCCTCCCTGTGTTCGAATCGCTCGGTCCGGACTCGGCCCCGGTATCCAACCAGGGACGCCTGGCCGTAGCGGTCGGACTGGCGATGACCTCGGCGATTCTTGTGGCTGCGATCCTCGGTATCGTGTTGCCGTTTTCCTTCAGGCGGTTGGGTGTTGACCCGGTGATCGCTTCGGGACCGCTGGTCACGACGATGAACGACGTCGTATCCATTGCCATCTATATGACACTGGCCATACTTATCGCGCAGTGAGACGGTCGGCAAACGTGCTGCATGACCGACTGGAAATTCGGCCCCACATACCCCAATCCCCAATCCCCAATCGACCATCCCCCTTCATCCTTGCATCCTTCATCCTTCTCCCCCAACCGTCTCGTCGTCCTCAACGACCTTCAGTTCAGGAACCACATCGGGGCGATCGGGGTCGAGTTTGGGCAGATCCCTAAGCGATTGCAGGCCGAACACTTCGAGGAATCTCCTCGTCGTTCCGTACAGAAGGGGCCGGCCGATCTCATCGGCCCGCCCCACAATTCGCACCAGGTTCATCTCGCGCAGCCGTACGAGCATATCTCCGACGGCCACACCGCGAATCGCCTCGATGTCCGCGCGGAGGACCGGCTGTTTGTAGGCGACGATCGCCAGCGTTTCCAGTGACGCGGCGGACAGTCGCGACTCTGCCCGTACCTTGTGTAGTTTGCCGACCCAGGGGTTGTAGGCCGGGAGCGTGAGCATCTGATGACCTTTGGCGACGGCCTCAATCCGAAACGACACCCCGGCACGCTCATACCGCTCGTTGAGCGTCTCGATGTGACGCTTCACGTCACCGGCGTCGCCCACGCCAAGGATCTGGGCGATTCTGGCCGCCGGCAATGGAGCTTCGGTCGAGAACAGCAAGGCCTCAACTATCGACTCCGTGGTAATCTCCGGAGCCGATTCACGCGCGGGTGCATCTGTCGAAACGTCGGTCGTGTCACTCATCGATGCCGATCATAATCGCTGGCCGGTGGGATGGCGAGAGCGGATCTGCGTCGTTGCGTTTCCAGCGGCGTCAGGTTATACACAAGACGCAAGGAACGGAGGCTTAGGTGGACATGAGCAGCAGCGTCAACAAGATCCGCAACGCCGATTTTTCGCGCGGCAAGGATGGCCCGAACGCCTGGGTCTGGTCCGCGACAACCAAGCAAGCACGCTGGAAATGTGGGTTGCCTGATCGACCGGCGGATGAGGGCGGTATGACGATCCTGGTCCGTAGGCACACGGGTACCGCATTCTGGTCGCAGATCGTCGCATGCAATCCTGGAAAGTCCTACCGGGTCGAGGCCACGGTTACTTGCGATCTGACCGCAGCCGACCCTGCGACGGCGGGTGAATCAATCGGGTTGGTACTCGCGGTTCAGCCGATGGTAGGCGAGCGTCCTGTCGGCGAGCGTCCTGTCGGCGAGCGGCGGGTTACGCCGGGTTTGCACCGTGCCTCCGAACCCATCGCGATCCGCACGTACTACGAGACTCCCGACAATATCCGGCGACTGAAGCTGTCCATCGGCGTCATCAACATGCGCGGAACCACGTGCATCCACCACGTTCGCCTGATTGAGATTCTCGAACCGGAGGAGATGTCGCACATATTGGCGATTCCCGCGCCGTCCTATGCACTGCCGGCACCGCGCTTTGTCAAGTGTGTGTGCATCTGCTCGGCGACGGCTGCGGACAGGCCCATCACCCATCGGCTGGGCATCTGTTTCGGTGATTCGAATGTATGCACCCTTGGTCCTGAGGAACTTCGGGTTACCGACCTCACCGGCAACGCTTTGTTGCTACCCGACGCCGCACCGCCACCATCGATCCGCTCGCTGACCGGTCTGATGAAGCTCGCAGCGAACCGGATCGTCGTGATTTCGCTGCCGGCGATGACAAAGCTCACCGGCGGGTTGTTGAGTCTGCACCGCATCGAGCAGGACGACGATCCGATCCACGCGAAGGTGAGCTGCGCCAACCACGCAACGCGGGGTTTCGCGCTACACGACGTATTTCCCTACGCTTGGCCCGGCCACGCAACCGGCAGCTTCGTCCAGAATCAGTTCCGCAGGACCGGAGCCCTCAAGGCGTTTTGCGAGAAGCACGGATTTGTCACGTTACTTCTGTCGGTGTGTGACCAGGACGTAACCTCCGATCGGCCGATCTGCCTGTACAAGGAAACACCCGGCGGCGGCCTGTTCGTGTTGGACATTGAACCGGCCGAAGCTGAAGGCTCAACATTCGGCGAGCCCGCCCTGGCGATGCACCTGCTACTATCCGTTCTGGGCCAAACGCAAAACAGCCTGGGGCAATTCACGGTACCCGTTCAAGATGAGGCGGCGCTCCGCGAGTTGATTCGGGACATGGACGTTCGTTTCGAGCCGTTCGTCGTGCACGACGCCGATGTCCCCACCGAGGAACTTACCGAGCAACTCGTGACCATCGGCCGGGAGGATCAGTCATACGGTATGCCGCTTACGCCCAAGCCTGTCATCCTAGTTCGCAGTGGTCTGACATCCGGCGACGCGGAGAGCGTCTACGGCGCGTTTCTCTGGTTCAAGCAGTTCGTTCGGATGGAACCACACGCATGTCCCTATGCCCAGCAACTCGCCTCGCAGTTTCGTCTGGCCTGGGTGCCGTTGGTTGCGCCGTGGGAGGCCCACGACGGTTGGCTACGAGGCGGTCGTCCACCGGTTGAGACGATGGCCGTCACGACTGAAGGTGCGGATATCGCCGCACTTATTGATATCGCCTCGTGCCCAACAAACGAGGTCGGTGTGGTGCTACCGAGCCATGAAGGTGCTTATCGACGGTATGCGGAGTGGCTGCCGCGCATTGTTGAGGCATTTGCGCCTGGGCGTTACTTCATGCATTATGTTGATGACCGTGAGGTGTTCTGTGACCGTGACCGGTTTGCATGGCGGCATCTGCGGCATCATGTGCAGGTGATCGTCGATCCCGAAGCATTTCAAACCGACGCGCACCGGGACGTGACCGGTGGCGGTGGTCAGGTCATCCGCATCGAGATACCCGGACATGACGCCGACTTCCCCGCTCACTCGATTCAGCGCACCGACCTAGCCGCCACGCTCCTCGAACATGTCATCGGGTTGCAGTACGGCCTGATCGCCGTCAACCGGCAGCCGACAACGGTTCATTTCGATGGGTTTCCACCTGTGGGTTCCGGCCAAGCTCTTATCATCGACCGCCGCGATCCGATGCTGCAAGCCAATGCATCGCAGGTGGGATGAGGCGGGCCGTCACGTATCAGCAAACCCCAACTGACAATGTCCATCCGCCAAACGCAAAGAGGATCTTTGCGCTCCCCCTAATCCCCTTCATCCTTCCGCATTCATCCTTCTCCCCCCAACCCATCACTCGTTTGTGGTTCTTCGCGCGAACCGAATCGCTTGCTTGATGGGTGTCAGCGCAGCATCGGGAAGCAGTCCGTAATTGTCAATCTCCACGCCGGTAACGCCCAGCTCCACGGCTCGTGATAGTGTACTGACGAGCTGAGGACCACGCGTACCGATCGCGAAGCTCTCGGGCAAACGCAGCTCGTTGCGACGGGCAGCCCGTGACAACGCCGTGTTCAAATGCTCGGGATGATCCAATCGTGTGATGACGGCTGCGGGAAGACTGTAGTTAAGCCCGATCTCCGGCCCCCCCGCCGGGTTATCTAGGCACCGATCGAGCAACAGTTCACACGTACATGCCTCGGTCAGACGCCGCAGCAGTGATGAGAGTTCCTCGGTCCGCCAGCGGCAGTACGCTTCCAGTGGCGCGTTGCCGGCAAGGATCGCATCGGCTGATTGATCTGTGACAGTACCGGTGTCGAGCGTTCGTTGCAGGATAGTCTGCACCGACCGTCGTGCCATGTCGACGTCAACGCCGGCCGCAGTAGCGCGCTGATAGCACGATTCGCAGAAACACGTCGCCAGCAGCGCTCTTTCCGTTGATCCGAGCGACATGCCTCCACGAAGATCATCCTTGAGTGCTTCCGGCCAGGTGATCTGAAAATCCGCGATCGTGACGCCGCCTACGTTCTCGTATGCGGACAGATCGGAGACGAGACCATCCAGATACGCCTGCACATCCGGGTTCGCCAGACATACCGCGTAGTGCGACTCAGCCTCGAACACGTTCTTGCAGGCCATCTCGGGGTGACGTTGTGCTAGCCGCCCGGTCATCGCAGCCGATACGATCAGGCGCAGCTCCATCGCCCGCTCGGCACAGGCGTCGGCGATGCGCTTGAGCGGATGCCGACCCTTGACCCAGCCCGATACGATCGGCTTGCAACGCGTGGCTGCATAATGCTGGTCGTCCGGGTGAAAGAACAGACCGCCGCGCGTCCTGACAACACGCGGCCTGATATCGCGCACGTGCAACTGCGTCACTGGTGGCGACGCGACCCATACCGAAACACCACTAATCCCAACCTCGCCGTGTAACCGATCCAAAACGGCTGCGACGCCCTCGTCGATCAAATCCCAGGGATAAGCAGTTAGAAATACGCTGAGCATCACGATCAAGCCTCCTCGGTTGTGGGGACCACCTCGTCGTAGGTGCTCTCGAGCACATCGACCATCCGCCGGTGGGCCTGCTCGGCCGTCACGCCGTAGGACTTCGAGGCGACGGCCTTGGCGCCGGGAATCACATTTCCCTCCCGGTCGACGGCCTCACACGTGGAGATCCAGTGATCCTCGTCAAATTCCACATGGACGCCGAACCACAGCGGCTCTTCACACTCGTTCCACGCTTTGTAGAGATGAAACGGCATCTTCCTCAATCAGATTGGACATGATCGCCCGCTACGATTCTACCGGGTGGGATTATGCAGGCAAGACATCTGCGTCAAATCGGGATGGCGCAC
>CAZJTP010000090.1:0-16626 GCA_964548955.1 uncultured Phycisphaeraceae bacterium
CTTGGGTTCATGCGTTTGATTCCGGTGGACGAACGCGTCCTTGCCCTGCGCGATGCTTATATAGCCGCAGGTATTCTGACGGAGAAATGGGCGGACGATGCCGCTCACGTGGCTGCGGCGACCGTCGCTGACGCTGACCTGATCGTGAGCTGGAACTTCAGACATATCGTGCATTTCGACAAGATTCGCCTCTACAATGCGGTGAACGCGATGAGAGGGTATCGGGTGCTCGAGATCCGTTCGCCTTTGGAGATCATCGACTATGAAGACGAAGACCTTTGATTGTGTCAAGATGAAGTGGGCTGCCCAGGAGAAGATACGGGCTGCGGTCTCCGGTATGGATCGCAAGGCCGAAATCGAGTTCTTCCGCGCCGGCGCCGATGAGTTCGATCAGCGCATGCTGGCGGCGAGGGAGGCCCTGGGACGTCGGGGCGCGCACGACGAGACCTGAGCCGCGCCGGCGCAAAGGCGATTGCCGAAGGTGGCACGCTGCCCGTTTTGGGCGCTGTCGCCCACGCCATCGCCCACGCCACCGGCGTCTGGATCAAAGACCTCCCCATTACGCCGGAAAAGATACTGAACGCGATGCGCGGGAAACAGCCAAGCGAAGGACCCCTGTCCGCGCAATCGTGCAGATGAGGATCCAAACGAGCCGCGGGACCTGTCCTTGACGCGCGGTTCTGTGGTGCGAAGCCCCCGCAGCGAAGCTGCACCGCGTGTCAAGGATTCAGCCCGCGCGGAGATACGGATACAATCCGAAGGATTCGAAGGGAAATGTGCTGCGGCCAGAACCCACCCTACGTGACTTAGGTGCCGGGTTTGTTGGGGCGGATCAGACGTAGGCGTAGTAGGCGTAGGGTGGGCACTGCCCACCACGATCCCATACAGTCATTAGCGGATGGTGGGTGATGCCCACCCTACAGACTGGAAGGCTGTCGTCAAGAGAGCCCGGCTGACGGAGTGGTGCGTCTACTGCCAGTGCGCACCCATAAGCGAGATCATGGCCTGACGCGACGGCCTAGGAGACCCGGAGGAAGCGCGAAAGTAAGGAGCAACGCGTATGAAACCGTCCGTATCCGTCATAGTGACCGACCTGGACAATACACTCTACGACTGGTTCGACATATGGTATCGATCATTCAAACCCATGCTCGATTCGCTGGTTCGGAGTTCCGGTGTTGATGAACATACCCTGGTAAGTGAGTTCAAGGCAGTCTTCGAGCGACATGGGACGTCGGAGTACGCATTTGCAATAGAAGAGCTCCCATCACTCCAAGCTATGCATCCCGACGCGTACCTTGCGAAGGTCTACGCGCCAGCAATCGACGCCTATCGACAAGGACGAAGGAATGCTATGCGCCTTTATCCCAATGTTCTTCAGTCACTTCTTGATCTCAGAGCTCGCGGATGCTTGATCGTAGGCTACACCGAGTCGATGGCCTTCTACAGCAACTACCGTGTCCGGAATCTGGGGTTGGATGGCCTCATAGACTTCCTGTACTCTCCGTCTGACCATGAATTACCCGATGCAGTCGAAGTCCAGAAAATCCGCCGATATGCACCGGAACACTATGAGCTCAAGCGGACCGTGCACCGACATACTCCGGCAGGGGCGCGGAAGCCGAGCCCGCGCGTCCTCTCCATGATTGTTGAAGATGTGGGTGCGCGGCCCGAGGACGCGATCTACGTCGGTGACAACTTGATGAAGGACGTCGCGATGGCTAAACGTGCCGGCATCACGAGCGTTTGGGCAAAATATGGGCAAGCTCACGAGCGTCCCGAGTACACACTATTGCGACGCGTGACGCATTGGCCGTCCGAAGATGTGGAACGCGAGGACCGAACAACGAAGGAAGAGCAACTCCCAGACTATACTCTTCACTCATCCTTCGAAGAACTCCGTCAACTCTTCGCTTTTAGGTGTCATCGCTCTTTGCGATTCAGAGGCGATGATTGTATAGGAACCATAGTGGAAGTATGGAAGAAGACCGTGGATGTGCAGCAGCATTTCAACGATCTCGAACTCAGGATAAGGAGCTATGCCGTCACTCTCCTGGTTGGAGTTCTCACGATTACCGCCTTTGCCCTCAAGGAAAAACTGAGCGTCACAATAGGATGGTTTACCATACCACTGGGCAGCGTCATTCTCTTAGCCGGACTGATCGGTTGGGGCGCTTTCTACTTGATGGATCGGTTTTGGTATCATCGCCTTTTGTACGGCGCCGTGAAGCACGGGGAGGAAATCGAATCACGACTGAAAGCTGTGTGCCCAGAAATCTGTCTAACCCAACGGATCAGCGCGGAGAGTCCGGTGCGGCTTCTGAGACTGGATTTGCACACGCATGGAAAGATGAACTTATTCTACCTACTGATCGCGGTTCTGCTCGCAGTTTGCGCTTGTGGAATATGGCTGGCGGGTCGATCTGGAGATAACACAAGTGAGGAAAGCCTGCGGGCAACGCCAACAGAGTTCAGGACAGCAGTCCCTGACATTGGAGTCCACGAAATGCACGAGCATCCTTGTTGTCCAGCACAGGTGACAGAGGAGTAGGGTGGGAACTGCCCACCACGATCTCATACAGTCATTAGCGAATGGTGGGCGATGCCCACCATACAGAACATACACACATGCTTCATAAAGGATCATCGGACATAGACATGAATGATCTAATACATTTCCTGGACACGATCGTCTGCGAGGCGGACGCCGGGCGGGGGGTGGCTTTGTGTGTGGTTGTGGCCACGCGGGGGTCGACGCCGAAGGTGCCTGGGTCCATGGCATGTGTGACCGAATCGGGCGAGATCATCGGCACAGTGGGCGGTGGGATGACGGAGGCTGATGTGATGCGGCATGCGGGGCAATTGTTGTGCTCTGGACAGCGGCATTGTGAACACCGAACACACTTTAACACAGAAGAATCCGCGCGGGCTGAAGCCCGCGGCTCGCGACACAATGACGATGGGTTGCGTGGCCAAGCGAAGCGTCGCCATGTTGATCATGATGAGAATGCCCGCGCCTATGGCTGGTGTATGGCACCCGACCGTTGGAATGATCCGAAACAGCGCATAAGGAGGCTGCTATGACCGCTGGAAACCAGTCGTTCTTGGAATCCAAGAGATTCTTGTTCTACTCGATCATCCTGATCGGGAGTCTGTGGGGATTCGTCGAATCGGCGGCCGGGATCGGTCTGCGCGGGTGTGGTGCCCGGTTTTACAGCGGCTCGATTCTTACGGGAACTTCCCTGCTGTTCTTCTCGTGTGCCTGGGTGCTCACGGGGAGGTGGCTGCTGGTGATGGCATTGCCAGTTATCGCCGGGGTTTTCCGACTCTATGTGGGATTGCTGTTAGGAGAAGCTCTGATCAGCGGAGCGGTGGCCAATCCCATTTATGCATTTTTCGTCGAGGCATTCGCATTTTGCCAGGTAATCTACCTGATCAGGCAAACCCATGTGAGGTCACTGGCGGGCGGCGCACTGGCGGGAATGGCGGTCGCCGTGCTTTCCGCCAATTTGTTTTTACCCGTAAAACTGGTCACGGGCATCCCGGCCTGCGTGGTTCCCGGTACGGGTTTCCCTCTTTCTATTTGGGGACTGCCTGTGGCGGCGGCTGTGGCTGCCGTGAGCATGCCGCTGGGAGTTCGAACGGGAGAGGGAATCCGGCGATGGATCCAAGCTCCGGGACATCAAAGAGAAGATGTGCTGGCCAGGCTCAGTATTGGTGTCTCAGCCTCTTGCCTTCTCATGTTGACCCTTCTCTACGTTCATTGATGGTGGGGCGTGAGGCAGTTTCCACCTGTCGACCCATCCGCTCGAGGGTCGCCAACGTTCTATGTAGTCAATGATAAAGATGAGCAGTCCAATGGACATCCTCAACACCGTCGTTCACAAAGTCGGCTCCCGCATTACTCTTTTCGAGGCCAGCTCAGCGTTCGTTCGCATTACGGCCTGCACGCTCGCCCAGTCGTCCAAGGCGAACCTCCACACCGAAGGCTACAACCGATTCGCCACCTCCTCAGTTGCTCTGATTGCTACCGGCTAAAGCGATCCCTTGGCGGACTTGTTCTGGAGGGAGATCAGAGTGCCGCGCCCGCCGTTAACTCGTGCCAAGGCAACCGTCACTACTCGAGATACCCGAGATCGGAAAGACGCTCCGTAACTTGCTGAAGGTCTTTCTCGGAATAGACCTCGTCAACCTGCGATAATGCGGTACCGGTTCGCGCCGCCTCAGTTTCGATTACGGGCGGCTTCTCGAAGATATCCGTGATGACCCGGCCCTCCATGTCGTCGGGGATGCGCAGCCCCAGCATTGCGAGGATCGTCGGCGCACAGTCCGCAATGTGCGCCCGGACCGTGTGGCGCCGGTTTTCAACCGTTGGAGTCCGCACGACACCCGGACCTGATGCGACGAGAATCCCGTCCGGTCGATGCGTGCCCTCGATCCGGTGATAGGGAAACCATCGCACCGCACGGCGACCGCGAATCTTACGAACGACCGCCAGGGATTCGTGCGGGGTCAAGAGCAAATCCGGCAACCACGGCTGATCCTCGCGGGAACACCCATACAACTCCTCCGGCTTGTGCACTTCGGAAAAAAGTTGGATAGTTTTTCCATCAGGGTCACGCACGCGACACTCATCACCCCTAAAGCGTTCCTTCAGCTCATCGCGCAGCGTTTCATACTCAGTTTGTTTCACGATGCCGGTCGGCTGTCGTCCATCAAGGTTAATGTACAAGAAGCCGGCCATCCCTGCGTGCATTACGCACGCTTTGGTTCGCGAAAAATCTACAGCCAGATCATGCTCGATATCGCCGACCCGCTTGAACCGCTTCGTCCGACCGCGCATGCGGTCCCAGAGGTATCGTCCGCGCACGGTCTTTTGCGCGCCGCCACCGCGCAGCGACAGATAGCCCCACTGCTTCAGCAGCAGATTCGGCTGCACCTTGCCCTCGAGACTACCGTGCCCGTGGTCGGAGACCATCAGGACGGCTGCGTCATTCGCCCGAGCATAGTTCAGCAGCGTTCCAACGGCCTTGTCGGCCTCCTCGAATCCGCGTTTGGCCATTTCGCAACGAGCCGGATTCCGGTTCGACCATCGCGGATCAAGATACTTCCAGGTCTTATGCTGTAGGTTATCAACCAGCTTGAGCACGACCATCAGCACATCCCAGCCGAACCGGTCACCCAGCCACATCGTCATCTCCGCGCCTTGGTGAAAGCTGCGCGAGATGTAGGCGATGTTCCGCTCAAACAATGCGTCTCCGCCAAGCACCCGCCGCCGCCATTTAGCCCGAAGTGTGGGATCGGGCCAGCGATCGAGAATCTCGTTTTTTAAGTCCGACGGATAGACGAAGTCGGAATCCGGACCGGGCGTCTCGAAGCCGCTGACCATAAAGCCGTTGACCGGTATTGGTGGATAGGTCATCGGCACGTTGACGCTGCCCACCTTCAACCCGGCGTCACCGAGAATCTGCCAGAGGTTGCGCACGTGGTCTAGGCAGCGGGTGCTGTTCAGTTGGAGTTTGTTGGTTCGGACGTCATATCGCTCGAAATCGATGATCCCGTGCGAGCCGGGCTGCTTGCCGGTCAGAAACGTCGTCCAGGCCGCCGGCGTGATCGGAGGCGTCGTGGAGCGCAGGAGGCCGGAGGTCCCCGACGAGATCGCAGCAGTCAATCGCGGCATCCGCCCTTCGGCCATCAACAGATCGAGCATGTCGAACGTCGCTCCGTCGAGCCCGATGATAAGCACCCTCCGGGCCGAACCTGCAAGAGGCCGCTTGTCGGGCTCCGCAGCCCCGTCCGATGGCATTGTCTGTCGTGCTTCGTCCATGTGAATGTCAGATTGTCCGCCTTCGCTCGTCGTACACCGTCATTCTTACTCAAGAGTGGCGGTTTGAGTCTAATGATGCCTTCGCCTGTTTGCAACGTGGCTCCTTGCACGGGTACCTGCGGCGGTTGACCTACCCGCCGGATGTTTGATAATCTGCGTCAAAGCCTCTCGGTTCGATGTTCCAGGGCAGACGAACCCGGGTTTATGTGACAGTATAGGGTCTGCCTCAGGGCGCGAGTTGATTGGCCGTTCGCGAGTGTTCATGGGTACTTTTTACACAGGTTGTACGGTTGTTAACCCGGTGACCCGGACCAGGTCTGCCAGGGTACCCAAGATGTTGGTCGATACAGGGAGTGAGTATTCCTGGATTCCCACGCCAACGCTCAAGAAGCTGGGGATCAAAACGGAAAAGAAGGACTTGACCTTTGTGATGGCCAACGGCCAACAGGTCACCCGCAACGTCGGTTTCGCGATCATCCGCCTGGGGAAGTCTTTCACGATCGACGAGGTCGTTTTCGCCGAGGAGGGTGATTTACTCCTGCTCGGTGCAAGGACGCTGGAAGGACTGAATCTGAAGGTCGACTCGCGCCGCAAGAAACTCGTCGCCTCAGGTCCGCTACCTGCGGCGTAAACCTGAGTGTGAACTGGTAGGGCGAACCTAATCCTGCGGTGAAGCGTGATATTTGAACGGGAATCGTCGGGGCACCGCCGAAATCCGCCATGCCGGAAACCAAGATCGACGAGACGCGAGAAAACCGCATCACGATGGAGATCGTCGTCGATGCCTACGACGAGTACGAACGGGCGATGGGGTGGTACTATTACCTCAAGGACCAGCTTCACTTTCCGTTCACTGCAACATGCACGGCCAAACGATCAATCTCTCCGCTCCGACCGAAAGACGAAGTCGAGGTTGTTGGGATGGCGCCCGAAGACGAGTGTGAACACGAAATGTTTGTCTTGATGCGTTGGGAAAAAAACGGCTTGGCCGTCCCCTTGTCTCAACTGGAGGCATGTGATGCTGACGAGTCAACACACCAAGCGGTTGAGGACTGGCAATACTGGGTGCGGAGGGGATATCGCTTTTGACGAATGTCATGCCCTCAGTCGGAAACATCTGACAACCGGGGCTACGAAAGAATATGATAGTCGGCATTAATCCTTGAATTACAACTCGCCATTTCAAGAGCTACGAATCCAGGGCGTGCACGAACATTACGACCGGGCACGCTGGTTCCTGAAGTTGGCGACCCAGTGTGGGAATCCATCCGGTCGTTTTCGGCTTCTCATCGCTTCGGTTTACTCCGCGCGGGCGATCGTCGAGATAATGCTCAACGCCGCCAAGATTCAGGATCTCGTGGGATTCGAGAACAAAGATGGCAGCAAGAGTTACAAGGAGTTTGAGAAGACGCTCGTCCCCAGGCTGCCCTACTATTCCCTGATCGAGAAGATCCGCATACACGACTTTCATCGGTTCGGACTGATTCCGCCAAACCCAAACCGTAAGGAGGTCTTCCAAGGCGGCCCGGTAAAACTCATCGCCCGGAAGGGCGCTGCAGTGATGACTCTTTCGCCAACCGGTCCACAAACGACGGTTACTGGTGCTTCGCAGATCAAAGAGCAGCGCCCGCTTTGCATGGCCGACGGCCGCTTCTTCGACGACGATAGGGGTAAGTACTTGTTGCCAGAAGACATCCTGGAAGCGTTCTTGAACACTGTACCCGACGTAATAGATGACTTCGAGCGGCTAGTCTCGAGCAGGGTGTATGAGCCCGCGGATACATCGATCACACGGTCAGGAACAGATGACGCACATGAAGGGAGTCGTCGTATGAACATCATTCGCCGTCCAAGTGTTTATCTCGTTGGTCGACAAGTCCTTGATGACGACGAGGTTGCCCGGTTTCTCGAAGATCACGATTTCAATGATTGGAGCACTGACACGGACATACCCGCGGAGGTGCTGCCGGAGGTGGCCGGGCGGCTGTGCTATATGAGCTTTTCAAAGCCGCGGCCCGGTGGGAACGAGGCCTACCTCAGTCACATCAAGCAGGTTGGCCACGGCAGCGTTCTCGAACACACCGTGTTCAATTTCATCATCACGGGCGTGTCGCGCTCGTTCACCCACGAGCTGGTCCGGCACCGTGCGGGCTTCGGTTACTCGCAGTTGTCGCAGCGGTACGTCGACGAATCCGTAGCTGATTTTATCGAACCGGCCTGCATAGCCGACGATCCGAAGCTGCATGAAACCTGGCAAGCCGCTGTCGAGCGAGCCCAGGAAGCCTACGTCAAACTTATCGAGGGATTGCAGGACAAGTTCGCCTCGGTCGAGGACAGGACGCTCCGCCGCAAGATGGCCCGGCAGGCTGCTCGATCCGTCCTTCCCAACGCAACCGAAACGAAAATCTTCGTGACAGCCAACGCCCGATCTCTGCGGCATTTCATCGAGCTTCGGTGCAATGAGCACGCCGAGGTCGAAATCCGTGAGGTGGCTGCGCAGATACTCGAGATTCTCCGCCAAGAGGCCCCGAGCATCTTCGGAGACTACGAGTTTTTCGACCTGCCCGACGGAACCCGGGCAGTCAAAACACCGCACACGAAAGTCTAGAGAACTCCCTACGGCAGGCCGCTTTCTTCATGCGAAAGCCGATCGTAGTCGTCGGCGGTATCGATATCGAACTCCACCCCGGGGTCATTGACTTCTACAGTCGTCACCTGCTGCGAACAGATGCGCGGCAACATGTTCAATCCACCGTCCAGATTGTCTATGAACCCTCGCATCGAGAACGGGAAGATCATCGGGTGGCCCCGGCGACCTCCGTATGTTGCGATCACAATGTGGTTCGCATCTGATACATAGGCATCGATGCACGCCCGGCAGCTCGCTGCGTCAAGTGTCGGCATGTCGGCCGGGACTACAAGCACGCCATCGCCACCAGCGGGATTGTACTGCACCAAAAAAGATAGCCCGATACGGATCGAGTCGATCATCTCGCTGTCAGCATTGTCGTTGATCGCAATGTGGATGCCTGAGTCAGCCGGCAGGTCAAGTTTGTCAATGAGCTCGGTGCGTGTAACCAACACGACTCCGGACAGGTCGATGGTCAACAATGTGCGCGCCACGGCCCCAGCGATAGTCGATCCCTGATAGGGGAGCAACTGTTTTGGATGACCCATCCGCCGGCTCATCCCCGCGGCTGGAATGATGCCCCAGATTCGCACGTTGTGACCGGTGTCAGTCATGTACACGATTGAGGATGAAGGCCGGCACCTTAACGACGGCGTTCAAATCAACACCCGGACATCGGCTGCTTTCGCACGCTGCTCGAAGGCGAGGATCGGATTAATATCCAGTTCGCGGATTTCCGGATTGTCGGTCAACATCTGTGAGACGCGCTGAATGATTTCCTCCAACGCCGTCAGATCCACACCGGCCTGACCGCGCACACCGGTCAGCAGCTTATAAGCCCGCAACGATTCGATCATCTCCCCGGCCTCGCGCTTTGTTACCGGTGTGATCTTGAAGCTCACATCCTTAAGCACTTCGACGTAAATGCCGCCCAGGCCGAACATTACAACGTGCCCGAGCCCCTCGACAGCCTTGGCACCAACGATGACCTCTTGCCCTTCCTCCAACTGTTCCTGTATCAGGAACCTCGGTGACACCTGATTGAAGCGCGAGGCCATCTGTTTTGCCTGGTCGCGTAGCGAGTCAGCATTACGGATATCGAGAATCACACCACCGGTATCTGTCTTGTGGACGACGGCCTCGGCATCCACCTTGAGCACGATTGGGTAGCCGATTGCATCCCCGGCTGCGACGCATTCATCAACGCTGCCGGCGGATCGATATCCGGCGGCATCGATTCCGTAGCAAGCCAGTAAATCAAAACCATCCGCGGCACTCAGACACGTTTTGCCGGTTCCGACGGCACTCTTGAGGATCGACCGGGCTCGCGAAGCGTCCACATCATGGAATGAGACAGCCGGTTCCGTCGGTCGTTTCAACAACGCAGCGTATCGTCCCATTGACGCCAAGACCTTGGCACCTGTCTCGGGCATGTCATAGGTCGGCACACCGCTGTCGCGGATAACCTTGAGCGTTTCTGCCCAGCCCTTCTTTTCAGTCATGACCGTGGCGACGATGGGTTTTTGCGACCGGTGATTGGCGTTGGCGATTTCGCGGGCTACGCCCAGCGTATCCACAAAAAACGGCGTCACAAAGTTCAGGAAGATTGCATCGATGCCGTCATCATCCATCAAGGCGTTGATGGATGCGGCGAAGTGCTCGGGACCGGCGGTGGCCAGCACATCGACGGGATTGTTGATTGACGCTTCCGGATAGAGTTTCTCCCGCAAGATCATCTCGGTTTTCTTCGACAGCGGCGGCATGACCATGCCACCCTCGATCAGCTCGTCCGTGGCGATAATGGCCGGTCCGCCGGTGTTGGCGATCATGCCCACGCGATTGCCGGCCGGGACTGGCTGCGATGCGAACCCGATGGCTGACTGACACAGCTCCTCGATGTTGCGAAAGGAGACGATCCCCGCTTTGTCGAACACGAGCTCAATGGTGGTGTCCTGCTTCATCATACCACCGGTATGCGATGACACGGCCCTGGCACCCTCCGCCGTCCGCCCGACCTTCATCGCCAGAATCGGCTTTCGACGGGTCACATCGGTCGCAGCATCGAGGAACGCCCGTGGGTTCGGCAAGCTCTCGATGTGCACTACGATTACCTTCGTCTGCTCGTCCTCACCGAAGTGCCGGACAATCTCGGGGATCGACACGTCGCAGGCGTTGCCGTTGCTGGCGTACTGCCGCACGCCGACGCCCAGCTCCGTGATACGCTGATGAATCACCTCGCCAACGCCGCCGCTCTGAGCGACAATCGAGATATGCCCCATCGTCGGCCGCGTGAACGTGAAGTTGCAATACGCCCGAACGGTGGGATCGGTGTTGATGATCCCCTGGCAGTTCGGACCGAACACGCGGATGCCCGCTTCCTTCGCCACCGCGACAAGCTGATCCTCCAGTGCCGCTCCCTCGTCACCGGTCTCGCGGAAGCCGGCCGTGTTGACGATCACCGCCTTGACACCCTTTTTCGCGCAATCCTCGATGCAAGCCGGTACGTAGGTGTTCTTGATGACGATGTGGGCGACATCGACCGGGTCAGGTGCTTCGAGGATCGACGGGTAGGCTCTAAGTCCGCGGATCTCCCCACCCTTAGGGTTGACCGGGTAGATCGGCCCGGTGTATCCGAAATCGAGCAGGTTTTCGATAATACGGTACCCGATGGTCAGCTCCCGATTGGAAGCCCCCACAACCGCCACCGCCCGCGGTGAAAACAGTGAGTCAAGTCCCATGATCCGACCTCCGTAGGGTTCGCCGTACGGACTACCATTCATAAGTTCGACGCGTTTCGCGTGGCGACCCTATGTACATTCAGTCCATCGCGTCCTGGAGGGACTCCCGAGAATAGCCCAACGATTCATCGCTAGGCTAAGGAAGAACGATGAATCCCGAAGTCTCGCAGGGACGACCGAATTCTATCCCAGAACACATCGTTCACCGTACTTAATATGTAACTCTTCACCCATCCGCAATGGTCTAACGGGTGCATGACCGTTCATGCGGCGAGCTTTTGGCGATTTTGGCCGGCGGCCCGGCTGCGAGGGCGTTGTTCGTGGAATCGCTCCGCACGATCGTCCTAGAGTGTAACTCGTTATTGTGTACCGGCGTTTCATTCGCCGGTTGCCCTCCGGCGCACGTGAATCCACGCGGACTCCATGCCCGCGGCTCGTCTTGTTGTACGGTTTTGTGGAGATCACACGATAACCGATAGTGACCTGTTTTTGGCGGCCCGAGATCCGTCTAGCGGTCTACCAACGTGGTGATTTCGTCAAAACCTGTATGCCGACGGACTCGGCACATTGACGATAATCCAACACGTCGTGTATCAATGCGGTTGTGCCAGCACCGAAACTCGCAGTGAGGCAGATGATGAAGACCACCATACTCTGTTTGCTCATCCCGGCCGTGCTTCTTGTCAGCGGTTGCCGGAGTTGGCTGATCGATCGGACCGACCGCAACGTGTACGCACTGATCGCCGAACGTCAGCAGGATGCATTGGGGATCACGTCCGATGCACGCATCGGTCCCGAATCCGGCGATCCCGGTCCAGGCGACCGGATGTACCGTTTCAATCCGCGTCCCGTCGATCCCGAAATCCCTGAGTCGTTCCGAAAACTGCGTCAAAGCGCGGAGCCCGCGACCAAGGAAACCAACGAGGCATCCGACGGTAACAACGAACCCTCCGCAGAAACACGGATGTCACCGAGCGTCTTTGGCGATAACCAACTTGGCGAGGTGTTCGTCTTCGGCCTCCACGACGCCCTCGACTACGCCATGCGGCACGCGCGCGATCTGCAGGACGCAAAGGAGGACCTGTATCTGGCTGCCCTGGACCTGTCATTGGAGAGGCACCTCTGGACGCCACAGTTTGCCGCCAGTGCTCAGACCATCTACCAGGATTTTGAAGAAACGACCAGCTTGGATCGTGCGCTCACGACCGTTAGCGAGGCGGCCGTAACCCAGCGCCTGCCGCTCGGCGGTGAGCTCAGCGCCAAGATCATCCACTCGCTGATGCGTGACGTCAGCGACCGTGTCAGCAAGGGCGAGAGCGGACAGATGATTCTCGCGGCCCAAATACCGCTTCTTCGCGGTGCGGGGCGTGCCGCGTACGAGTCACGGTATGCGTCGGAGCGTGAACTCATCTACGCCGTCCGACGCTACGAGCGCTTCCGGCGATCGTTTCTGGTCGAGGTGGCTGCGGACTACTTCAGCCTCCAACAGGCTAAGGCCTCCATCGCCAATACGTTCAGGAGCTATGAGAATCGAAAGCGGGACTGGGAAAGAGCGGAATTCATCCATCGTATGGGGAGAAGCCGGGACGTCTTCGAGGCGCCGCGTGCGAAATCCAACTTTCGTTTGGCCGAAGCATCCCTGGTCAGCGCTAAGGAGCGGTATGAATCGGCGCTCGATCGGTTCAAAATTCTTCTCGGCATGCCCGTGGATACATTGCTCGACGTGGTGGATCAGGATCGCGACGAAGAGAGCAAAGCCCTGGATTCACTGCTTCCCGATATCGACGAGGTGGCTGCCGTCGAGGTTGCCCTCCAATACCGGCTTGACCTTCTCAACATCGCCGATCAAGTGGACGATGGGCGGCGCGGCGTAGCCGTGGCCAAAAATCGCATCCTGCCCGACCTGGAAATAACCGGTAGTGCGACATTTGATTCCGATCCGGACCAGCTACGCGCCCTGAACTATCGAAAGGAACGGACGACGTGGCAGGGAGGCGTCCAACTGGGCATCGACGACCGGCAAAGCGAGCGCAGCGCTCACCGATCGGCATTGGTATCACTCCGTCAGGCCCAGCGCGGTCACGAACGATTCATCGATACCGTTCGTGCGGACGTTCGTCGGGCTCTGCGCCGGATCGCCCAGCAGGAGAACCTGCGGATGATCCAGATGCTCAACGTTCGAGAAAACGAACTGCGTGCGGATGCCGCCCGCGCTCAATACGAACTCGGAATGTCCACCAACCAGGACGTTGTTGATGCTGAAAACGACCTGCTCGGCGCCCGCAACGAGTATGCCGCCGCCGTAGCCGCCTACAGGGTGGCCATTCTCGAATTCCGTCGCGATACGGGCACGCTACTGGTCACGGACGACGGTCGTTGGGTCACGGGTGATGTCGATACGAGGATCCAAACATCCGATGACGAGGACTGAGAGCGAGTTCCGTGCGTGCGCGACACTAACACGGTCAGGTTCCCTGAAAGCATCGCATCCGACACCGGAGGCCCAATGGTCAGTACAAACGCACAAGGGGTGCAGATCGTTTTGGCGCCTGTGGCGGGGGTGGCATGAACAAGGACCGCCGCTCAACAACGATTCGTCGGGTCTGCTAACCCGGCCTACGCGCTGCAAGCACCGCATCTTGCGACAGAGGTGCGGCAATCAGCGGAAACGCACAACTTCTGACGTATCCTGAGTTTGTGTTAAACCGTCGTAATTGATATGCTGAATAGGGTGTGTTGTGGACCATTCGCCGAGTAGACTCGAATCACCCACGACACTGACGCCTTCAAGACTGGGATCAAGTCTATGACAACAACCCTGAGTTCATCGCCGACGGAATCTGAGACGCTCGCGGACACCGCCACCTCATCCGATACCTACCGCGCGCGGGTGAGGACTAACCGCAGCGCGATCTGGGCGGCTGCCATCGTCATCGCTGCCGCCGGTGTGGCCGCGATCGGCTGGGCGGTGGTCGCCTGGAGCCGCAGTTCGGTGGAGCTTGCCAAGGTCGATAGGTTCACGGTTAAACCACAAGCGTTCGCCGTCGTGCTGAAGGAGAAAGGCGAACTCAAAGCGGCCAACTCCACGGATATCGTTTGCGAGGTCGAGGGACGATCCACGATCATCTTTTTGATTCCGGAAGGAACGGCTGTCAAAGAGGGCGACCTGCTCGTCGAGCTCGCCAGCGATGAGATTGAGGACCGCATCCGCCAGGAGGAGCTCAAAGAGACCAACGCCATCACAGCCTACGAAGCGGCGCAGACGGAGTTGGAGATTCAGCGAGACAAGAACGACAGCGACATACGCAAGGCACAGCTCAAGATCGAACTGGCTGAGCTGGCTCTGGAGAAGTACGAGAAGGGTGACTGGGAACAGACACTCAAGGATGCCAACATCAACATCGAGCAGGCTACGATCAATCTCGATCGTCGGACGGAGGATTTCGAGGCCGCAAAAGAACTGCTAACCAAGGACTTCATCACCAAGACCGAATACGACGAATACGACTTCAACTTCAAGAAGGCCCAGTGGGAACTCGAGAAAGCCCGAAAGGCCCTGGAAGTCCTCAAACGCTACACTCATGTCACTGATCTAAGGCAGCGGGAATCCGACCTCGAGGAAGCCGTCAAAGAGTGCGAGCGTACCAAGAAGAGCGCCGCGGCCGAAGAGATCAAGAAAGTGCGGGGTGTCGAGGGCAATAAGAAGGAACTCGACCTGATCCAGGATCAATTGGCCAAACTCCGTACGCAAAAGGAGAAGTGCCGGATAGTCGCCCCGACGCAGGGCTTTGTCGTCTACTTTACTGGGGGTGGGCACCGCTTCTACTCGTCTGACAGTCAAATCAAGGAAGGCGCTACCGTCCACGAGCGGCAAGTCCTTCTCTCCCTGCCGGACACGTCCGAGATGGTGGTCGTTGTTCGGGTCCACGAGGCCAAGACCGACAAACTCCAAATCGGACAGCGGGTTGTCGTTAAAGTGGAGGCCCTGCCGGACCGTCAGTTCACCGGAGAGGTCACCAAGATCGCCGTGGTAGCCGACAGCCAGAATCGATGGCTCAATCCCGATCTGAAGGAGTACGAGACGGAAATCATACTCGATCCGACCGACGCACCGCTCAAGCCCGGCGTCACCGCCTATGCCGAGATTCTGGTCGAGTCCGTCGAGAACAAACTGGCCGTACCCGTACAGGCCGTCTATTCGAAGGGTCGGCGGCGTTATGTGTTCCGGGAAGACGGGCGCGAACCCGTCCCCGTTGCGGTGACCCTTGGAGCTATTGGAACCGAATGGGCTGAGGTCATTGACGGGCTCACCGCCGGCGAGCAAATCCTGCTCACATTCACTGACCGGCACAAACGTTTGATACCCGACCCCCCGCCGGAACCTCACCGGGCGGGGATGCCGTGGGGCGCCGAACCGCAACCCAAAACAATAGCCACGCAACCCACGCCGCCGCGAGACAAGGCCCGCGCTGGTCCCACTGGTAGTCACTCCGGCGACGCGACCGGCAAACGGGAAGGAACGCATTCCGGCCGTCAGATTCGCGTGAAGTCATCCGCAAATACCCCAAAAACACCGTAGCCAAATGCCTGTGGTCATCGCATCCGTCCAACAACTCACGAAGGTCTACGGGAAACCGGGAAGCGATGTCCAGGTCCACGCCCTGAGGGGCATCGACATCGAATTCGTCGAGGGCGAATCCATCGCAATCTGTGGTCAGAGCGGCTCGGGCAAGAGCACCCTCATGAACCTCATTGGGTGCCTAGATCGCCCGACTTCCGGCCGGTATGTACTGGGTAATTTCGACGTGTCGCGCTTGGACGACGATCAACTGTCGGACATTCGAGGCCAACGGATCGGCTTTGTCTTCCAGACCTTCAACCTGATCCCGCAACTGACAGTCTTGGAAAATCTGGAGATCCCGCTCTTTTACCAGGGACATCCAGCACGCATCCGCCACGAGAAAGCCCGTCAACTCGCTCAGTTGGTCGATCTCGGGGATCGCACCCACCACAGACCAACTGAGCTTTCAGGCGGGGAGCAGCAGCGGGCAGCCATCGCCCGCGCCCTCATCAATGATCCGTTGCTCGTTCTGGCCGACGAACCCACCGGTAACCTCGACTCCGAGACCGGCGAGATGATCCTCAGCGTGTTTGACCGGCTCCATGACGAGGGGAAGACCGTTGTCATGGTCACGCACGATCAGGGTGTCGCCCAACGCTGCGACCGGATCATCACCCTTCGCGACGGCCGAATCATCGAAGATGCCCGATTGGGCTCGCCTGGACACGCCATCCCCCAAAAGGGTTGAGATCGGCTCGACCAGGTCCCAAAAGCCCCATTAGGTCGACGCGAAAGTGACATCGGTTTTTGACAACGAATCGTAAGATCTTGTGAATACGAAGCTTATGTCATGTGAATCCAAATCCTAGAA
>CAZJTP010000091.1:0-16606 GCA_964548955.1 uncultured Phycisphaeraceae bacterium
AGCTCACCCAATGCGTAGGCGGTAAGTTTCGGATCATCAGGATCGATGTTCATGGTTTATTCCTCATTCGTTCGTCGATATTTACAACTGTACGGCAAGGGCGAGTACTGCACGTTCTTGGTGTCGCCGGAGGCCGCCGGGTAGCTCCCCTCCGTGCCAAGGAGGGGGTGGGGGAGGTCCAGCGCCGACTTTCAAATCCCCCTCAGTCCCCCCTTGGCAAGGGGGGACGCCAAACGCGAACCAAGCGCTAGCTTGCCCATGTCAGTCGTTTCCTTCCCACGGGCAAGCTGGCGCTTGCCCATGCCACCCATTCCGCTCCTTTACAGTCGCGGTTCTGTTCCAGTCCTCACGTTCAGTGCCTCGCGGATCGTTTTGATGGCCGTATGAATCAGGTAGCCGACATTTGAGACACTCAGGTTCGTAACCGCCGCGATGTCCTTGTAGCTCAGGCCGTTTTGAAACCGCAGCCGAATGACCTCCTGCTGGTTGTCCGGCAGGAGTGCGAGCGCTTGAAGCACCTGCCCGGAAACCTCCTGGCGCTCGACGATTCTCGAGGGCTCACCGTCGGGACTCTCGCGGACTTCGGCTTGGACATCACTCAAGGCTTGCATTCGTCCTTCCTTTCGTCGAACGTCCAGTGCCTTGCTGCGGCAGATGGTGAACAGCCATTGTGCCACGTGCCCGTTGACCTCGGCCGGGTCCTGGGAGCCGAACCGCAGAAACGTCTCCTGCACCACGTCACGTGCACGCTCGACGTCACCCGTGATCCGCGCGGCGTACCGTGTCAGCGGCCCCTCATACTCGTCGAGGATCGACCGCAGCCATTCCGGCTTGGTTGGGTGCTCAGCATCGTTCATCTGTGCTCCCAGCGATCATTTTGCCCCTGTCACTCTTTACTACGCACAAGTCAGGATTATCTTAGAGCTGGATTCCAACCCGCAAAGCCAGACAGTGCTGCGCCCTGCTCAACCTGTTAGACGACGTGGAAGTTCACCGGTGCCCGAGGAGGCCGTTGAAAAATCCAGTCCACCCGTGGGAACAACTTTCCAGTCGGTCTCCGCCATCCAGAAAGCCCGTTCCGACAGGCTGAAAAGCCCGTCCCACAGCTTTCGCGAGATTATAGGCCGATAATGTCTGCGGATCGGAGCACCTCCGTAGAGAATATGAGTCTGCTCATGGAGCGAACCGGACTCTACACAACGCGAATCTCGCGTGCCACCCGGCTGATGGGGTGTCCCTTGGCCTTTATTTCCAGCGTATTGAACCAGCCGAAGGGGGTGTGGAAGACGGTGAATCCATCATCGCGCAGCTTCGTCTCTGCCGCTTTGAGCATGTCGAATGCCGTCTGTGCCGAAGCCAGCTCCACGAACAGATGTGCGAAGGAGTGCAGTACGATCGTTTCGACCTTGAGCTGCCGGGCCAGTTTGACCACTTCCGCCGCAACACGATCGACAACGGTTGACGGGTCAGCCTCATCCTGCTTCTCGCACGCGGCGTAGACCAGCAGGCATTCGGCGGCGCTGACCGTCGGCTCTATCACATTCTCGCGCAACGGCGACCTTCCCTTCTGGGTGACTTGGGATTTGAACGAGTCACAGTGCCATATCAGAATCCGCATCGCAATCTCTCATGTGCGACTGCTGCCAACAGTAGCGATCGGGCAGGCGTTCTTGGAATGAATGGTCGCGACTGTCCGTCCTGACAACTACAGCGTTTTTCGATTTCATGTAACGGTTTCGGACTCATGGAAGAAACGTTTGCCTCCCAGATTCTGCGCGGGCTTTGATCCCGCGGCTCGCTGCACAAAACGGAAACTACTCTAGGAACGTCCGCCGTCGTGAGCTGCTCCGTCAGCCTGATCTTGTTTGGATCGCGGTTTGCCGTCGATCACAACCGGGCCTCGATAGGCGGGCGTGGCCCCGTAGACCTCTCCATACACCTTGGCGGCCTCACCAACCCCGATCGTATCCGCATCCGCGTCCACCTCAACCGGTGCCTTCGCGGGCTCCTCCGGTGCCCTGGCACCCGCCGCGGTCCGCCCCAGCCAGACAGTCTGCGTCGGGAAGGCGAACTCGACGCCCAGGCGCTTAGCCAGTCTCAGGATATCCAGGAAGAAATAATGCCGCTCACGGAGCTCCGTGCTCCAGTCCGGCACCTCGAAGAAGATGTAGAGCAGAATATCCAGCGACGATCCGGCGAACTTGTTGAAGTAAACGTGGTAGTAATCCTTTCGCGTGTAGGGATGAAGCCGGACCAGCTCGCGGATGCCCTCGCAGAATGCTTCAATTTTTCCCGGCGGCGTCGAATACGTAATAGAAAGCATAATCTTGGCGCGCCTGAACCTTCGCGCCCCGAAGTTGTCGACCTGGGTGTTGACCATCTTGGAGTTGGGAATCGTGATCACGGAATTGTAAAACGTGCGCACGCGCGTGGAGCGAAAGCCAACGCGCTCCACGGTGCCCTCGACGTCGCCCACCACGATCCAATCCCCGATCCCGAACGGCCGATCGAACAGAACAGTGATGGAACCGAAGAAGTTGCCCAACGTGTCCTGGGCGGCAAACGCCAGCGCGATACCACCGATCCCCAAAACACCGAGCACGGTCAAGGGCTTGTAGCCCAGCATGTCAAACACCAGCAGCACGGCCACGATGATGATGAAGAACCGCAGGACGGTGCGCAGCAGCGGGATGAGAACGTCGTCGAAATGGGTGAGCCGGACATCTTTGTCGGCAGCGATATGGCCGCCGATGATATCGACGCAACGATACCCGACCCACACGACCGAAACACCCAGAACCAGCTTGGCCGCTTTGAGCAGAAAGGCCAGTAATGCCTCCGGAAGCCCGAACTGTTGGATGGCGTAGAACCAGCAGACAATCATCACTAACGTACCCACCGATGACACCACCCGTCGTCGCGCCTTGCGTTCGATCGTGATCTTCCGCCGCTTCAGCCAGGCTCGCAGAACAAGCGCTGCAAACTCTGTGGCCATGATCTGAATCAACCATCCCAAAGGCAGCAGAGCGGCCAGCGCCATCCACTGCCACACGTGCAGGTAGAGAAACTTGGCACGCATCCACTCCGGGAACTGTCGCTCCAGGCGCAACCGGAGCGGCAAATCCTCCGTAACACCGGCTTCCTGAAGTGCATCGACGATTTGTTTGTCTTCAAACTCTATGAACAGGTCATCGATTCTGTCGAGCGTCTTGGATGTGAACCGCCACTCACCCTTCTGCGGCGTGTACTGCCAATTGTCGTCGGCCGCCGGCTCCACCTCAATCCGTCCGACTACGATGTTCCCTGTGTCACTCGTGTACCAGACAAAGGGCGAACCGTCGGGCGTATCGGGAAACTCAGACAAGACCACTTCCTCGATCTTATCCATCACATTCTTGAGCTTGATGGCCAGGTCATTCCCGCGAACGCTCCACGCCTCACGGTCTCTCCCGCTGGGGTCGAGGCACAGGACGGCCTCTTCGATATTGGGTGGCTCGGCGTTCATCGCGTTGAGGAACGTGGTCATCGTCGCCCGCGGTGATCGACGTGCAGATGCGATCTTGCTCTCAGAAGGCTTTGGTGGTTCGGCCTGCTTGACTGTGGCTTCCTCCAACGCCGGGATTGAAGCCAGCGTCAACGCGCTGAATTGCCAATGCCCACTCGCCGGATCACGTACAAGTCTGATCTCGGGAATCGAGGTGACGCCTTCCTCGACTTTGAGCTGATGGAAGAGATAGTCAGTGCCTTCCCCTTCCTCGGGGATGTCGTCGAGATTGACGCCTCCTTTATCGATGATGCTGTGCAAGCGGCTGGCGAGCAATCGGGCGTGCTTGGCCAGGTCCTCACTCTCACCCCCCAGATCGGACGTGTCGAGACATTTCACAGCATCATCGATGCGTTCAGGGTGATCACCGGCTGTGTCCTGCATCGCCACAAGGAAGGTGCGCATCGCGGCACGCGGATTACTCAAATCGAGCGTGCGACCCGTCTGCTGCTGCCGTGCACCTTCAGTTTCCGCTTCGGGTGTATCTACGGGCGGCGGTGCGTATTGGGCAAACGTGACGGGCGGTGCCGTCAGCGTGAGCAGCCACAGGAAACGAATCGAAGATAACCTTAGCATCCCGGCGTTTTGATTCATGACTTGGGAATCGTACCCCATCACGTGGAGGCAATCTACGGCGTAGTCGCTCTCCTTAGCGGTTGCACTTCACGGGGAGTGCCCGGCGAAGGACGATCGCATATCTTGGCGGTGGAACCGCGACGAGAAACACGCCGGAAGGTCCCGTCCGGTCGTTGACGACCGCCCGCCACGAGGTCCGCAGCTACTCCGGCTTTAATCTCTTCCAGGCGGATGATTTGAACCTCTTTCAAGCAATTGTTCGCGGCGAGTTCACCATCAGCGTCCTGCGCAATAACGACCTGCAGGTCCGGCTCAACAAAACGGCGGGCCAGGTCTCGCGCCTGCTCAAACGCCTGCGGCTGCACGGATTGATCAAGAAGATCGGACGCACTTACAAGTACTACCTCACTCGCCTCGGCCAAGCCGTGACCGCCTGCGCCCTTCGTCTACGCCAAACCACCGTCTTGCCAGCCCTCGAGTGCAAAGCTGAATCATTAGTCCTTGCCACATCCGTCGACTTGGGGCATAATCAGTGGTTTCATCTCGCTCGGTGCGAGCGAGCCAATTAGATAGGGTCACAGCAGCCCGCGGAGCCGCGAATGGGTGAGACGTTAGAAGCGCTACGTCGCCTTCAGGCCGTAGAACTACAGCTTGCGGAGTTCAGACGTGCCAGAGAGGCCAAAACACGCCGGATCGAATACCACAAACGCCAGATCGCCAAGACAGACGAAAAGCTACAGAAGAGTCGGGCCTCGTTCCGCGAACGTCAATCCAGGCTCGATGCGATTCAGCTTGACATTGCCGCTCGCGAGGAATCTGTCGACAAGCATCGCCAGGCGCTGAATAAAGCCAAAACGAACAAGGAATACGCGGCAATCCTCACCGCGATGAACACCGAAAAGGCCGACAACTCCAAGCTTGAAACCCAGCTCCTTCAACTGATGGACGTGTGTCAAGGCCTTAAGGACGAAACCGTCCGAGTCGATGCGGAAAAGGCTTCGCTGCTTGAAGACCTGGCCCGAGCGCAAGAGGCCCTGAACACCTATGATGCCGAGTCGCAGCAACAGCGCGATAGTCTGCAAGCCGAGCGCGACGCGTGTGCGGAGAAGGTTCCGCCGACTGCCCTGGCCAACTTCGATCGTGTCGCCGAGCATCACGACGGTGAGGCGATTGTCCCTGTTGTCAAGCTGCACCCCAAGCGTGATGAGTACGTCTGTTCCGGCTGCAACATGAAGCTGACACTCGAGGTCATCAACTCGCTGCAGTCGCGTGATGAGATCCAGATCTGCAAGGTGTGCGGCCGAGTCCTCTACCTCGAAACACCGGCGACGCAGCGTTCCGGCGCCTAGAACGTCTTTCGTTTGTGCCTCCCACTGAACTGCGAAACGCAACAACATGCCGGAACTACCGGAAGCCGAGACAATCGCCCGTCAGCTCGACGAAGCCCTGTCCGGAAGGGCGATCGACAGCGCCGAGCCGCTCCGAACGGACGTGATTCACGGTGATCCGCGCCCGCTCGGTGCGTTGCTTAACGGCAGGCGAATCGATCATGTCCGCCGTCGTGCCAAGCGGGTGATACTCGAGCTTCAACCCACCGCTCAGCTCGTGTTTCATCTGGGGATGAGCGGCCGGTTATGCCTGTGCGACGTTGATGACCCGGTCGAGAAGCACACGCATCTTCGTATCCGATTCAGGGCAATCAGGCGCGAACTGCGATTCCGCGACCCGCGGCGGTTCGGCGGCGTATGGTGTTTCGCGGGTGGCGACCGGCACGTTGGACCAAAGCTCGGCGAGGTGGGATTGGAACCGTTGGAGCTGACTCCGGCTGTATTTCGACGGATGCTCAACCGGCGCCGGCAGGTAAAAGCGCTACTGCTTGACCAGCGTGTGATTGCCGGCCTGGGCAACATCTACTGTAACGAAGCACTGCATGCGGCCCGCATCCACCCGCTCACTCGTGCAAGCGATCTCGATCGGGCGACCGCCGACCGTCTGCTGCGTGCGATCAAGTCCACGTTGAAACGAGCGATCCGGTTCAGCGGATCAACGCTTACCGACTACCGGCAGGCCGACGGGCGAACGGGTTCTTTTCAGAAATATCACCGTGTGTACAGCCGGGAAGGCAATCCGTGCCGTACCTGTGGCACAACAATTGAGCGAATCCTGGTGGCCGGTCGATCCACGTTTCTCTGCCCGACGTGTCAGCCCTTCCCCTGACGCTCTATTTGTGAGACCACCCTCTGACGGTGGCTCCGGTCTGGACCAGAAGCACGTTGTCGGCAGCGAGAACGGCCCGGACGTCCGGCAGGAGGCCGAGGTCGCGCGCGCCGCCGCTTTTGGGGATGATCCCGCTGGCGTTGCGATGATCATAGAAGTAGGCGACGCCGTCGGCTTCGAGGAGTCCGCCCGGCGCGTCGACTGCGAGCACATAGGACCGCGTCAACAGGCGGGCAATGAACCGCGGGTGCTGTGGTGTGGTTCCCCTCCACAGTGTCAACCCTGTGACAGCATCAACGGCGGTCACGGATGACGCCGTACTGACGATGAGGCTGTTGCCCTCCCGCTGGACCATCAGGCCGTCGTCACCTCGCCGCACGAGACGCTCGGATCCCCACAGTTCACGTCCGTTTTCGAGGCTGATCTTCTTGAGGTGCTGACCGTCGTCGGAGAAATAGAAAGCGTCCAGATCGAGCAGCAGCGATGCCCGTCGGATGTGCCCGCCAGGCGCGATCCGCCATCGCCTCGCGCCGGACTCGGGGTCATAGCACGAGATCGACCGCGACGTCACGAGGATAAGCCGACCGTCGAACGTCAGAAACAGATCCTCCACCGTACGCTTCTCATTGGTCATGATCGCATCGAACCACGCACCCGTGGTGGCATCAACAAGACAAATGACCACCCGCTCATCCTGTGTGACCGCGTAAACGACCCACGCGTCGGAGTGCCTCACCTGCCCCGTTGGTTTGGGGCGATGCGTCCGGGTCCAGCTAACCCGGCCGGTGTCGATGGCGACTCGCAGCATGTCCCCGTTGTCCCGCACGCTCAGCAGGTGCCGGCCGTGGAGCGAGTGTGCCCGGAAGGCGTCGCTGTCCTCCCAATCGCCGAGGATGTCGCCTTCGTGTTTGGGGTGTTTACCATGGGACCAGCGTCGCAATCCTGTCACAACATCCAGAGCAAACACCTCGTACGATGT
Source organism: uncultured Phycisphaeraceae bacterium (assembly GCA_964548955.1). Lineage (GTDB taxonomy): Bacteria > Planctomycetota > Phycisphaerae > UBA1845 > UBA1845. Next base: position 7,317 of record CAZJTP010000091.1, read on the forward strand.
GGCGAACACAGCCACCTCCGATGTCGCGATGAGCAGCTCCACGTTGCCCCGGACCGCCGCGGGCTGCGACCACGGCTGCGTACCCGCCGGTGTGTCGAACGCACGAATCCCCGCCGGTGTGTGGACGAAATACCGGGACCAACAAGAGGCCGGATCGTCACCGAATCGTGGGACCAGGAGTGATATGGTCCCCTCGAACTCTTTCGCAAAGCCGACTTCAAGGGGCGGAACGATGTTTGGGCGCGAGGGCTCAACCTGATTTCGCACGTGGGCCAGTCGCTCGCGATATTCCAGAAACGTGACGGTCCGTCCCTGATATTCGATGCGGACGCTGGGATGCTCGCGGGCCGCTTTGGTCAACCACAGATACGCATAATCCGCCTTGCCGGCTTGTTCGTGGGCATCCGCGATCTTCCGCAGCAGCGTCGGGTGATCCACCTGTTTCCAATAGCGATGCAGCGCCCTTGCAAAGTGCTTCGCAGCCTCCTGCGGCCGACGACGGCGGGCGAGCAGATCACCGTGAGCAATCAGGGCAAGTGGAGCCGCTTCGCTGTTGGGGAACGTTGATACGAGACGCCGCAGTGTCGCCTCGTCTTTGCCGGATCGTCCGCTGTCAAGCCAGCGTCTAGCTTCGGCTTCGTGCGAGGCATAGACCGAACGACCGTGTTGAACGATCAATCCGGCGATCCTCGATTGCGCGAAAACGCCGGCTGATCCCAATCCACCGGCGTAAGCGTCGATCGGTTCCTCACGAAGTGACCGATCCCGAAGAACCTGCTGGTAAAGTCGTACCGCCCGCTCCGGCAGGTCAGTTGCTTCGAACAGCTCAGCGAATCGGAAGCGATAGTTCAGGTGGGCCGACGTATCCGGCGCGTACTGAGCGGCATAGATGAACAATTTGTCGAGCAGATCTGCGTCAAGCTTGGAATGTGCTGCGAGACGCCCGCCGAACAGCATCGCATCGTCAAACAGGCGCCGCGCCATCATCGGCTCCAGCGGCTTGCCGAGGCGCTCCGCGCGCCGCACGGCTTCGTCGAGAACCTTGACCGCTTCGGAGAACTCACGGTTGCTCAAGGCGATCTCCGCCAGCTCCAGCGCCGGCAGCGGATCGGACGGTGCGGCCGCCATCCGTTCCCGCAACACCTCCCAGATTTGCGATTTTCTGACGTAGGCAAAGATGCGACCAGCCCCTGCCACCAACACCTGATCCGGAAGGGCAAGAAGATTGCCCCCTTCACTCTCCGAATCCCATGCGGCGTCGGATCGAGTCCCGTCCGATACGCGGAATGTACTCAGCCACCCACGGCTCGGAACAAGCAAGCGGTCGTCCGCCCAAACACCGCGCCCGCTGATGCTTGCCTCGTCAGGCAACGGGGTTGACCAGCGAAGACTGTTCGTCGCCAGATCGTAGCAGACGGCGGTCGAACCCACCCCGCACAGCAGATCACCATCAACACCGAGGATCGTCTCGATGCCGGCGAGTGCGCCGACAGGAACCAATTGGCTGAGCATTCCGTCCTCAGCGCGCAGCACCATCACGTGCTTCGCGTCGGTTGGTAGTGCAATGATCCGCCCCTCAGACCAGATCACCGGATTGAAGTGCCACGGTTTGGTATCCCTGGCAAACCGGCTGGACCCTTCGTTGTCGTCGTTCCGGTCCCGTTCGTACAGCGTGAGCCAACGAACCGCACCGGTATGGGCCGACACGGCCGCGATTGAGCCGAGGTTCGTGCAGACGTACATGACATCGCCGTGCATGGCGATGATCGTTTTGGTTGCCTGCCGCGATCCGAATGTCCCCGTCGACGCGCTGCCCAGATGCGTCCGGTGTTCGAACTTCCCGCTCACAGCATCGAAGCGGTACAGATAGCAATCTTCAAAGCCGAACGAACGGCGGCGACGTCCGACAACGTACAGGCAGCCGTGCTCGATGATCGGCGTAGAATCGAACATGACCTCGGCGAAGGCCTCTTCGATCGCTTCCTGGTTGATTCGCCAGATCATCCGGCCGGTGTCGGCATCAAGACAAACCAATTCCGGAGGGCTGCGGGCCGTTTCGTACGCGTAATACGGGACCGTGTCACCCGGTATCGACGCATAGAGTCGGCCGTTACGCACCGTCGGCGAGTCCCAACCGGGAGGTTGCTCTTCGATGAGGCTGTATCCCCCTACCCCTGCGTCATCCGCGCGAAACCGCCACGCCACCGCACCGGTGTTGCGGTGCAAAGCGACGATCTCACGCAGATTCTGGACAAAGACAAGCCCATTTGCGACGGTTGGATTGATGGACAGGTATCGAGCCCAATCGTGCTCGCCACCAATAGTCACGTCGATCGCGTCGCCGCTTCCGTCACCGTCCGTCCGGTCGAATGCGTCAAAACGCCACAACAGACCGAGCTCGCGCACATCCGTTGCAGCCAGTCGGTTCCGGCCCGCGTCGCCACCAAAGATGGGCCACTCTAAGCGCGAAGCACGACTGCGCAGAGACCCAAAATATCCCCTTATGTCTGCGACCACCTCTCGGACGAACCGGTCTTGCCCCATCCAGCGAATCTTTGCTTCTTCATCCGGCTGTGACCGGTTAATGTCAGGCTCGCCGCGCATCGCGGCTATGACGGTCAACATCGCGCGGTAGCGCGCCGCATACTCGGCCCGATCGGGATGATGCTCCAGCACGCGCCGGTACACGTGCTCCGCCAATGCCGCATCACCTGCTTCGATCGCCAGTTGCCCGATCGTGTCGGCGAGTCCGGCCGCGGCGGCCGTACAGAAATAGCGGTTGAATATCGGCAGCAGCTCCTGCGTCGTCCGTGACGTTGTCGTCGCCGAGAGCAGCGCTTCGATTTCGCGCTCAAACAGATTTTGATAGGTCGTGATTCCCTCTTCAGGCCAGTCGGAAATAAGCGCGTTGATATAGTCCCCGATGCCCACGTAATAGCCGGGAGCGACACGGACCAATTTGTCACCGGTCGTCTCCAGCGTCCGCTGGAACACCTCGGCAGCTTCGCTCCACCGTCGGCGGCCGGCAAGCGCCTTCGCTCTTGCGATCGCGTCGGCGGCCTCGAAACTATCGTTCACATACACATCCGTGTGCGTCGCATCCGCGTGAAGCCCGTCCCCGGCGTCGATGCGCTCATCCTCCTCGGCGCAAACACTCGCCGCCACACCAAAAAGGCATGTAATCAAACAAATGACGTTGTGGCAGCCACCGCCCAACAAGCCATCCCCCGTTACGAATCGAAAGCGTCGTTACAATGCGCCACAGTCATTATCGGTCAAGTGGCGTCCGATGAATGTATCGAGTCGCCGGCGGACCGCCGGGTCGATGAGCGCCTTGTCCGACCAGATCGCCAGCGTCAGGGCTTTGCGGCAACGGCAGGGAGACGGTGGACCGCCCATCAGCTTCAATGCTTCACGGATCAGCATTACCGCGTTATCCGATGCCCGCTCGAGGTTGTCGAGGATTTCGCGCAGCAGCTCATCCCGACCGCGACGCGGGTCGGGCAAATGCCAGCAGTCATAATCCGTTGGCAGGGCGACCAGGGCGTAGCATATTTCCGCCTCCCGCGCGAGCTTGGCCTCCGGCATACACGTCATGCCGATCAGGTCCCCGCCCCATTGCCGATGCATCTCTGATTCCGCCCGCGTGGAGAACTGCGGTCCTTCCATGCACACATAGGTGCCCGCATGGTGTACGGTGGTCGTGACCCGTCCTCCCGCCTCGGCGAGCAGCTTCCGAAGCCGCGGGCAGAACGGCTCAGCCAGCTCCACGTGGACGGCGATGCCTTCATCGAAGAAGGTGCTATCGCGGCGGAACGTCTTGTCGATCACCTGATCGCAGAGTACCAGATGTCCCGGCTCGATGTCCTCGCGAAGGCTCCCGGTCGCTCCGCTGGCGATGATCGCGGATACGCCGAGCGATTTGAGCGCCCAGATGTTCGCCCGGTACGGGACGTTTGAAGGATTCAGTTTGTGCCCCGGGCCATGACGCGACAGGAAGGCAACGTCCACACCCTCCCAGTTGGCGAGGATGGGCATGCTGCTTGGCGGGCCGTACGGTGTCTCCACGGTCACCGTCTTACCGCCCACTTCCTTTACGAGGACTTCGCCAAGCCCGGTACCACCAATGATGCCGATTTGTGCTTGCTTTGTCATACGATTCACCATCCGCGGTGATGGACACAACTCTATGCCGCTAAGCGGCGCTCCATTGCGAAGCCGCCATCTCTGTAACGTAACCGTCGCACAACAAGGGTCCCAAACGCCAGCGAGGGATTTGAATGCCCTACCCTCGCGCGTTGGCTTTGAGGACCCCGCGCTCGCGCTTGGGGCTCGGTTCAACGCACCACAAACTCATATGGTCATGCCGAAGTGAGTGAAACTCAAGATCTGTACTATTCAGATTTTCGGTGGTTGCCCCTCGTCAGCAAACGACGCAAGAAAGCCGTCCGGGTCCGGCACGCCATCTTGCTCCGAATGTTCACCGGTTGATGTCTTATCATCCGAAAGACGTTTCTCTTCCTGGGTGGGTGATACCGTGGTGTCCGCATGCGCGTTTGACGGAGCGGCCGAGACGCTTGACGACTGATCCGCTGCCGATGTCGGTGCCTGCTGTGGGGGCGATGTCGACGCGTCGTCTCTTGGGATGGACATTCGCTCGCGCAGTTGACTCGCCAGCAACGATCCGAGCAGTGCCGACGGCGCCTCGTCCTCGCTACGTGTCGGATCGACGCTCAAACGATTGGGCGCGGGCGCAACCGGGCAATCGATCTTGGGAATCAGCCAGAAGTACTCTCGCCAATTGCGAATCCCGGATGAGACGAACATGACGCCGAAGATGACGTAGAGTATGTAATTGAGCGTGATAACGCCGCCGCCCACGATCATCGCCACGCCGCTGAACGCAAGCAGAACACCAATAGCGACTGAGACAACCGCGTCCATCAACAACGCCGTTACCCATCCGCTTAAGGACCCGATCACCACAGCGACCATCAGTACACCACCAAATCGCAGCGTGTAGTTGAAAACAGCGTCGCCAAGCGTAAAGAGATTGGTGACTATCGGGATTGCAAAGCCTGCGAAGAAGCCAAAGAGGAGCAAACACGCGGCGGCGACGGCGGCCGACCAGGCGTTTTGTCGGACGCGGGATGCGATTTCGGGCGGTGTCGTGTTGTGACGTGTGGGTTGCATTCCAAAGTCCGCTGTGGTTGGAATCCGCGGCTCGCCAAGTGCCACTGGCAGCTTGCTGCCAGTGCTGTCCTTCGGCAAGACACGGGCGGGCAAGCCGCCCCCGCACCCTCACGTCTCACGGAGCGCTAGGGCATTACGAAATCGTGGTCGGGGGCGCGGACCGTCATGACCGCGCACGGTGCCTTGCGTACGACCTTCTCTGTAGTGCTGCCCAGGAGCACGTGCGCAATCGCGCCCCGGCCATGCGTTCCCATCACGATCAGGCTGATCTCGCTCTGCCGAGCGTAGGCAATTATCTCGGCGAACGGCCGTCCCATCACAACGTGTGTGACCGGCGGTTTCTTCAAATCCGACAGGTTCTCGTCGCGGAACTGGTCCATCCGTGTGCGGGCAAGTTCCAGTAAGTCCTCGGGCGGCGGGCCGACGGGGATACTCTCAGGCCCCATCGCACTCCAGTACCGGTACGCATCGTCAACAACGTGCAGGCAATGCAGGTCGGCATCGAACGCCTCGGCGAGCTCCACAGCGTGTCTGAGCGCTGCGTGTGCAAGATCGGAAAAGTCCGTCGGAAACAGGATCCTCTCGAATTTCATGGACATGATCGGAGTCCCTCACGGCATCGTAGACCCTCAAACCAATTTATCGTAGGGGTGCGATCCGGAGGCGTCAAATCCTCTCGATGGTGCCGTAGCTTGCAGGTTCGTATAGAATCATCTGCGAGTAGCGGCGGGGTGGACCTCGGAGCCGCCGTTCCGCCCACCGTAAATCGAGGATTATTCCGTGAAGTCACCCGTAAACACAGTCGATTCGAGCCGTCCGCAGCGGCGTCTGCCGCCTTGGCTGAAACGGCCTCTGCCCTCCGGGGATTTCTCCGCCACGAGGGCGATCGTGACGGCAAGCGGCGTCGCGACGGTGTGTCAGGAGGCGAAGTGCCCGAACCTGGCGGAGTGCTGGTCGAAGCGGCACGCCACGTTCATGATTCTGGGGGATAAGTGCACGCGGCGGTGTCGATTCTGTGCGGTCGAGACCGCCCGGCCCGACCCGCCGGCGGAAGATGAGCCGGAGCGGTTGGCCGAGGCAGTCGCCGGATTGAAGTTCCGCCACGTTGTCCTGACGGCTGTGGCGCGCGATGACCTGGAGGATGAGGGTGCGGACCACTTTGCTCGCTGTGTGAGGGCGATCCACGAGCGGTGCCCGGAGGTGACGGTCGAGGTGCTGCCGGCCGACTTCCACGCACGGCGATGTTGTATCGAGACGCTATGCTACGCACGGCCCGAGCTGTACAACCACAATATCGAGATGGTGGAACGGCTGACTCCGAAGATCCGGCCTCAAGCCGGGTATCGGCGATCGTTGGAGGTGTTGGGCATCGTAAAAGAGATTGCACCGTTGATGATCACGAAGTCTGGTCTCATGGTGGGGCTGGGTGAGACGGTCGACGAGCTGCACCGTACGTTTGAGGATCTTCGGACGGTCGATTGCGACGTTCTAACGATCGGCCAGTATCTACAACCGACGCTGGCGGATCACATGCCGGTCGTGAAATACTACACGCCCGAGGAGTTTAATCAGCTTGGCGACTGCGCCAGGTCGCTCGGGTTTCTCAGCGTCGTGTCCGGGCCGTTCGTGCGATCGAGCTACAATGCGTCCGAAGTGTTCGATCAGTGCCGCCGGCAGCTGTTCCCAGCGGGAAAACCGCGGCGAGAAGGTGAGTGTGGGACATCCCCGTGAACGGCAACCCTGCCACACTTTCAAAGAAGGTTAAGGGCAAGTTCATCGTGTTCGACGGTCCCGACGGCTCGGGTAAGTCGACGCAGCGGGCGTTGTTGGCCGATGCCCTTGCGGCTGTGGGTGTCGATGTCGTGTCATGCCGTGACCCGGGCGGTAGCGAGATCGGTGATCGTATTCGCTCGGTGCTGCTCGATCATGACCTGAGTACGATGGATGTCAACTGCGAGACGCTGCTGTTTATGGCTTCGCGCGCACAGCTTGTATCTGAGATCATTCGCCCCGCATTGGCACGCGGCGAGACCGTTCTGTGTGATCGTTTCGTGACATCCACCTGTGCGTACCAGGGTGCGGCCGGGTACGATCCGAAGCGGGTCATTGATCTGGCACGCTTTGCGATAGGTGACTGCTGGCCCGACGTGACCGTGATCCTCGACGTCGATGTCGAGGAAGGTTTCAAACGCATTGGCCGCAAACCGCATCACGCCGGCAAAAACCGGCAACGCGCAGCCGGGGAGGCAACGCTGTTCGAAGGCAGTCGGCCCGATGCAATGGAGGCCCGATCGGTCGAGTTCCACCGGCGGGTCAGGCAGATGTTCCTGGAGGTACATGAATACTACCCCAGAACGGTGATTACAGTGGATGGTCGCGGTGACGCGGACAGTGTTCATCGGTGCGTTGTCGAGGGGCTCCTTGATGTCGCTTGGTGATGTTGAACATCAGGGATACGCCCAGCGATTGATCCAGCGTGCAGTCGCGCGGGATCGGGTGCCGCATGCCTATCTGTTCCACGGGCCTGACGGTGTCGGGAAAGAGACACTGGCACTGGGACTCGCGCAGCTATTGCTGTGCGACTCACCGATTGACCGGAAGCTCGACGGGGAGCGAGCGGAATCTGTCGGTGTGGGCGGGCTTCGCACCGGCTGCGGGGAGTGTGAGGAGTGCCGGGCGGTGACATCGCAGACTCACCCGGATCTGCACCTGATCTATCGTCAACTCAACCGTGAGCACCCCGATCCGGTCGTACGAAAGCGCAAAGCGCTTGACATCGGCGTGGACGTGCTCCGACATTTCGTCATTGCCAGCGTGGGGCTTACGCCCATCCGCGGCCGGGCGAAGGTATTTATTATTCGCGAAGCGGACCGGATCACGGTGCAGGCCCAAAACGCGCTGCTCAAGACGCTGGAAGAACCGCCCGGCACCACATTCATTATTCTGCTGGTTACTTCGGTGGATCGACTGTTGCCCACGACGCTCTCACGATGTCAGGTGGTGCGGTTTGACGCTCTGCCGACTCTGTTCGTGCGGGCCGGAATTTCGGCATTGCTGCCGGACTTACTTTCCGAGCAGATCGAATGGTATGCGCGCTTCAGCGATGGCAGTTTGGGCTGCGCGCTGCAATGCGCCAATGACGATCTCTATGGGCTCAACCGGCACGTGCTTGAAGAGCTTGTCGACCTGCCGACGAGACGGAGTGACGAACTGGTCAAAAACTGGACCGACAAGTCCAAATCGCTCGGCGCCCGCTATCGCAAGCGTGATCCGGACGTCACCGATACCGAGGCCGGCCGGCGCGGCTTCAAATCCATCTTCCAACTGGCAGCCACGTGGTATGCGGATGTTCTGCGGGTTGGCAGTGGAGACGAGTTGGCTGTTGTCAACACGAGCTGGCGGGCGAAGATCGCCCAGGTAAGCCGGTCACTCGATCCTGCGCTCGCCATGAAGGCGATCAATCGCATAGCCCGAGCGGAGCATCATCTCGATCTGAACGCCAACACACAACTGTGCATTGAAACACTGCTTGCCGACTTGGCGCGCATCGGAAGGAACGAGGCCGTGGATCATGTCTTGTAGATGATCGGCGGGTCTGCCAAAAGACCCAAAAGCCTACGTCAGCAACCGCTTCGCCCGACAACTACGCGACAAAATCAACGGCATCCCGGCTCACTGCAAGTATCCACTGCATACGAGCCTGCTTGAGGGCATGAACAACAAGATCAAAGTGATCTAGAGCGATTTTTGGTTTTTATGTATGGGGGGAATCCCTGTGCGTATATCATCGTCTCCCCCATGTCCAAAGGACATGGACCACGCGCCGGGCAGTGTTCCGAACCGCGACCGTAAGGGAGCGGGCGTTGGAAGGATGAAGGCGGTGGGATGAATGCTCCTCCGAACCACCTGTCTGCGTGCGGACACGCACAGACAGGCGACCGTGATGGATCGGGCGTGTCTGTTAGCTCGTTGTGGCTCACACCGGGCTCACGTAGGGCTCACGCCAACGTGGGGACCGACTTTCCAGTCGGTCGTGTCTTCATGGGTCCGTGACAGATCAGGCAGCTTTGGAATAGGCCGGTCGGGTATTCCAATAC
>CAZJTP010000092.1:0-5488 GCA_964548955.1 uncultured Phycisphaeraceae bacterium
TCGTCGGCAAGAAGACCACGTTCAATCCATCATTTCAGGTGTCAAGGAGTACTAGCTCGCATCGTTGCTGGCGTGTTTGTCCAATAGGTCGGTGATATCTCCGGCATCGAAAGACACATCCCAAGCCCACTGCTACCGGCTGGAGCGACCAGTTGCCGGGTGGAAATCGCACCCACTGAAAATCCACGCCTTTGCACGGCGCACCGACAAACATGAGGTAGCTTGCCCTATAAATTTGTGGGTCGCCGTCAGGATTGTAGTGAACTCTTTGAACCGAGCCCGGAGTGCCAGCGACGGTTTGACACCGAGGTCTGCGATCAGAATCCCGCGCTCGCGTTTGGGGCTCGGATTCACAGTTCCGGTATGAACCCAGCCTACATGTCGCCTCTTTGCGGATTACTCACTGGGCTGACACTCACTCCCCGACTGCCATCCCATTCGCGTAGTGGTTCAAGCCAGAATGGACGGTCTCGGGTCTCAGTTCACTGCGAATAAACCATCTGTCGGCTCGAATCCATGAGTGGACGTGCCGCATTTTGTCTCGCCCGGCGTGGTATCGGAACCACGGCGGCTGTTTGGATGCTGTGGCGTAGTTGCGTATCATCAGCGATCGGGCGGGCGATCACACGAGGAGTCCGACATGCTCAGCCGGTTGTTATTCGTTCGGCTCAAGGCTGCGGAAAACGCGTTGCGAGACGGCAGATTGGACGAGGCGTATCGGCTCGCCACCGCTCCGGACATTCACGAACACCGGCGAGGTGCGGCGGTTTTGTCGGCGCTGACGGGACGGTTCATCGAACGAGCCCGCAACCACTTCCGGGCCGACCGGTTTACCGAGGCGATGATGGATCTGGATCGGGCCGAGACCAGCGGGATTATGAAGGAGGAAATCGCCGAGCTTCGCGGACACGTGCGGACGGTCATGGCTGAGCAGCATCGACGGGATCAATCACGACACGAGCGACGCGAGGTGGCCAGGCGGCGTGTCGAGGGCGGCTCCCTGGCGGCCGGTCGGAAGATTCTCGAGCAGGCCGGCGAGAACGATCTCGATGCCCAGGAGCTTCGCCGGGCGATTGATGAGCGAGAGGGCGATGCCGCAAGCATCGTTGAGCAGGCCGAGCGGCTTATCGAGCAGGGTCAGTTTGCGGCGGCCGCCCAGCGCCTCCGACGCGCGAAGACTGTCGACACGCACAACGTAGCGGCAACCCGCATTGAAACGCGCCTGTGTAATCAGGTGCTGGGCAACGCCCGGACGGCCATTCTGGAAGGGAAGCTCAGCCGTGCGGTGGACGAGCTCGCCTGTCTCGGCAAGTTGGGTGACACTCTGCCCGCCAAACGGGAGCTGAACGACGTGCTTACGATCGCGCAACAGGCGGCTCGGTCCGTGCAGAGCCACAAATACGCCGAGGCGCGGCGTTACGCGCTGAGCCTGGCCCGTCTGGCGCCCGATGCCAAATGGGTCGAGAGCATGGTCGAGCAGTTGCGACAGATTGCCGACCTCAGGACGGCACTGTTCGCCGGTCCACTGGGTGATCGGATCGAAGGCGTTGCGGCAGGCGAACCTGCAATGAGTTCTGCGCCGGCGGGGTATACGGCGATTGACAACGTCGGACCCGGACCGACCGGCAGCTTTGACGACACGCTTGCCCTACCGCACCGGATGCAGGCGGCTGGTTCACTGCCGGATCGTCTACTTCTGCTGGTCGACGGCGGCGGCAGTTACCTTATGCTACGCCCCGGTCAGGCTTCGATCGGGCGAGTCGCCTCGCGCAGTCCGGCCGATATACCCGTCTTCAGTGATGTGGCTGAGCGACATGCCAACGTCACCCGCGTGGACGACGACTACTTCCTTTTCAGCGCGAAAGACGTGGAGGTTGCGGGTTGCAGGACACAACATCAATTACTTCGCGACGGTGATCGGATCATACTCGGGCGGAAGGCGAAGTTCACTTTCCGCCTACCCAGCCGCAAGAGCCCGACGGCTGTCTTGGACCTGAGCGATACGACGAAGATGCCCAACGACGTGCGACGCGTGATTCTGTTCCACCAGCATGCAACCGTGGGAGCAGGACCCGGCGCCCATATTCGGTGCCAGCAAGCAGGCACACCGTTGGTGTTGTTTGAGCGGAACGGAGCGTTGTGGATGCGTCGCAAGAACGACGGGCATGTGGATACGGAACCGGTGCGGCTGCCGATCGGCGAACCGATCGAAATCGCCGGCGTCAGCCTCGTGCTCGAGCCCTGGCAGGTGCGCTCGCCCGGCAGTATGAAGGCTTGACATGGGCGTCGGAACCCTCATAGCAATGCCCGCACAGTGTAGGGCGGCAACCCACGCAATCGCCGGCGACGAATGCGTGCCTCGCTGGAAGCACAGAACAATGGCATACACCTTCAAACACGGCGATCGACCTCTGAATGACTGCACTGTCCAACGCGCCGTCGGCAGTGGTGGATTCGGTGAGGTGTACTATGCCGTCACCGACGGCGGCCGCGAGATAGCGCTGAAGTACCTCCGCAACAACGCCGAGATCGAACTGCGTGGCGTTGCCCATTGCATGAATCTCAAGAGCCCCCACCTCGTCACCGTGTTCGACGTGCGACAAAACACGGACGGTGACTACTTCGTTGTTATGGAGTACGTGTCCGGCCCATCGTTGCGGGATTTGCTGATCGCTGAGCCGAACGGGCTGGGCCAGCAGAAAGCGGCGTTCTTCGTTCGTGAGATCGCCAAAGGGTTGGGCTACCTGCACGAGCGCGGCATCGTTCACCGGGACATGAAACCGGGGAACATCTTCTACGATGATGGGTATGTGAAGATCGGCGACTATGGGCTGAGCAAGTTCATCTCCGTCTCGCGCCACAGCGGCCAGACCGCCAGCGTTGGGACCGTACAGTACATGGCCCCAGAGATCGGCAGCGGCAATTACTCCAAAGGCATCGACATTTATGCCCTCGGTGTGATGCTGTACGAGATGCTGCTGGGCAAGGTGCCGTTCCAGGGTTCCAGCATTGGCGAGGTACTCATGAAGCACCTGACCGCTCAGCCGGAGGTGGACCATCTGCCGGAGCCGTTTGGGCTGGTTATCCGCAAGGCCCTGGCAAAAGACCCCAACGACCGCTACCAAACTGTCGACGAAATGATCGAAACTTTGATGGGTGTCGATGCCATCCGCGAGTCAGCCGCGGGATTCAATCCGCAGAGCCTGAGCTACGCGGTTCGTCGTCCGGCTCCTGGTCCTGCGGACTCTCCGGCACCTCCGCCTCCGCTGCAGCGTCAGAGCCCGGTCCCGACGATGGCATCGCCAGCCGTTCCCGGCCTCTTCCCGATGCCGGCGGCAGCCGGGTTCCGTCCCGGACCGGCTGTCAGTGTCACTGAGATGTCTCCGGAGGCGGCCTCGGGACGTCTCTATTATGCCGGGTTCTGGGTTCGAGTCCTGGCGGCCCTAATTGACCTTATTGTTGTGGGTTCGGCAGCAGGAGTCATTGCCATGTTCTTCAGAGCAGGTGGAGACGGCAATCCGGCGTTTCCCATCCTGGCGATCCTCTATGACGGTTTCCTGATCGGAAGGTGGAATGGTCAGACTCTGGGGAAGAAGACATTCGGTATAAAAGTAATTGCGGCAGACGGGCGTCAGTGCAGTTTGTGGCGAGCGTTTGCCCGGGCGCTCGCATCTTGGCTCAACCTGTTTACCTTGGGCTTGACGTACCTCATGGTGGCGTTCAGTCGACGCAAACAAGGATTGCACGACCACATAGCGGGCACGCTGCACGTGTACGCTGTTCAATGATAAGGGAGACGTTCGCGAGGGAGGAAGCGAACCTGATACGGCACCGGAGTTGAGACGGAACCCGGCCCGGACTCGGGCCAGTCGAAAGACACAACCATGGCATACACCTTCAAACATGGCGACCGACCGATCGAGGGCTACACGATCCAACGTGCCGTCGGCAAAGGCGGGTTCGGTGAGGTCTACTACGCAGTCAGCGACGGCGGGCGCGAGGTCGCACTGAAGTACCTCCGTGACAATCCGCAGGTGGAACTGCGCGGGGTCAGCAACTGCATCAACCTCAAGAGCCCGTACCTCGTCTCGATCTTCGACGTCAAAAAGACGACCGACGGCGAGTACGCGATCATCATGGAATACTGCTCAGGACCATCGCTCCGCGATCTGCTTATCGCCGAACCGGGTGGCTTCGGACCGCAAAAGGCCACATTCTTCGTGCGCGAGATCGCCAAGGGTTTAAGCTACTTGCATGACCGCGGGATCGTCCATCGCGACCTGAAGCCCGGAAACATCTTCTATGACGACGGGTATGTGAAAATTGGCGACTACGGCCTGAGCAAGTTCATCTCGATCTCGAGGCACAGCGGGCAGACTGCCAGCGTCGGCACGGTGCACTACATGGCCCCGGAGATCGGCAGCGGGAACTACTCCAAGGGTGTGGATATCTACGCCCTCGGCGTGATGCTTTACGAGATGCTGCTGGGGCAGGTCCCCTTCGAGGGATCGACGATGGCCGAGGTGCTCATGAAGCACCTGACGACGCAACCTGAGGTCGATCACCTGCCCCATCCGTTCGCCGAGGTGATCCGAAAGGCGTTGCAGAAAGACCCCAACGACCGCTACCAGACGGTGGACGAGATGGTCGAGCAGTTGCTGGAGGTCGAGACGGTTCGAGAGAGCCTCGCGGGCTTTAGCCCTCAGAGCCTGGATGGGGCCGTGCACCGTGGAGCGGCGGATCGGGCCGACTCGCCCATGCCGTCGCCGAATCCGATACCGGGTTACGCACGCGACTTCGCGGGGCCCGCGCGCGATGCGCACGGTCAGCCGCCCTACGCAAAACCTGTGGGTGCGGACGGTGCGTTGCCCCATCGACTTGCTAAGAAGATGCAACGCATCTCGCAGAAGGTGGACGCGAGGGTAGCCAAGCTGGCCGGTCGGTCGGCGTCGCCGTCGCCACCACCACCACCAACGCCAACACCGATTGGTCAACCTGGGAGCACACCGGCGATGCCAGGCATCACACGGAGCGATCGGAAAAAGCGGATTCTGCTTACCGGTCTGCTGTCTATTGGTTTGGCCATCGGCCTTGGAGTCCTGGTTGGAAACACGTGTGGATGCGAGGAGGTGGGTGCCGGTGCCGGACTGTTGGTTGTCACGATGTCCGGTGGAATCCTGCTGTCCCGCTCCGCAGTCCGATGGTTCGGCGTCGCGTACGGTCCCTCTTGGCCGCAACGGCTCATCCAACTGTGCTGCTGTGCCCCTCTAATAGCGCTTGGAGCCGCTCCCATTATGGAATCACGTTACGGCGATGAGGGAGTTGCCCTCTACCTTGGATTGTTGGTGGTTGCGGTGTTCTTCAGGGAGGGCGAGAAGCACCGCAAGGGTGGCCGTCACAGGGCAACCGCCGGCGAGCTGAGCTTTGGTTGTGCGCTGTGGACAGCGCTGTGGGCGTTGATTTGCACGGCCATCGCCGGGGGAATACT
>CAZJTP010000092.1:5588-16573 GCA_964548955.1 uncultured Phycisphaeraceae bacterium
CACCGACGGCTGCGTTGGGGCATCACGCGCGCGTTCTGGGGTCTGGTCGCCTTTGCAATGATGGGTGGTGCGGTCGCGACGTTCCTGATTTCCTTGATTGGTGACAGCTTTTATCATGACGAGATCACGGGCGCCGTCGCCGGGTGCACGGGATTCGCCTCTTTCATGCTGTTCGCATTGCGCAAGACGACTCCGGTCAAGCGGGATGGCTTTTGGCGTGAGACGCTGCGGCCCTTCCTGATCGCGCTCACGATGTTCGGCATCGGTGGGATGATCACGCTGATCGCACGGGAGTGGAGTGCCTGCGACGGGTGTGGTGGTCTCGATGATCAAGGGCGCATCGGAGTGATAACCGGGCTGGTGATGTTCTCGCTCCTGTTCCTGGGGCTGACGCTCTTTACCGGCCGAAGGCGTCGAGCTCCCAGGCCGTTCGTCCTCGGTGGTAAGGGCAGTGAAGGCACGGTCGATGTGACCATGCCGGACACCGAGGTTTCACAAGAAGAGGAGCCCAGTGAAAGCCTATCGGAACCGGGCGGGCAACCGGAGAACCCGGCGGCGCGGGCTGTTTCAGCCGAGGGCCTCAGACCGCACCGCGGTGTGACCGTGCTGGTGCTCGGGATTCTGGGGATAATAAACCTGTTCCCGCTCGGCATCATCGCCTGGGTCATGGGACACCGTGACCTGCTCGCAATGGATGCCGGACGGATGGACCCGAGCGGATGGGGCATCACAAGCGCGGGCAAGATCTGTGGGATGATCAGCGTGGTGATCGCGAGTCTCGGTCTGATTGGTGGCCTGACCGTCGCCATCTTGGCAGTTGCAGGCGTCATCCACTGATTCGCCGGACAAGCCCGGGCGGAGCCTTCGATTTCGATGCATCGGAACCTGTAGTGTGATGAGCCACGAATTGGCGGAACTCAAATGATGGCAGCGCCCCTACAAATGATGCTCATGCTTTTGCTCGCATGTTGCGCCCTGATTGTCGTGCTCAAGTTGGTCAAGGAGTTGACTCAACGGAAGCTGCTCCCCGGTGTATTCGGTGTCGTGGTCGTGTTGGCCCTTGTTGCGGTGGTGGCTTTATTCGCGGCGCGGTCGTCGCGATTCCCTTACGTTCGCGCACTTGGACCGATCCCGTCGGTCCAGGCGCCCGCGCCGGCGCTTTCACTTCCTCACTTCTCTTCTGTGTCCGTCGAGGTACGGAATAAGACAACGAGCTTAAAGAGTATCCTAAAGGATCAAACACGTGAGGTACGGCTCAAAGCACGAAGCCTGCGTCACGGCGACGTGCTTGGGACCGTGCTGACCGCGCTGGCGATCGCCGCATTCCTGTACATGGGGTATGTGTTTCTGGACGCGAGCACACGTGGGCACTTCACCTGGTCGCTCCGCCTCCTGTCGATCGTTGTGTTCGCAGCCGTCTGTGTCACAATGGCGGCTTTGCGTCACCGGCTATAGCCTTCGGGGACGTCTCCGCGTAGTATGGCGGGCGGATCGTGGGAGTGTGGCACCCGAAGGGCCGGTGCGCGATCGAGCAACATCATGGACCCCGGCGGCAACGCGGACCAATTCCTTGCCGAGCAGATACGCAAGGGCAGCGAGCCCGCGTGGCGGCAGTTGATCGACCGCTACACGGGTCGTCTTCTGGCCTTCGCCCGTGCCCGTGCACCAAGCCTCAACGATGCGGAAGATCTTGTTCAAGAAACGTTTGTCGGATTCCTGCAGTCACGAACACATTACGATCCGTCGCGTTCCCTCGAGACCTATCTGTTTACGATTCTCCGTTACAAGCTCTACGACCTGCTTCGGCAGCGCAAGGCGACGATCCTCTCGGAGCCGGCCGACGCCGAGGGATGGTGGGACCAGGTTGTGCCCGGTTCGACGGAAACACCCAGCGGAATCGCCGCGGTGGCCGAAGCACAGCGGCAGCAGGAGCAGCTTCTCGGTGAGATGCTTAAGCGGCTCATCCACGAGCTACGCGACCGCGACGCGTTCGGCGATTTACAGGTGATCGAGCTGACCTTCTTCGCCGGAATGCGGAACCTGGACATCGCCGACCTTCTTGACATCGACCAGAAAGCCGTCGCGGGCGTCAAATTCCGCGCGATTCAGAAATTGCAGAAGTACCTCGCTCAGCGGGACCCCGCGTCGCTGGCCTGTTTCGACGAAGCCGACGCGGATGTCACGGTCGCGCGGGTCTGGCGGCAGCAGCGGTTGACCTGCCTGAAGCGCAGCACACTCGGCTCATACCTGCTCGGCGTGCTTGACGAGCCGTGGCGAAGCTACACCCAGTTTCACCTCGACGTTGTCGGATGCTCGATGTGCCTGGCAAATCTCGCAGACCTCGAAGCCGAAGAGGACGATCGGACGCCGGCCGATACGCAGCGCATGTTCGCCTCAAGTGTGGGATTCCTGAAGCGCAGTCAGTGACAAGCGGCGTCTCGGCGGCATGCCTGCGTGGGTTCGCGATACACACGAATCAACCTGAACGCTGACCTTTGATCGTGTGTCAAAAGAAAATCCCCGGCACGGTACAACACCACGCCGGGGTCCGTTCCCGATAACTTACTTATTCTTATTGGCCCGAACGGGGCGGACCTGAATCGGTTACGCGAAGCGTCGCCGGATCACACCAACAATGCCCAGACCCAGCAGGCCGAGCACAACGGCCGATGGAGCAGGGATAACAGACGCCACGCCACCGGCATCTGTAAACGCCTGCCATTCTATGTCGCGTGTGTGGAAACCGAAGGTCCAATCGGTTCCGCCCCAGCGAGCAGTTGCTCCCTGCCAGTCGTAGCCACTGTTGAACGCAAACAACGTAAGCGCAAAGTCCTGATACGTCTTGTCGCCCATGAAGTGTGACCACCAGGTCAGATCCGTCACCGGGCCTTCTCCCGGAACGGCGGCCGCGCTTGTCCATGAGAGCAAGCCAGGAATGTTCGCGACCGCACGCTGCTGAAACTCAGAGGCGTTGGGATAAGCGAGCGGATTATCGGGGTCGTCAAATGACCATGCGTCTTCCTTGAATCCTGATCCCTTGTCACCCTTCAACGGTATTAGAAGGAGTCCCACGTAGTTAAACGCGCGGTCACTCTGCAGCTCGAAACCCTGCAGCCAACTATTGGCATCGATCGGATCGCTGGTGGCTTCGAAAGTCAGATCGGCCTTTGCCGACGCAGCCAATCCACAGCACATGATAATGCCAAGTACAACCAACAAACGCATTCGCCTGAAACCAAACATGGCCAAACACCTTATAGAAATAGCGCTAGACCCGCGTGTCCATCCGGGTTTAAAGAACCCATTACGATCCGACCCTTCTGCGGGTTATTCTACGCGAACATTCCGCCGGGCTACAAGGGATTAATCCGAAGACTCGACTTTTTTTTCTTCCCCTTGGCCATGGTCCCATAAGGATTTTCCCTAGCCGCCCGACCGGCTGAAACAGGCGGACCTGTCTCTCGTTCGGACAAGCAGCGGAATCGTGGCGGTGCCTGAACGTGGTATATTAAGACCAACACGCTGGATTCCCGTTGTAGTAAGTCCGAATTCGAGCGCTTGTCGCCGACAAAAGCACCGCCGCGACGTTGCAGATGCGGACACGCTAGGCAATCGCCCTACTCGGTCGGGTGGATGTGACGGGTTTGGACCTTAATGTCAACGACCGGCTGAGAGCCTTCGAAGACGAGGATGTCGTCGCCCGCGTCACGAGGCTGCACCGAGGGCGGGAAGACCCAGACCGTGCGAAGTAGTTCCTCGTCATCCAGAACTCCCGGGTGGTTTTGCGGGTATGGCGGATATCCGTTTGGCAGGTCGAGGTCTTCGATGAAAACCTCGCGGTCGAGCGTCAGAAAGGCCTGCTCGTCGTGGTCTCCGGTGACCCGGCGCTTCACAACGCGGTAGACGTTGCCGCTGACCTCATCGATGAACCATGCTTTTGCTGGAAACATCTGGGCCAGCATGAACTGCTTCGCAACGTCCGAGGCGGCTCCGGTTGGCGGAACGAGGATTTCCGTCGGAACACCCGTCGCGTTATCAGCGAAGACGAGCGTGTTGGGAAACTGAACCTGAACACGCCAAGGAATGGGAAACATGACGTCATCACTGTTGGACGATGTCGCGGCAGGTTCAACCGGCGTCGAAGTGAGCTCGCATGGATTGGAGGCGGAGTCGGGATCCTGCGGCGCATAGCGATACGTCGCCTGTGGCCGACGCAGAGTCACGTAGTAGAAATCAAACGTCCGGGTCACTCCCAGGCCTCCGCGATCCACCGGCCCCATGCTGGCGTCAGGATCGAAGTCGATGTCCGTCCGCAGTCTGTAGAAAGCCGCCCAGCAGAACCGGCGTGTCGCCAGCGCGTCATGCCAGCGGTCTTCCTCGTCGGCGGCGGTACCGACTCGCAAAGGCTCCATGGGCGGATACACTCGCTCGTGGAAGGCAACCTGAGGACGATAATAGGAGTCCTCGACGATGGGTTCACCTTCCATTTGGCGGAACAAACGGCGGAGCTTCTGCCCCGGAGTCTGAACGTCCTGGTCCTCAACTTTCCAGAGATCCTCGGGAATCACTTGGCGCGTGCTCACCGTCATATTCTCAACGTGGAGGGCGTGTACCCGGTCCCACTTATCCTCGGGCCACTCCTGATCCTGCCAATCACAGATCACGGCGCTCAGATCATTCACGTGGTCATAGAGAACATCACCGAGAAAGCTCGTACCGATCGAGCCCGATCCGCTAGCGCCTGGTCCGCTGACGCGGACCAGTGACTTGACAGTGGCACTTGCCGCGGCCGTCACCACCCGCTGTGACGTGTACTCGCTGAGTGTTCGGGCGCGGCTCCACGCCACGGGGAATATCGTGGCCACCATCACCATTCCCAGCCCGAGGATGACGATACCGATCATCACCTCGAGCAGCGAGAACGCGGCACGCCGTTTACTACGCCGCATCGTCAGGGTATGGGAAGCTCCCACCCGACGGAGACCCGCGCGGGCTAAATCCTTGACCCGCGGTGCAGCTTCGCTGTGGGGGCTTCGCCCTACGGAACCGCACGTCAAGGACAGGTCCCGAGGCTCGCCACACAAAAACGAAACTTGCTCTAAAGCCGGCAGCTCGCCGGTGCTGAGTGTCGAAGTCGAGTTGTGTACAAGCAACGTTGAATGTCCATTCAGATCGTTCACGGCGCTTCGGATTCTCCGACGGGGCCTCGTATAACCGTCCCCGTCCAGCGGCTGACATAGAGTGGCTGGCCCACCCGGAGCAGGAAGGATCTCTTCTCCGGGGTGGTCACCTCGTTGAACAATGAATCGTCGTACACCATCAGTCCGTCAACCGAAGGGAAGTTGATGGCTACGTCGTCCTCGTCGGTCACCAGAAACGGGATCTCTTTAGGATTCGGTTCGGGATCGATGTTCGTCGCGTCACCGGATATCGTGTAGTACTGCGTCGTTGTGGCGCTGTTGTGCGGCGGGCCGGGACCTACACGCAATCCCGTACGATCCCCAATTCCATCCCCATTCTGATCCTCATCCTGAATCAGCACGTCGCAGTTGACCAGCAGATGGCCGTCCGTCGAGAAGACCATCGTGAAGAAGTTGCGATGTCGCTGGACTTCATCCACATCATCCGGTGGGATTTGGAAATCGTTATTGGCGAGTTCCAGCCCGCTGAATGTGTCCGGATCGGAATCGGCTGTCGTGGGAACGTCCACAACGTACTGCGGGACAACACGCATGGGTTTGGGCAGCACCTGGTCACGATCATCGGTTATCTCAAACACGATCGCATATGCACGTCGCAACTTAGCGCACTCCAATGGATTCAGGTTAGCAAGCTCTTCTTTTGAAGGACTCGCCTGGGTGATGGACACGCAATGGTGCGCTCCCTCCTCGTCGACAAACGCCAGGAATCCGCTCTCCACCCCGTCCGCTTCCATGGCCTTGGCGCGGGAGGTCATTAACAGGCCCTGGACGGCGTTGACGGCCTGGGCGGTCTTTCGCTCGTTCCACAACGTGCTCGCCGCCGGCAGGATAAGCCCGAGGATGACCAGGACGATCGCAACCACCACGATCATCTCGATGAGCGTGAAGCCACTTCGGGCATTTGCGCATGAGCGCTTCAGGCAACACGCTCGCTGCGGATATCCATTCCCATGAGGTAGATCACATGTCATTCCCCACACTCACTTACAATGATGACACGGCGCCTGCGCAGACCGGATTGCCGCCCGCACGTCGCATCATTGAGTCCCCCTCACGAGTTTCTCTTTCAACGTCGGATCAGCGTAGACATTGTCCGCGTTGAGATGGTGATTGATCTGGGGGTGGTCGTCCTCGACGGCGACCCAGTCCGCGACGAGCGAGGCCGTTGCATCATCACCCATCGCTTCCTGCGTGAGCTGCTCCCTGCCGTTGGGCCCGTAGGACATGATCACCGGGCGGCCGCCGTTGAGCCGGACCATCGTCGTAGATACCTCGTTCCAGTCTTCGTGATTGCTGGAGGGCTCCGGCGGGTTGTTAGCGTCCCGGTCGCGCTGGGCGAAGTATCTGAGCGGCGTACCCCAGACGTCGATGATATAGCGGATTTCAAAGTCGCCGCTGTCCCATGAGTCGTTGCGGTGTCCATCCGTGTCGGGTCGATCGAGAAACAAGGCCGGCTTATCACGGTCGTCCAAAGGGGCCGGACGCCAGTAGCGATTCTGAATGCCGCCTAGGATCGAAGCCGACACGTCCCCCAGCGTCTGGATTGTGACGACCATCGCCGCGAGGTCTCGATGTTCGAGGCGCGCATCCTCCCACGTCAGCCCCTTGGTGTAGAACCTCATGGCGTCGTAGGGTGGTGCCGGGACGATCTCGGCTCCACCGGTGGCGAGTGAACCCCCGCTTGCACCGCTGCCGGGGATGCCCACCGGCGTAAAGACCTCCAGCTCATCCGGCGGGTACAGTCCGTACCGATCGCGGTATTTGACCGCGCCTTGCCTGGCGCGGGTGATGGTCGGAGCGGCCTCCTGTTCGCGCTTGAACTGCTCTACGGCGTCACGGACGACCGTGAGCAAGGCCTGCGTGTTGGACACCTTGGCCTTGGTGATGAGGGTGGTGCTCGCGACGATGACGGCGCTCATCAGGATCACAATGATCGCGATCACCACGAGCAGCTCAACGAGCGTAAACCCGTGCCTAACCCGGCGATTGGAAATCCCGCGCTTGCGCTTGGGGCTCGGTAGGGCCGTCGGATCCAGGTGCCGGATCATCTAGTCTTTTTCCCTCGTCCAGTTTGTCACGTCGTCATCGGTTCCGTAGCGTGCGTCCGGACCGGCGCCGATCAGCAGATACGAATCTTTACGAACCGGTGTGGGCCGCGCCAGCACCGACGGGTCCAAGATGAACCGCACAAATGAATCGACATAGTCGTCGTTGGTCAAAATGGTGTTTACGGCCGCATCCGGATCACCGTCTGGAAGAGGCGGGATGTCGCTGATCGCGTGCAGGTGCCCCCCGATCGCGCCGGGACCGAAGTCGAGCCCCGCGGGATTCTCGTCGGTGCCGGTGATGATCCCGTTGTCCTCCTGCCGATAAATGCCCGACCGATCACTATCGGCTACGATCCGCAGGGCGGCGATGTTGGCTTTATAGTACAAGACGGGCGTGCCCCACGGATCGACGAAAAGAAGTTCGTCGCGGGCGATATCATCCGGAACGCGCTCGCCACTTAGGTTCAGAAGATTTCCTTCTTCCTCGAGCGCGCCAAGGGACTTTGTGCGTTGTTTCATCTTGTCGTCGACGTAGCCGGCGCCGCCGTAACGTGTTCTCATTGTCTCGCCTTCATGGCCGGTCGTGTTGTCGAGTGCATATGCGCCTCCGCTTCCCAGTGGGTCTCTGTACGTGTCATCCCACCACTGACCGTCGCGATCAAAATCACGAAAACCTGGAGTGCCCAACATGTCCGCGCCGATCATGGCGTGGACTAGTAGATGCGCACCGGCGATTCGGACCTTGTTGCCTTCAGAACCTCTGGGGTCTGCGATGATCTGGCGGTCGGTCTGGTAGTCGCTCGCCGACGGTGGATAGCTGCCACCCAGGTCCGACTCACCGCGGAACATCTCCAGACCGGTGGACAGGGCGCTATATTGGGCTTGTGCCTGGGCGTAACGGGCCTTGGTCCGCACAACGCCGAAGGCAGGCAAAAGTGCTGCTACCAGTAGCCCAATGATCGCCACCACGACCAGGATTTCGATCAGCGTAAACGCGCTACGCGAGGATGTCGTCCGTTTCGAGTGCATAACTAACGTCCTTGGAAAACCATGTTATGTTGGGCACGGCGGCATATCCGCTTGGGTGAATATGCACCGGTGATCGGAACCGGGAGGCCAGCGACCGGTCAAAAACCCCGCGTTTGCGCTTGGGGCTCGGTAAGTCGTCACCCATCCGCGCTCGGTCATTTACTCGGTCCATGGTGGCATGTTCGTGACATCGTCGTTGGTTCCGTAGCGTCCATCGGGTCCGGCGGAGATCAGCAGGAACTTGTCCGCGTTGACCGGGCGCAAGGGCGTCGCGGCCGAGCGGTTCTCGTTTTGGACGATCGATCTATAAACCTTACGGTCGATGATGTAGCGTGCGAAGGTTTCCCGGTTCTCAGGCTCAATCAGATCCTCGGCCGTCAGGGTCGCACCGGGTCTGGCGATGGCGTGGTGTCGCTGCCGGTTTCCAAGGTCCCACCCGGGCGTGCCGGAGGTCTCGCTCCCCGACGTTTCCGTGTCGGGCGCGACACCGGTGAAGCCGAGGTTATCCTCGTGGAAGAAAAATGGGACTCCTTCGCCCTGGGGATTTTCTCTCGAAAGGTCCACCATGTTTGTCGTTCGACCGTGCGTATTGGCGACGTAGTAGAGGACCGGTTGATCGAACGCGTCCACGATCACCGGTAGCTCGTTCATCTCATCCCAATCGGGGAACAAATCCTCGTTCGCTCTTCCGGGGAGGTCCTTGGTGGCCTTGGTTTTCAAGCTGCCCGGATCGATGTAGAGCGGCTGACGCTCCAAAGGAGTTTCGTGCGTGTCCGAGGGTACGGGCGTGTACCAGCGATACGGCTGGGCCCGCAGATCTCTGGGAACGGAGCTGCGCCTCACATAGCCGAGGTTGTCCACGCCCATTAGCATCGCAGGTAGCCAATGAGCACCGGTAACCACCGGGTTGGCATCCGGGGCATCCGGCAGAAACGGGAACTCCCCTAGATGCGGTTTGAACGGATAACCCGGGATCGGTGGATGGGCAAACGACGGCGGATACCCGTTTGTCAGGCGGAAACCATCCCCGTTGTCGTCCTTGAACATCTCGAGTCCGACCTCGATGGACTTGAGCGCCTTGGCTGTTGTTGCTTTTTTGGCGGCGTTTCTGGCGCCGTTTACGGAGGGGATCAGAATCCCAATGAGCAGTGAGATAATAAAGACCACCGTCAGCAGCTCGACCAGCGAGAACGCGCCGGCTTGCGTGCCGCGACGATTCCATCGACCAGCATAAACGCGATGCGTGTGCTTGAGCGTCATAATATTGTCACTCTCCTCGTCGATGATCCGTGAAGGAAGATCTCGCCGGCTCCGTCATGCGCCTGGCCGGTGACGCTTATTATAGGGCGCCACCGTCTGCGACGGCGAGCACGTGCCGCCGTCTGCCACGCTCCTATCCGGAGACGGACTGAATCAACTGGACGAGCGGCAAGAACAACGCGACGACGATAAATCCGACTATCCCGCCGAGCAAGGCGACCATCAAGGGCTCGATCAGCGACACAAGGCTGGCGACGGCGACGTCGATTTCCTCATCATAGGTGTCAGCGACTTTAAGGAGCATCTTGTCCAGCTCGCCGGTTTCCTCGCCGACGTCGATCATGTTTGTGACCAGTCCGTCGACGACTTTGGCCTGTCGCAACGGAGCCGAGACGCTTTCACCCTCGCGAATCGAATCGTGGACTTTGTCCAGTGCCCGGGCATACACCTCGTTGCCGGCGGTGTCCCGGGTGATGTTGATGGCCTCGAGAATCGGCACGCCCGCGGTGATAAGCGTACCAAGCGTACGGGTGAAGCGGGCGATGGAGCTTTTTTGTACCAGTTGCCCCATAACCGGTAGTCGAAGCGCGATGACATCGGTCACGTATCGCCCGCCCTTGGACGACCGGGACATCTTGTATAAGAAGTAGGCGGCGAACGGGCCGAGCAGCACAACCATCCAACCCGGCGGCATCCCGTGCATGAACCAGTCGGAAACGCCGATCAGCAGGAGCGTGACACCCGGCAGCTTCACGTCAAAGTCGAAGAAGATCTCCTTGAACTTCGGGATGACCACGATCATGATGCCGCTTACGATCGCGACGGAGAAGCTGACAACGACGACCGGATAGATCATCGCGCCTTTGATTTTCCTCTTGATCCTCTCCGCCTTTTCCATGAAGTCGGCGAGTCGCGAGAGGATGACGTCCAACACGCCGCCGGCCTCGCCCGCGGCCACCATGTTGACGTAAAGACGATCAAATGCCTTGGGGTGCTTCGCGCACGCCTCGGAGAGCGTTGAACCTCCCTCGATGTCGTCCACCATCGCGCGGAAGATGTTCTTCATCAGCCCCGGTTTCTGCTGTTCCTCGAGAATGTTCAGGCTGCGCAGGATCGGCAGGCCCGCGTCCTGCAACGTGGAGAGCTGCCGGGTGATCTGGGTGATTGTGGCTTGCTTGACGCCGCCGATGGAGAACCCGGTGCCTCGTTTCTTCTTTGCAGCGGCGGCTCCCTTAGCTTTTGCCCCACCCTTTTCCCGAATCCGGGTGGGGAAGTAGCCGAGGTTGCGGATCTTGGCGAGTGCGTCCTCGCTGGAGAACGCCTCGATCTCGTCCTTGACCTCCTGTCCACCCTGATTCATCGCCTCGTAAGCAAACGTGGCCATTCCCGATTTCCTGTAATACGACCCTGTGGCAGCGCCCTATCGCATGAGGAACCCGTCCCGCTC
>CAZJTP010000093.1:0-16568 GCA_964548955.1 uncultured Phycisphaeraceae bacterium
GACAACTCCCACCGTTACCCGACACCAACATTGCAAACGGCTGAAGAGTTACGATGGAACTTATTGCCTCGATTATTCCGATCCCATGGGAAAAGAACATGTTCGCGATGCCATCCTGAACAGTCTTCCAGAGTAAGTTGAAGTCTGCGTCAGTGAACTCAAATCCTAGCAACTCCTGGAGAGTGTCCCGGACGAACCTCTTTCCTTCGATTAAACGCTTCGACCCTTCAGTCGTACGCTCATCTAGTTCGTCGCGTCCAGAGCCCGCCAGAGAATACGCACCGTCGCATTCGGAGACGTGACCCGTCGCTACCAATTGTTCAAGACTGGCATGTACGTACTCAGGCTGTATTACACGTCCCAGGTGGAGCGCATCGCTAATGTGTTTTATTATCAGAGCGTCGTTTAGCGCGTCACCTTTCGCAAGCGAAGTTAGGACAAGGTTGCGGGCAATCTCGCCTCGAAGCTTCTGCGCGTCATCGTGCAGCTGCGTGGTCAGCGCGATACGCATTCCAGTAATCTGTGCTTCCTCTCCCTGCTCGCCGGTGACTGTCAAAGCATCCCGTATCTGCTGAAGGTCCGTGGCGTAATGCTTACGGAAAGGACCGGGGTGGCGACTTACCAAGGCTATGATTTGAAGGAGCCCAACGACACGAACATCCGTATCCTGTGACATCTGCCCGCGGGCGAGACACGTTAACTCGTCGCATCGCTTTTCACTTAGATCTTGATGCGAACACACTATAAGGGTCCGAGGGGACGCGCTCATCAGGATCCGTTGAAGATCTTCGCCGATCTTGGCCTCAAGGTCCGAACGTAGTGTAGCGCAGATGAATGCTGGATCTCCATGTCCTTGTTCCGAGACAGCGCGCCCGTTGCGTCCAAGATCCCATGTCGGCGAAGTTGGCACGTATTCACGTTCGTCGACATCAGAGAACAGATCATTACAGAAGTGTTCGAATCGTTGTGATGAGGTCTCTGTCTCGAGGATGATGCGCAATAGCTTGGTAGGGATACTCTGCGATGTCATTAGCGTGCTCCATTGTCGCGGGTCTGCGGCTTTCCTGGGCCTTGTACGCTCTCAAGCAGCAAAGGGTTGTTGAACATATGCTGGTTTACAGCAGCAGAAAGACACCAAGTAAACTCACTCGGGCAAAACGCAAAAACACCCCGCCAGTGGGGTGGGGATCACCGGCGGGGTGGTGGGTATATCGGTCGGCCGGTGGCCGACCGCAGGTCCTTTGAGGTTTGACAGAAGTATTTCGTCTCGTTAGACCACTCCTTCAGTCCAACTCAACTGCTAATGAGCGTATTGCTCCAGTTCACCGTTTGAAAAGCGGTGGCACATTCTCGAATTCGGAATGTCGAGTGGCGAATTCGCGAACAGCAATCGTCTACGCAATCCGCGATCGCCCATGTGGCGCACTGCTCGAGAGCAGTCGCACGCCTCCAATCCGCAATCGTGTGGCGGGCGGTGCCCACCCTACGCTGCATTCGCTATTCGCAAAACGACCCCCCTATATCCCCCCTTATGAAGGGGGGAAGAGGGAAGGTCTATTACATCATTCCGGGCATGCCGCCCATTCCGCCCATGCCACCCATTCCGCCGCCCATTCCGGCGCCCGCACCGGCTGGCATCTTCTTCTCCTTCTCCTTGATCTCGGAGATGATGCAGTCGGTGGTCAGCAGCAGACTCGCGACGGAGGCGGCGTTTTGCAGTGCCACGCGCTCGACCTTCGTGGGCACGAGGATGCCCATCTTGATCATGTCACCGTATTCATGGGTCAGGGCGTTATAGCCGTAGTTAGTATCCTCGCTCTCGAAGACCTGTTGCCAGACGATCGAGCCGTCCAGACCGGCGTTGGCTGCGATCTGGCGGATCGGGGACGACAGTGCCCGACGCACGATGTCAACGCCCGTCTTCTGATCGCCACGAAGTTTCTTGTACAGCGTATCCAGCGCCTTGGTCACCCGCAGGACGGCCACACCGCCGCCCGGCAGAACGCCCTCCTCGACGGCTGCTCGACAAGCGTGCAGGGCGTCCTCGACGAGGGCCTTCTTTTCCTTCATTTCGACCTCGGTGGCTGCCCCGACGTTGATTTGCGCCACACCGCCGGACAGCTTCGCCAGGCGCTCTTCGAGCTTCTCGCGGTCGTAGTCGCTGGTGGTATTCTCGATTTCGTTCTTGATCTGCTCGATCCGACCCTTGATCTTCGCGGTCGCTCCGCCGCCCTCGATAATCGTGGTGTTTTCCTTGTCGATGCTAATCTTCTTGGCTGATCCCAGGTCCGAGACGTTGATGTTCTCGAGCTTAATGCCCAGGTCCTCAAAGATCGCGGTCCCACCGGTGAGGATGGCCATATCCTCGAGCATGGCCTTTCGGCGGTCGCCGAATCCAGGAGCCTTGACCGCACAGCACTGAAGGGTGCCGCGCAGCTTGTTGACCACCAGTGTCGCGAGTGCTTCACCCTCGATGTCCTCGGCGATGATCAGCAGAGGCCGGCCGGCTTGTGAAACCTTTTCCAGAATCGGGATCAGGTCCTTGATCGACGAGATCTTCTTCTCATGGATCAGAACGTAGGGCTTCTCGAGCTCGCAGACGAGGTCCTCGAATTTGTTGATGAAATGCGGCGAGAGGTAGCCCTTGTCGAACTGCATGCCCTCGACGAGATCGACCGTGGTGTCGAGCGTTTTGCCTTCCTCGACTGTGATCACGCCGTCTTTGCCGACCTTGTCCATGGCTTCGGCGATCTGCTTGCCGATCTCGGCGTTCTGGTTGGCTGCGCACGTCCCCACCTGGGCGATCTGCTCGGTGCTTTTGACGGGGATGCTCATTTTCTCGAGTTCGGCGACGACGGCGTTGACGGCCTGCTCGATGCCGTGCTTTAGCTGCATGGCTTCTGCGCCGGCGGTAACGTTCTTCAACCCCTCGTCATAGATCGCCTCGGCGTAGATCGTCGCGGTGGTCGTGCCGTCACCGGCGACGCTGG
The DNA here is from genome assembly GCA_964548955.1 of uncultured Phycisphaeraceae bacterium. GTDB lineage: Bacteria > Planctomycetota > Phycisphaerae > UBA1845 > UBA1845. The sequence goes on from CAZJTP010000093.1 coordinate 2,991, forward strand.
AGGTCTTCGAGGCCACCTCCTTGACCATTTGGGCGCCCATGTTTTCATAGGCTTCCTCGAGCTCGATCTCTTTGGCCACCGTTACTCCGTCCTTAGTGACGGTTGGGGAGCCGAAGGACTTCTCGATCACGACGTTCCGTCCGCAGGGACCGAGGGTCGCCTTAACCGCGCGGGCCAATTGCTTGACACCGCGTCGAATGGCCTCGCGGGCCTCCATCTGATACGCAATCTGCTTGGCTGCCATAGGATGGTATCTCCAATCAAGAATTCTAAATGGCGAATTTCGAATAGCGAACAGGAGGAGTATGAAACGCAAGGTACGGCAGACGACATACGATCCTTAATCTGACAATGCCGTCACCCAGTCACATCTCCTGACTTCGCTATTCGCCGTTCGACATTCGCTATTACCCAATGATTCCCAGGATATCCGACTCGTCCATAATCATGTACTCTTCACCGTTGACCTTGATCTCGGTGCCGGCGTAGCTGGTGAAGAGCACCTCGTCGTTCTTACCGACCTGCATTTCGCTGCGGGTGCCGTCGTCGAGTAGCCGACCGTTCCCCACCGCCTGCACGATCCCGCGTTTGGGCTTCTCCTTGGCGGTGTCGGGAAGGACGATTCCGCCCGTCGTCTTCTCCTCCGCGTCCACACGCTTGATGATTACTTTGTCGCCGAGCGGCCTGATGTTGAGCTTGGCCATGGTTGTGAGCACTCCTTTCGTGTACTTCTCGTTCGTACCGTTTGGACTACGATCAATCCTCTGCGGGCAATCCACTCCGCCGCGCGGGCGGCGAGGATGCACCGCAAGACGGAAGGCGATTCGCACGTCCGATGCCAAAGGGGCCCCAAAGCCCCACGAGCTTTGGGGTTGTCGTAACATGCTGTACAGCAAATAGTTACGTTAATCAAGCCGGGCACCAAACCGATGCCCGGCGCGCGTTGCGTACGCTGCGGCGCTGTCATATTCGGTCCAGAGGTGCATCGCTGCTGCCAGTTTGGCAGCCGCTCTGCGGCAAGGGTCCGCTGGAGCCTGCGGATTCCGGCTCATCTGGCGTCCTGTGACCGATGCAAGACCCGTAGCAGATCACGCTGCTCGACGATGCCGACGATCCGCTTTCCGGCGGCCTGCTCGACCACCGGCAGGACACCGACGTTCTGGTCCGTGAAAACACCGAGCAATTCCGCCGCGGTCATGTCGGTCGGTACGGTGACCGAATCCGGATCGGCAAGGTCAACGGCTGCGATCAACTCGCTCAGCGTGGGGTCGTAGATCACGTCGCGCACGTCGCTGAAGTGAATAACCCCTGCAAAGGTCCCGTCCTCATGGACTACGGGGAAGTGGCTGTAGGTCGACCGCTCGATCGCGTGGAGCGTCTCGTCGAACGTGGCGGCGGCATGGATGAACTGCACGTTCGTTCGCATGATGTGCTCCACCCGCATCTGTGCGCGCTCGGTCGCGTCTCTGTGGCCGTGCAGTCCGAACAGCCGCCAAAGCGACTGCAGGGTGATCCTGACGATCGACGTCCCCTCCGTGGTCACTGCGCCGCGGTGCAGCAGGGTGATCGCCTTGATCTCACCGGCCTGGACTACACAGCGTTTCAGAAGCAGCGGTCCGGTAAGCTCAAACACGACCACACTTCCCAGAACGACGGTTGCAAACTGCGACGCCAGTTCGCTCTGCCAGTATCGCTCCACGAACGAGGCCAATCCAATAACGACAGCAGCCTGGCACAAAAGGCCCGGACCCAGACGCCCATCCGCGCGCTCGGGACCTTTGGCCCACCGAACGCCGAAACGGCATCCAACCGTCTTTCCCAGATAGCGGCAGAGCACATAGGCACCACCGAGCCATCCCATGCGCTCCAGATCGGTGATGTGCAACCCATACCCGGCCATCACGAAGAACCCAGCAAATATAGGTGTTCCAACGGTGCGCAGCGCGGCTTCGAGCTTCTGAGAATCAATGGCGACGTTCGCAAACACCGCTCCCATCGCCAGGGCGGTCAGCAGAAAGTTGTACGACACACCCTGGTCTTCCCACAGCCATTGCTCACCGGCACCGAGAATGATGAACATGGCGAAGAAAACAAGGAGCGTCTCGGCAATGGGCAGCTTGGCGTGGATGATGCTGATCGCCGTGCCGGCTACGATACCCAACAGAACGCTCCCCACCGTTGTGAGCCCCAGGGCGAGCCACAGATGCCCGGCCAAGGGACCGGTAGTCTTGATCGCGCCGAGTGATGCCAGGATCAGGAATATCGAATGGAACAGGACGATACAGACGATGTTGTTCAGCCCGGTCAGGCCAAGCACGGTGTTCGTAATCGGCCCCTTCGCCTCGTACTCCTGCAGGACGAAGAGCGTCGCCGCGGGTGCTGTTGCCACCGCCGCTGCACCCAATAGCAAGGCGAGGGTCAGGTTCTGACCGTAACCATGAGGTGATCGCGCGATCATCGCCACCAGCGCACAACCCACGAAGACAAACAGCGCTACAAGGCCCATCTCGACTGCGCCGATCTTCAACACGCGCGGCCCGACCGCTCGCAAATTCCGGCGTTCAAATGTGCCGCCGATCGTAAAGAGGATCAAACCCAGCGCCAGGTCACTGATCACACCGAGGGATTCGGCGGCGACCTCTAACCGCTCGTGCAGGTCGCTGCCCTCAACCTGATCGAAAACCGCGTACAGCAGGAAGCGAAGTGCAATTCCCCCCAGCAGAAATCCCACGACACGTGGAACGTGGACCAGACGCGCTGCGTATCCACCGACGATCGCGGAGACCAGCATGAGCCCGAACAGAAGGCCTGGACCGGGCATCACTCCCAACAAGCACAACTCCACGGAACCGGGCTCCATCTGCACGGATCCTCTTCACTCGCCGAAACCGCAAGCCGCCGGGCCTGCGCCTGCACGTTGACCATTGGACGCTCGTTGGGAGAAATGTGCAAGGCATCGCGCGGACGGGCGCAATCCCGGGTGGTTCACGGCGGCTGGGTTTGGTGGCCAAGTTAAATCGGGGTGTGGTTGTTCTCGGCGGTGGCTGCAATGTTGAGGCGAAGACGTGTCACTCTCCGCGGCTCAGCCGCAACCACATCAATCCCGATGTTGTCGTGTTCGCAGTGCTCCCCGATTTTGGGAATCCTGCCCATCCGGCTGAACACGAAACCGCCGATCGTCTCAAAGTTCTCGTCCTCGGGCAGTTCGATCTTTAGCTGATCGTTGAGATCATCGATCCGCATTCGCGCGTCAACCTCCACCGTGTTGTCGTCGATCCGCTTGAGCTCCGCAGGCGCCGTGCGGTCATACTCGTCGGTGATCTCCCCGACCAGTTCCTCGAGAATATCTTCGATCGTGACCAGCCCCGCCGTGCCGCCGTACTCGTCCAGGACGACGGCAATGTGCACTTTCTGCTCCTGGAATTCACGCAACAGTTCACGAACCGGCTTGGATTCCGGGATGAACAGAGCCTTGCGCATGATCCCGGTAAGCTCGAAGGGCGTATCCTCATCACGTTGAAGTAGGTCCTTGGCGTACAGGAGCCCAAGAATGGTATCGATCGTTTTGCCGTAGACCGGGATGCGCGAGTGGCCCCTTGCGCGGATCGCCGCCAGGACCGCGTCGATGTCGGCATCCTTGGATACCGCGACGATCTCCGTCCGCGGTGTCATGATCTCTTCGACACGCGTGTCAGAAAGCTCGATGACCGACTCGATCATCTCCTTTTCTTCCTCGTCGACGGCTCCATGTCGCTCCCCTTCACTGACCGCGTCGAGAATCTCCTGCTCCAGCTCATCCGCGTAGGACTGGGCGTCCCGCATAGGCACGCCGGAAAGACGCCTTACCAGGGGATCGAAGAGTTCGAGGAAGACAATCACCGGATAGCAGACGACGTGAACCGCAGCCAGTAGCGGCAACACACGAACGATCAGCCATTCACCCGAATACTTGGCCCAGGCATTGGGAATTGCAACGCCAAAGACCAGGACCAGGATCAGGGCAACAACACACGCAACGACCAGGTCGAACGTGCGGACAGACGGATCGCTTCCGACCAATTCGTAAAGTACGATCAACAGCAGCGCGAGCGTCGCAATCGAACGCAACACCGCAGTGGCGAGCATATATCGAGGGTGGAGGGCCACGAAGTCCTCAAAGTCGTCACCGCGACCAGCCTTTTTGAACTGCTCCGCAATTCGCACCCGAGAGGGAAGACGCAACGCAAGGTTCAGCGTTGAGAATAAGGTCAACACGATCAGCACAATAAGGCCGACCCAGATCACCCAATCGCCCACCACATTGACTCAGCGCAGACAAACGAAATCCGGCGATCAGCTTTCAACAACCAGCCCATCATCCCTAGCTGACCGCTCTTAGCGCGACACGGATCAGTCTGCATGACCGTCGCGCTTCATCATATCCGTCCGCGACGCACACGTCGCAGGCTTGATCGGCACCTCCGCATGCACGATCGTCTCATCTGAGCACTCTACGGAGGCAATGATCGCACCGCTAGGAGCACGTATAAACGTCCGCCATCCGCTCCCATCCCTTGATGACTTCTGCTTCATGGCTGCTCCAACAACGGCCCAGTATGCTCCACAGCCTGCGGCGGGATCACTGCGTAGGGAGGCTATGTTCGCAGCCGTCGTGCTTTGCCGCTTTCCACCCAAGGAGGCAACCGTCGGAATGGTAATAAGCGCGCCCCGGTCGCTGACCACGGCCCGCCCGCCCGGTAGTTCGGCGATGGTCGGCTCGAACACCCCGAGGTCACCGACGGCGGACGCCCACAGTTCGATATGCACGCTGGATTCCGCATCCTTTCCCGCCGCCGACGCAACGCTGCGCACTACAACATCCCCGTCCGGATCAAACAAGACCGCACAGGGAATCCACTTATCGTCACATTGGACGTGCAACCCTACGGCCATGAAAACGCCCCATTCCCGCGCTTTTAAGGCCATGTTTCCCTTTACGACTTCCAGGGCGGTTTGATCCCCGCCGCGCGCCGGGCTTACACCGCCCGTGTCACAGGCACCGGGCAAAGCAATCAGGTCGGGTGCGGGATTCGCATTGGCCGCTTCGTCGATCGCCGCATCGAGCACTTGCAGGTTTGCCGCGCGGCTCTTCGGATCCAACTGTATCTGTACCAGCGCCACTCTCATCCCAGGTTTGCTCTATAGACCGGGCCCCATCCAAGCGATATAAGGATCTCGTCCTCAACCTCGTGCATACGAGCTGCATCCCGCTCGTGACGATCGTCATACCCCAGCAGATGCAGCGTACCATGTACAACGTAAAGCGCCAGCTCCGCATCGATGCCGTGTCCGCGCTCGCCCGCCTCCCGGGCCGCCGTCTCGAATGAGACAACGATCTCCCCATCGATCGGTTTGCCGTCGCCGATCGTGAAGCCATCCACTTCCTTCCCGTTGAGAGAAGAACGTGCAGGCGCATTATTGCGCAAGTCGAACGCTAGTACATCAGTCGGGTACTGATGGTTGAGATGATGCTCGTTGAGCTGCGCGATGCGATCGTCGTCAACGAGCGCCACACTGATTTGCGCCGCCGGCGCTTCATGTCGGCGGAGCGTTGCATCGATAACCTGCTTCAACCGGGCCTCGCAACGCGGCGCGTCCGCGCCAACGCAGGCAACCGCTATGTCATACGTGGGATCGTCGTCCATACAACTTCTAATGGCGAATGCCGAATGAAGAATAGCGAAGGAAAACAGTTTCGCCGTTTGCTATTCGACATTCCATATTCTCATACGTCAGACGCTCAACCTCTCCTCAACAGGCGGTTCCTCGGTCGCCGGCTTGCTCGCTTTAGGATAGGCCACTCGCCCGTGATAGATACCGCACAAGCTCTTGACGAGCGAGTCTTCGACCTGGCTGATCTCTTTCAGCGTGATGTCGCAGTCGTCAAACTGGCCGTCGCTTAATCGATCGGCGACAATCTGATGAACCATGCTCTCAATCCGACTAGGAGTCGGATCGTGAATGGCGCGAACCGCCCCTTCCACACCGTCACAGAGCATCAGGACAGCCGACTCGCGAGACCGCGGTTTGGGTCCGCTGTAGCGGAATTCCGCCTCGGGCACCTCGCGATCGTGTTTGCCCTGTGCGATTTGCGGCTGCTTCTCGCTGGCTACGTGGTGAAAGTAGCGGACCACCGTCGTCCCGTGGTGCTCTGCGACGAACTGGTGCAACACGCGCGGCAGCCTGTATTCCTTGGCCATCTCGATTCCATCCTTGACGTGACCGAGAATGATCAGCAGGCTCATCGTCGGTGCGAGGTTGTCGTGCCGGCTGATCCGCCCTTCCTGGTTCTCGGCGAAGTAGTCCGCCTTTTGAATCTTCCCGACATCGTGGTATAGCGCGCCAACCTGGGCGAGCAGACCGTTGGCACCGATTCGCTCGCAAGCGGCCTCCACCAGCGTGCCGAGCACCAGGCTGTGGTTGTACGTTCCGGGTGCCTCACGGGCCAGAAGCTGCAACAGCTTGCGTGTCGGATCACGCCACTCCAGAAGCGTCAACGACGTCGCGATACGGAAGAGCCGTTCGATCGCCGGCAGGATGCCGGAGACCATGAAGGACGCCGACACCGCGCACACCCCAGCCCACAAAGCATGTTTGAGGATGAACTCGGGCAAATGGCCTTCCATAAACCCGCCGGCGGCGGATGCAACCATGATCGCAAGCGCCGTGACAAGCCCAGACATTGGAAGCTTGGTCCGTGATCGAATCTCATCGAGCTGAAAGACCGTCACAACAACGCCGGTAAACAGCGTCAACAAAAACACCAGGCTGCCGTCGACAACGGTGGTCACCAGGACGGCTGTGATGCAGATCGCACCCATGGCGAAACGCCGTGGATACACGATGGCGAGGATGATTCCAGCCAACAGACAGGGGACAAAAACCAGTTCCGGTATTTGCGGCCAGTTTATGTCAAGCACGCGCGCCGTCAGCAACGTGCCAAGCATCAGTACCGTAAACGCCAGCGTGCGCGAGCCGATCTCGAACACTCGCCGCTGATGCAGCCCGGTGTAGGCAAACAAACCGATCGAAACCAGTGTCACCAACGTGACCAATCCGGTCCGCTGCAACAACCTCTTGTGGCGCTCTTCGGTGGCCTCGGGAACGTCCTGACCGAGGAACTCAAGATACGCGACGTGTTCCGCCCTAAGCAGTTCGTATTGTTCGGGGCCCAGCACGCCCGGATTCACGAAAGGCTTACCTTTCTCGTACGTGGTCAACGCAACCGGTGTTGCCTCCTCGGCGCTTCGCATCTGCGCAACCGTGCGTTCACGGTTGTAGAGGATCGTCGGCTGATCACGGAGCACCGTCAGCACGATCGCCTCCACGGTCGAGATCAGCTCGGGCAGACGGAACTTCCGCGCAACCGCCGCGGCGACACCTCGAAGCGCCTTCTCATTACCGTGCGGTACCAGCTCGGCATGGCGAACATCCACGACCGTCGTGCCACCTTCGGGTCCGGGGATTTCGAGCCGGATGAAGTCCGTCGCGCTATTCGGAACGCGGTCTTCGCGAAGCAGATTGCGAACGACGTACTCCTTCTCCAAGGGCAAATCGTCGACCCACGACTGAAAGCGCGCCCGCCCGGCCTCATCCCCAAGATTGCGGAGGCACTGGTACACCCGGGCAACTGCCGGCCAGCCCAGTTCTTGCACCGCTTCGCTGAACTTCTCGAACGTGTCCGCATCAGCGGCCGCCTGATAAAGCCGCATCAGGTCAGCGCGGATCCGATCGAAGGTCAACGCGGGCGGGTTCATCGTGTAGTAACTCGGCGTCGACGCCCGCGCCGCTTCCCGATCCGCCGCGGTTTGCCCCTCATCGGGAATCTGGAAGTCCACCCGGGCGTAGACCGGCTGATCCATACGCTGGCCAACCGAATAACCCAGCGTAGTCTCCCCGATCAGCGCAATCACGGAGGCCACGGCGATGAAGAGTACGCTCACAAGGACCGGCCAGGAGAACACCCGCGTCGAGAACCACGTCCACCACGTGCCGGATGTCTTCGCGCGTTTCTCGCGTACTTGTTTGCGCCGAATCTTGCGTTTGTTCATCCACGGTGCCATGACGATGAACTCAGGTCCTTTTACATAAGTTGACTCGCGTCGAGCGTATCGCACTCGTGCGAGAATCCTTTCTCGCACGAATGGGCCGAGAAGGGATTCTCGGCCCAGCTCGGCCCGTTCGAGTAACGCCTTTACCACAGGCCGGGCGCACCGGCCCGCACCGCGCCAAATAACTCATTATCACACACCGGGCTCGCTCCGACCATATGCCTCCACGATCTGCTGCACGAGTGGGTGCCGGACGATGTCACGCTTCGTCAGGCGCGTGACGGTGATGCCGGGCGTACCCTCGAGCTTTCGGACGGCGTCAATGAAGCCGCTCGGCTCGTTGTCGGCCAGGTCGCTTTGACTGTCATCCCCGGTCACAATCATTTTGCTGTGATGCCCCAACCGCGTCAGAAACATCAACATCTGCGCGACGGTCGCATTCTGCGCCTCGTCCAGGATGATCGCTGCGTTGTTGAGGGTACGTCCCCTCATAAACGCCAGCGGAATCACTTCGACAACATCGTTTTGCATGAAGCGCTTGATCTGATCGAACGTCATCATGTCATGCATGGCGTCAAACAGCGGACGAAGGTACGGGTTCACCTTGGCCTGTAGGTCACCCGGAAGGTAGCCGAGCTTCTCACCCGCCTCCACCGCCGGCCTGACCAGCACGATCCGCTTGATCTTCTGATGTTTCAGGAGGGACACGGATACCGCGACGGCAAGATAGGTCTTCCCCGTCCCTGCCGGCCCCAGACAAAACGTCAGGTCGTCTTGCTGGATTCCCTGGACATATTGACGCTGCCCTTCGGATCTCGGCACGATCGTCGTAGACGAAAGAAAGACGTCGATCGACTCGTCACCCGGCGCCCTCCCGTCATTGGCGGCCTGGCGGATTGTATCTTCGATCAACTCGTTGCTGAGTTCCGGGCGGGAGCGCAACGTGCGTTGTAGCACCTCGATGGCATGGGCGGCCTTGTGCACGTCGTCGGTGGAGCCGCTGATGCGGATCGCGTTGTCGCGGGCGCTAATCCGCACCTTGAACGCCGACCGGATCAGACGCAGGTTCCGGTCAGCAGTCCCGTACAACGAGCTTTGACGGGAAGGATCCTCAATGGGTATCGTGATTTCCAAACGCTTACGCTCAGACCGTCACATCGTTCGGTGTAGCCGACGGCAACTATTATCGCGCGGCAGCACGGGTCTTTTGAGTCCCACGTTCTCCATTCTAAACCACATTCCATACCCCCGTCAGGAGGAACCACGCAACGGGCATGGCCAGCACAGGACTATCGATCAAATCAAGTATACCTCCAAAGCACGGAATTACCTTACCCGAATCCTTGATACCCGCATCGCGCTTGAAGCAAGACTCTACTAAGTCGCCGACCTGTCCCGCAGCCGATAGGGCAAGTCCGAAAACAGTAGCCCGCCAAACCACTGCAAAAATGCCTTCGTGTACGGCACCCGATCCCTGGGACACACCGGCAATGGCGAACAGCACGGCAGCAAGCGCGCTGGCGGCTAGCCCGCCCACCATGCCCTCCACGGACTTGGCCGGGCTCACCGTCGGATGCAGCTTATGTCTCCCGAACGCCGAGCCAACGAAAAATGCACCGATATCCGACGCCTTCGTAATCAGAATGGCCGTTAGGAGCAGCCACACACCCTCCCATCCTGAAGTACCTACCGCGCACCGAAGCGAGACGCCGAAGGAGCCCAGGAAACCCAGGTAGACGATCATCAGGACTGTGGCGCCCATATCGCGGAGCGTCCCCTCCGGATTGCGGCGAACCACGGCCAGGACGCCCGCACCGACCATCGTCATTATGAGCAGAATGACCTGACAATAAAGCCCAGTGGCAATCCTCAGCACCGAGCTAAACCAGCCGGCAGATACGATCCACGGCGTCAGCACCAACGCCGCGATCATCAGTTGCGCAAACGTCGTGTACGGGTGGACGTCCTTCGCGTGCAGCAGGCGACCCAACTCAACTGTTCCGAACAGTATCAGCGCGAGACAGAGTAACGGCACAATGCTGCCCCGACGAAGAAGGTCCCCAATCGCTCCCTCCAGTCGAACGGCCCATTCGGCGATTAGGGCATCGAGCACAAAGAATATCAGAAGGACAAAGATAGCCGACGCGCCGTATGCGATCCTCCGGCCAAGAACGTTATGTCGCGCCGCGTCTGCCGATAGCTGCGTCATTTGCGACACGATAGTCGCGTTGAGAAACTCTGTCCAACCGGATTGGTTGGACTCCCAGCGCGATTGGAGCGATCATTTACGTTCGTGTTGTCAGGGCTCAGTGGCTTCGCCGGGCAGCGGCATGGCTGCCACCGGACATTTGATCGAGCATTCCCAACACAAGCCGGAGAGTTGAAACCGATAGCTGATCACGTGTAAGTGATACTGCTGAGCGATTCGCCGACTCAGCTCGAGAATCTCATCCGAGGCGAATTCTATGATCCGTCCGCAACGACGGCAAACCATATGGTCGTGCGGTTCTTCCCCGAAGGCGTGTTCGTAGTGGGCTTGTTTGACGTCGAAACGTAACTGCCTGAGGATCCCGCAGGCAACCAGCAGGGGCAACGTTCGATAGACCGTGGCCTTGCCGACCTTGTCGTCTCGCTCTCGAAGCAGGTGAAGGATCTGCTCGGCCTCAAAGTGGCCCTCCAGCTCGAGCACCGCATCGAGGATCTTCCGTCGCGCGATCGTCCACTTGATCCCGTGGTCCTTCAGGTATTTGCGGAACGCCTCCCGCAATTCATCGGGGCTGTAAAGATCATGCATACGATCCATCGGTGCCCACCATTTGACACGCCTCGGTTGATCATTCCTTCGTCGACCCCAGAACCGCCTATTATCGTGACCAAGTTTGCCGTCGCAAGACGAGGCTGACCGATTCACGTACGCTTCGCCGGAGTCAAAGACCCGGGTTCGACGCACGCTCGTTTATAAGGTATGCTCATCCCTTCGGTTACCAGCATGCTCGCGATGATTGCACACTCTGCATCAAACACGTGACGCGGTTGGTGCCCAATTGACCGGCGAACACGAATTCGCAGCCGGGATCAACAGCAAGCCCGAAGGATCGTCACGGGACCGGCTGCATTCAACCATAAGCACGCGAAACGCCATGAAGCTTATCCCCAGACAGAAGATCTGGCTGATTCTGGTCATCCTGGTCAACCTGGCGGTATGGCTGATTCCCAGCGACGTTGTGGAGCAGATCGCCCGTGACCGGCACACGCTGCTGGGGCGATATTCCAGAACCCATTTCACATGGATTGCGGGTATCGCGTTCATCTCGCTGGCGAGCTTCTATATCGACTGGTCCACCGGAGTGACGTACAAGCGTCGGTGGTTTCAGGTTATCGCGGTGCTGCTGGTTGTCGTTCCCGCACTGAGCGTAATCGACTTTCTGTCTCGCGCGCCGGGCGGTACCCACTACATTCGAGACAGCCTGGCGTACCACCGCCCGGTCAGTGCCGAGTTTTGCGCTGTATTTGAGGACAAGCCGGAGGCCTACCGGACCTATCCGAATGCACCCACGGGTTACGGAATTGTGGACTGCACACTACGCACCGACGGGCGAGGTTTTCGCAACCAGATAGAGCGCGGGCAATACGACATCGTGGTTTTGGGGGATTCGTTCGCCGAAGGATCCAATGTTTCGGACGAGCACATCTGGCCCGTTCAGCTTGCAGAGAGAAGCGGGCGTTCGGTCTACAACCTGGGGATGTCCGGCTACGACCCGCTGCACTACCTTGAGTCATTGAGGCAGTACGGTATTGCGCTGAGGCCTCGATATGTCCTGTGCATGTTGTACGAGGGCAACGACTTTCGATCAGCCAAGAGCGATCGAAAACGCAAGAAGCCCAGCACTTCCAAACGACTAAAACGATATGTCAAACAGTCGCCCATCATCAGCGCGGTGGACAGCTTTCTGATTGAGACCTTCGGTCCCGTCAATTACGACGGCCCCGTCAAAGGGATCGAGATGCTTGATTGGTTGCCGCTGGCGATTCCCGAGGGGCCAAGCGCGAAATACTACGCATTTGCGCCGAAGCAGCTTCGCGACCTGTACCACAGTCGCGAGGACTTCTCACGGGACAGACATTGGCTCAACCCGCGGAGCCAGCTCGCCGAAATGAATGAACTGTGCCGCCAAGCTGGCTGTCAGCTCGTCGTGGTCTATGCCTCGACCAAAGCTCATGTCATGTTACCGATCGTCGCGGATCTTCTATCTGCTGACAAGGTGCGGGCATTCACCGCGATCAGCTACAAGAGGAACCTGCCCGAGCCGACGGCCTTTCTGGCGAATCTGCTGCGGCGGATCGATGGGAAGGAATCCGTGGTTCGGGATTGGTGCCGGTGCCAATCCATCCCCTTTGTCGGGCTGGCCGAGGCGCTCGGTGAGGCTGCCGACGGCGGGACGCAGATCTATTACACCTATGATCAGCACTGGACGCCCGACGGCCATGAAATCGTGGCGAAGGTCATTGGTGACTTCCTCGCCAATCTGTCCGTGTCGACGGGCGACGAGATCGATGGGCCGTAGGCTCTTTGGACCACGATATATCACGGCGGCGAACAGAACGGCGGCGTAGCGGCCATCGTAATGGCTGCTACGCCGTCGAGCGTAAACCGGCAAGTTGCCAACAAATCGCGTTAAGGGGCGATCGTCACGGACGAGGTCGCCTACGGTTCCGTCGGGCACGCGGGAATCAATACATCGAGCCAAGGATCATACACTCCGGCTCCGTTAAGCAGGTCGATCACCCGAAGGATATCCGGCGGACCGGTCACACCACTGCGGTCAACATCGCCCTGATGGATCTTGCACGTCTCGTCACCGTTGATGCAGTCGATCACCCACAGGATGTCCAACGGGGCGCTGATCTCGTCACTTGTCACATCAGCCGGCAGATGGCCGAAGCACGATTCGTACCCAGTTGGGAGAAACGTCACGCATGTCCACGCCCCCAGGGTAATCCGCCTATTGAACGTGATAGTAGTCCTGTTTATAATCGGATTCACCGACGTGATAAATATCGTGTTGCCGCTGTCCGGCTCCTCGCTAACGGAGAAGTCATCGGTATCATAATTTGCGGCATTGCAACCGACGTTGAACCTTAACGTCGCGGAATTCCACCCCGCCGTGTTCGAGCCGTCCGGATTGCAAGGCTGGCGGGCGTCAATCGAGCAGTTTTCAGGGGTGAATGTATCGACAACGCAATCGCAAGGCAACTGCGTGTCGATGGTCAGCCCCTCCAGCTCCAGGGGCTCAATCAGGAAACCGTAGGGACAATCGCGCATCTCGGAGTCACCATCATACATGCCAATGGTGAACACACCACAAGCGTTATCATCCACATCCAGGATCAAAGTGCCGCAGTACTTGTGGTGCGGCGGATTGTACAGCGGACAATCAGAGGTCTGCAGCAGGCTCGAGCCATACCGGTAGTCGAGTGTTCTGACGTC
>CAZJTP010000094.1:0-16479 GCA_964548955.1 uncultured Phycisphaeraceae bacterium
GACGTCGAACAGACTGCCGACGATCCCGAAGTGGGCTACGTTGAAGATCGGGGCTTCTTTCTTCGTGTTGACCGCTACGATCACCTTGCTGCCGCGCATCCCCGCGAGGTGTTGGATCGCGCCGTCGATTCCGCATGCGATATAGAGCCGCGGTGTCACCACCTTGCCGGTCAGCCCCACCTGGCGGGAGTGCGGCTGATACCCTGCGTCGCAGGCCGCACGCGACGCTCCGACCGCAGCATCGAGCACTTCCGCCAGCTCGTGGAGGATCTTGAAGTTCTCTTCCTTCTTCATCGCACGACCGCCCGAAACGACAATGTCAGCCTCTGTCACGTCCTTGACACCCGCGCTCGTGCTTGCGATCTCTTTGATCTTCAGCCGCCGGTCGCTTTCGGATAGCGATAGCGACACATTGACGACCTCAGCCGTCGCGCCTGCCTGCGGCTCGGATGCGCTGTAGGCGTTGGCGCGAACCGCAGCAACCTGCAACCGCTCGTTCGACAGGTGGAACTTGGCGCTGAACTTGCCCGCGTACATCGGCTTGTGAGCGATCAGATCGTCGCCATCGAGTGACACTTCGGTACAGTCGATGGCCAGCGCCGCCTTCTTGCGGGCGGCCACGCGCGGGGCCAGGTCCCGTCCGAGCGCCGTTGTCGGAATGAGCACGGTCTTCGGATCGGCCTGATCGATTGCGGCTGAAAGGGCGGCGGCATAGGGCATCGCCCGGTACATCGCCAATTCGGGATCATCAACGGTATAGACCTTCTTGGCTCCGTAGGCCGCGATCTCATTGACAAGCCCGCCGACATCCTGACCAACGACGCACGCCTCGGCCTGACCGCCGGTGGTCTTCGCCAGATCATTCGCCAGGGCGAGCAGTTGAAACGAAGCCGGAAGAATCCTGCCCTCACGCTGTTCGATAAAAACAAGTATGTTGCTACTCATGGCTATACGACCTTCGCCTCCTCTCGTAGAACCCTGACAAGCTCCTTGGCCATTTCATCCGGTTCACCCTCGATCAACTTGCACTCGGGCCTCGGTGGCGGTGGCGCGATCGATTCAAGGTTCGTGCCCGTTTTCAGGGCGTCCTCACCCGCGATGTCTGCCGACGTCAGCACCTTCACCGGTTTCCTTTTGGCTTTCATCAGATTGGGAAGGGAGGGATAGCGAGGCACGACGAAACCCTTCTCCAACGTCAACAGGGCGGGCAGGTCACATTCAACGACCTCCTCAGCCCCTTCGATCCGCCGGCGGGCGGTGAAGTGCTTGCCGTCCTCTGATATCTCGAGGCCCTGGAGGGCCCCGACGTGCGGCAGGTCTAGGAACTCAGCCAATGCGGGCCCGACCGCACCGGCGTCGAGGTCGATGTTGTATTTGCCACAGAGGATCAAGTCGAAGCCCTGCTCGTCTTTCTTGATCGCTTTAGCGATGATATCCGCGGCGAACAGCTCGTTGTTCGACTCGAACGCAGGGTCGTTGATGTGAATGGCGGAGTCGCACCCCATCGCCAGGGCAACTCGAAGGGCCTCGGAGGCCTTGTCCGGCCCCAATGTCAGAGCGACAACCTCGGTCACATCTTTTCGCTTCTCACGAAGCTGAACCCCGAGCTCCACGCCAAACTCGTCGAACGGATCGAGCACAAGCTTCAGGCCGTTCGTCTCGATCCCGCTCCCGTCCGGCAGCACCTTGACGGTGGCGTTGGAGTCGGGCACATGTTTAGTGATGGTTAAAATTCTCAACGTACAAAACTCCTAAGCTCAAGACCAATCGATGCTCACCGTGCCTCATCGCGCGGGAGAATGTGTTGAGGCTGTAGCAAACCGCGTACCAGTGCACCGCGCCCGCCGCCCGTTACATGGCAAGCGGTATCATACCGGATTCCGGCCAACACGTGGAGGGGCGCGAGCCCCGGAGCACCAACGGGTTTTCAACGTGGAAAGCCACCGAATCGCAGGCCTTACGATTGCGAGACCGGACTCAGAAGGATATGCCAAAGGAGGCGAACTCACCGGTCGCGGTAGTTTCGGCACCGGTTGAGTCGTTGATGCAACCCCGCATGGCGTTTTCGATGGCGTTTTGGAACCGGTCGAGCTCGGCATGGATACCTTCGGCTACGAGTTCGACACGACCGTCGGGCAGGTTGCGGACGAAACCTGTGATATCAAAGCGCGAGGCGATCGCTTCGGTCGTGAACCGAAATCCCACACCCTGTACGCGGCCCGAGAACAGAACCCTGCGGCGGACTAACGATGGTGGTCTATCAGAATCGGACTCCATAGCTGGTTAACTGCGTCGTTTCATGAGGTAGACCTCCCGGCCCCTGTCGCGGTACGCAACTTCGTCCATATACGCGCGCATGAGCATGATGCCGCGCCCGTTCGGGTGTGGGAGACGATCCGGTGTGGTTGGGTCGGGGATATCTTCGGGAATAAACCCGCAGCCTTCGTCACGAATGATGATGACGGCTTTTTCCGGTGTCACGGCATACCGTACGGTCACGGGCTTCTCCGGGTCGCACTGATTCCCGTGCTTCACGGCGTTGGACAACGCTTCTTCAAGAGCGAGCTTGACTGCGAACTGGGCATCCTTACCGAACCGGCACCGCCGCAATTCTCGGAGAATTGCCTGCTTCGGAATCTCGGTCTCGCGCTGGTCGCTTTTGATGACACAGACGTGGAACGTGGCCTCGTTGTCAGGATCAACCGCGGTCATGCTCTCAACACGACGATTGTGAGCCCCTCCTGCGTTGTCTTAGGGCGTCCCAGTTCGGATCACAGGCAGCTACTCTAGAAGCTGCTCAACGCTTGCTCAGTCGTATCGTAAATATCAAAGAGTATATTGAGTCGCGTGATCTTGAACACCTTGAAGATCTGCGGCGCGATGTTCGAGAGCTTCAGCTTACCCTTCCGTTCAGTAACCTGGTTATTCAGCGTGATTAACACGCCGAGAGCGGCACTGGACAAGTGTTCGACGTTTCGGAAGTCGAGAAGAAGCTTGATGCCTTCCGTAGCCATGATTAACTCGGACAGCTCGTCACGGATCTCCGTAATGCAGAGTTCGTCGAGGATCTTGCGGTCGGCAAACTCCACGACGCTCACCCCACTGCGATTCGTTACCGTTAGGTGAGACTGCTCTTCGCTCATGGTGGCTTTGCTCCCATCTGCCACGCTTGAAACCAACGAAACTCGCGGTAGAGTCTAGACTTGCGAGATCGCGTGTCAAGCTCATGGTGGCTTCGTGGATTCGTCTACATCCCCCGATGAGCCGTACGGAATCGCTAAAGTGCGGCGCCTGTCGTGCCGTGAGGTACAATGAAACGATGGAACGCCGTGCGCGGACGGCTCATGGCAGTCCTCACAAAGCAAGGGGATTACGGGGCAAGGCTTCGATGCGGATCAGTTTCTGGACGATTGTGGTGGTTGCAGCCTGTGTACTCGGTGATGCCGATCAGGCGTTAGCCTGGGGACCGGGCACTCACATGGGACTCGCGGCCTCCGTATTGGAACGTCTACCCCTCCTGCCGGCAGCGGTGGCTTCGGTTTTGGCCCGGCACGGGATCGCATATCTGTATGGCAACATTGCGGCCGATATCGTGTTCGCCAAGCGTTGGAGCCGGATCAAACAGTTTTGCCACCATTGGTCGACGGCGTTCGAGTTGTTCGATGCTGCCGAGGACGGGCGGACGAAAGCATTTGCCTACGGCTATTTATCGCATCTTGCCGCGGATACGGTAGCCCACGGTAAGTACGTACCGCGCCAGATCATTCTCAGTCAGTGTTCGGTGAACTTCGGCCACTTTTTCTGGGAGCTTCGCGCGGACGCCCTGGAGAATGATCGAGCCTGGCGGCTGCTCGAAGAGGTGCTGAGGGATGACCACGCCTGCCACCACCGGGCGCTGAAGGGTCACATTATGGGTACCTTTTTGCCCCACGACCTCAACCGCCTGCTCTTCGACCGCATGAACGCCCTGGCTATGCGTCAGGGCTTGCGCCGGACGGTCGATGTGTGGAACCGTTGCTCGCGCTGGTATCTGTCGCCCGAGTTGGTTAGCGGATACCGTGCTGAGTCACTCAACCGGATCCGGTCCATTCTCACCGAGGGACCTCGCTCGTCGCTGTTGCATGAAGATCCCAACGGCACCTCGGCGTTGATGCACCTCCGCGTCCACCGACGTGAAGTACGGCGATTGAAGCGGCGCGGCTTACCCCTGAAGCGTCGACTCCGCGAGGCGTCGCGAGGTCTTGCGCCCAGGCCGGCGGTCGACGGCTTGAAATACGATTCGTTGTATTCCACTATAACGCCGTCGGATGACGCAGCGTGCCGTGACCTAGTTTTGCATGCCTGAATGGCCGGTGTATCCTCCCGTATCATGCCCTCCGATGATCGACACGCCGTAGCGATCGACGCCGTCGTGCCCACGCGCCCGGCGTTGAGGAACAATCCATGAACGTTGCATTGATGGGCGGCGTCAGTTCGAGCCTCTGCTGCCTTGACGCACTGATTCGCGGCGGCGTCGAGATCACGGGTGTACTTGCTCTGGACGAGTCGCAGATCGGCACAGTCTCGGACTATCGCTCGCTTCGACCGTTGGCGGAGCGGGTCAACCTGCCGTTTCTCTCGTTCGTCAAGGTCGGCGAGCCGGTGGTCGAGGACTTCCTGACGGCGCACGCTCCGGATCTGCTTTGGGTCATTGGATTGTCACAGCTCGTTCCCGGCCGGCTGATTCGTATCGCCCGCCGCGGCGGCGTCGGTTTCCATCCGACGATGCTGCCGTGGGGACGTGGTCGGGCACCGGTCGCATGGACAATCCTGCGTGGTGAGCATGCAGCCGCAACCCTCTTTTACCTTACCGACGAGCCCGACGCCGGTGACATCATCGCTCAACGCGAGGTGCCGGTCCTGCCGGATGACTACTCAGAAGATTTGATTGCGCGCACCAACAAGGTGTTCTCGCACGTGGTCCTTGGACTGGCTCCTCTGATTCGCACGGGGAAGCTGCCGCGCACGCCGCAGGATCACGATAAGGCGACCTATTACTCCCAAAGGACGCCGGCAGATGGGCTCATCGACTGGACCCAGACGTCCGATGCTATCTATCGGCTTGTCCGCGCCGCCGGAAGACCCTACCCGGGCGCGTTCACCTACGCCGCCGGCCGTAAGGTGACCGTATGGCGTGCGCGACCAGCACGGCAGGACGAAATCGCTTCGAGCATCGCTGATGCCCGTTGTGGAACCATTCTGCTGACGGACGTGGAGCGAGGAGCATTGACACGCACGAGCGATGGAGGATTGTGGTTGACCGAAACGGCGACGGAGGACGGCGCTGATGCGATAACCGTAGGCGTACTAAACGTTGGGTTGAACCTGAGATCACAGCCGCAATCGGAGTCCAATTCATGAGCACGGTGTTGGTTGTGGCTCCGCACCCGGACGATGAAGTGTTCGGCGTCGGCGGCAGCATCCTAAAGCATCTGGCGGGCGGCGACGCCGTCCACGTCGTTATCTGCACGCGAGGTGAGGAATCACGCTTCGGCGCCGAACAGGTTGCGCGTGTTCAGGCTGAGGCCCGCAAAGTGCACGCATTTCTCGGCGTGACCGGTTCACACTTCATGGACCTGCCTGCCGCCCGGCTTGACGACATCCCGAGTGCTGACATCAACGCGGCACTGGAGGCGGTGTTCCGGACGGCGAAACCGAATACAATCTACGTTCCACACGCCGGCGATCTCCACCGCGATCATCAGCTCATCTTCCAGGCGGCCATGGTCTGCAGCCGATCAACCGGCGACGATCATCCGTCGCGCATCCTCGCCTACGAAACGGTCTCGGAAACGGATTGGTTCGCCGCGCCAATAACACCCGCGTTCATCCCGAACGTTTTCGTCGACATCACACCCTACCTCGACAAGAAGCTTAAGGCCTGCGCAATGTACGAATCCCAGATTCAGCCCGCTCCGCATCAGCGTTCGATCGAGGCCCTGCGCGCCTTAAGCATCACCAGAGGCCATACCGTGGGTTTCAACAACGCCGAAGCGTTCATGTTGGTGCGCGAGCTTCACACGCGGCAGAAATAGGGACGAACACTGATCCGCTCGCTGTTTGTACTGAGAATACTCGGCTCCGATCGCCCCAACAAACTCCGACCGCACAGAAAATCACAACGCTGCAACGACCGGAATAATCGTCGCACGCCAACTCGCCGATAAAACGGTGAACGGTGAGCGCCGGCATGTTGCAGAATGCGACGTACATAGGTAAGATGACTATGTTCGTTGTGGATCCCGGGTCAACCAATCGATCAGGAGGTTAATCGTGCCGCAAGCTGATTTGGCATCAACGCATCTGTTTACGTCGGAATCGGTTTCGATGGGTCATCCAGACAAGGTCGCCGACCAAATATCAGACGCGCTTCTGGATAGCCTTCTGACGCACGACCCGAACGTGCGGGCCGCCATCGAAACCCTTGTGACGACCAACTTCGTCGTTGTAGCCGGTGAGGTAACTGTCCACAACCAGGCTGCCAACGACGCCCTCGCCCGGGCAGAAGACACCGTTCGTGACACGATCCGACGCATCGGCTACGACGATCCCAAAGCCGGCTTCGACTACCGTAGTTGTACGGTCCTACTTAAGCTGCACACCCAGTCGCCCGACATCAGCCTGGGCGTCACCGCGGGTGAAGGGAAGGAACAGGGCGCAGGTGATCAGGGGATGATGTTCGGGTTTGCCTGCACCGAAACGAAATCGCTGATGCCACTGCCGATCCAGCTCGCGCATCGGTTGGTCGAACGGTTGGCGGAGCTTCGCCAGTCGGGACAAATCGGCTGGCTCAGACCCGATGCCAAGTCGCAGGTCACCGTCAGGTACGAGGGTGGCGTGCCGGTGGGCCTGCACACCGTCGTGATATCGACCCAGCACACCGAAGAGGCTGTCGACCCGAAGAGCCGTCAGATGAGCGCGGAAGCGCAGAAGCAGATAAACGACGAGGTAATCCGACCCGTCATCGCGCACGAGTGCCCGCAGTTCGGCAGCGACAAACTAGTCGTTCACGTCAACCCCACCGGGAGGTTCGTGACCGGCGGGCCGCATGGCGATTCCGGCCTGACCGGACGGAAGATCATCGTTGACACCTACGGCGGTCGGGGACGGCACGGCGGCGGTGCGTTCTCCGGGAAAGACCCGTCCAAGGTCGATCGGTCGGCTACCTACATGGCCCGCCACATCGCCAAGAACATCGTCGCGGCGGGACTGGCCACGCAGTGCGAAGTCCAGCTCGCCTATGCCATCGGCGTCGCGGAGCCCGTCAGCGTGGCGGTCGATACGTTCTTGACAAGTGAGATGCCGCCCACCGATCTCGCTCGCATCGTGAAGGACAACTTTCCTCTCAAGCCGGCCCAGATCATCGAGTACCTCGAGCTTCGCCAGCCCATCTACTTCGAGACCGCGCGGCACGGTCATTTCGGGCGCGAGGGTGAAGGATTTACCTGGGAGAAAACGCATCGGTTGGCGGACGTTCGCACGGCCGCCAACGTCGCGCAAACTGTGTAGTCACGCGTCTACCGTGCCGTACCCACGGCATATAAGCTGATGTGTTTCGCGGCGACACTGTTTGTCACGAACAAATAGTAGTCGGGCCGAAAATCGTCAGGCACCAACAAGGCAAGGCTATCAGGCAATATGGGGGCGACCGTTACGCCCACGGGCATCGGCGTCCCGCCGGGTTGATCATCGGGACCGCCCAGAAGCATCAACAGTCGTCCCTGCTTGTTGAAAAGATGGATGTGGGCGAATGCAACATCGGCGATGAAGACCACACCGTCCGGTCCTAACGCTAGGTTCCTGGGCTTACCCATGTCGCCGTAGCGGTTGCCCGGTCGCCCGATGCTCCCCACCGGATTGTGCCCGGCATCGAAGGCCTGAACGCGGGCATTCATTGAGTCTGAAACGAAGATGTGACCTGCGGCGTCCAGGGCGACGCCCATCGGGAAGTAGAACCTGCCCGGCTCCCCGCCGATGCCGCCGAAGCTGCCTTCATGTATTCCATCGTCTGTTGAGAAAACATCGATCCGATGAGCGGCGATGTCCGCAACGTAGAGCCTTAATTGGCTCACCGCGACGGATACCGGCCTGTACTCGTCACAATCTGGCGGTCGAAATGCTCGTATGAAACGGCCGGCGGCGTCGAACGCGACCAACTCACCGCGACCTGTGTCCGCGACATAGACGGTTCCCGCCTCGTCCACCGCCACCGCGACGGGCTTCACGAGCACGATATCGCCGCTGTGGCCGATGCGTCTCGCCCTGCCGGTAGCCAGGTCCCAATCATGGACCACGTTGATGCCGGTGTCGCAGACGTACAGGTGATCGCTGTGAAACGCGACACCGGCCGGCGTCTGCACGTACGGGCTGACCGACCCACTCCGAAGAATCTCCAACAGGCTGCCGCGCACCGGCACCAGATCATGCAGGCGATTGAAGGATTTCAAGTGAACTACGCGGGGCGAGCCGGGCGGCGGCGGGAAGTAGACCGGATCAGCCGTTACACCCATCGACGCGCAGCCCGCCAGGGCAGGGAGGATCACCAGCGCGCACAGCAAACGGACGAACTCTCGCTGCCGTGCGGGCACGAACCGCCTCGGGTGCCACAGGCAACGGCGTTCCGACGTCCCTTGACCAACTAGTGCTCCATTACTTGTCAATTGAGGATTCGGCGGCATGGTTAACGGCCTTCTTGCCCGCATCTTGAGGGAGTACCACTCGGGTCCGCCAAAGCGGACCCATGCCACCCGACGAAACCACATCCATCAATTAGCATGTCACAGGGCACTGGAAAGCTGATCCCACAAACTATGGGCAACGCTTCTATTTTCTGTGGCATGTCAGGCACAGGGCGCTTCCGGCGTTGCTGGTCACCAGCATGTACTTCTCGCCGGCCATGTTGTGCGGGTCGTGGCATGAGATGCACTCGACCTTGTCGTCGGGCAGTTGCACGGTACCTGTCGCCAGCACCGATGTAGCAGGGCGGTATCCCTTGTCAAAGTGCGGATAGTCGATACCCACCGGGTGTTCGCTCGTGCCATGCCCCGTGGTGAACAGTCCGGGATTCCCCTTGTTGGCGAATCGCTCCCGCGTCACGTCTGCGATGTTGTCTCTGGCGATTGTCCCGTCGTGGCATCGCAGACACAACGTTGTTCCGAAGCCCGCCTCCTTCGATTGAGCCAGCGGCGTCCCGAACGTGCGGTTGAGGTCGGCGTTCTGATCCCAGAGCGGCGCAGCCGGTGACGGTTCCTCACTTTCCACGGCATGGCAGACGCTGCATGTATCGCCGCCCGACCAGTCCTTGTTGCCAAAATCGTGCTTCGAGCCTTCGATGCCGCCCCATGCCAATCCGCCGATGATCGCCAATGTAAATGACACAAAGCACGCGGTGATTCTATTTGGTTTCGTCATCGGTTTGCTCCCAGCGAATAATCCCGCACACGGGACCGGCTACCGGCACTGGCCGTGTTCGCATAGGGGAAGCCAATATGCGTCAGACCATGACACGTCAGAGTGCAATTACCAGAAAGCGTCCCCGTATCCACATACTCGATCCGCCGTCCACTCGGTGTATCCGCCGGTGTCACGACGGACAGGTCGAAGTTGATCAGGTTGCTGTGATTGACGCTGTTACCCTGCCCACGGTAGATGCCGTGAGCGTCATGGCAAACGCTGCACGGCGTGCGGAAGTCGATGATGTGACGGCGATGCGACGAAAAACTCTCGTTATCGAGGATGCTGTCACGACTATGGCAGCCGTAGCACAGGGCATAGGCCTGGGCGCTTTCCGTCGTGAAGTCGTCGGTCTCGTAGTTGCGCACCAAAAGCGGCTCGAACATCGAACCGTGCGGGCCGTTCGCTCCCGACCCGCCGGCCGAGCGGGCGTTGTCACTGTTGTGACAGTCCGTGCACGTGATGATGCTACCGGTCCGAAGCGGCGGAATCAGGCTGACGCTGTCGGCGTTTCGCCGCGGCCCCGCCACTGGATGGAACGATGGATTGGACGCCTGAAACTCCAGCCGCGTGTTGGTCTGGGTGATCTGTCGCGCGATCCGCACCCGCGGACGGGCGACGCCGTCCCCATGACATTTGAAACAAATCTCACAGAGAAACTTCGCCCGGTCCGTTTCGCGACCCGTGATGGTCACACCTCGCGCGTGAAGGTTGGGACCTTTGACGATCTGGCCGAACGTGCCGCGCACCGTCCCGATCGGATTGGGCCCTGCGGCGTGCGGGTTATGACAATCCACGCACTCCACGTGCCGCCGCATGGTAAACGGATTCTCGTTGGGATCGTGAACGCCGGTGCGGAATCGCCCATCATGCCCCGAGCGTTTGCCGATCTCGGCCGCGATGTTGAAGCCGGCGACCGCGCCGCTGTGACAGTTCAGACAGTTGTCCTCTTCGCGCCGGAAGCGGAGAAGCCGTTCCCGCTGCGGGGCGGAGTGAATCTTGTGGCAATTCATGCAGCCGTTGTCGCTGACCCTGGTGTACTTGAGCCGCTCGGCGGGATCGACGGTCCTGCCCGTCGTGCGTTTGTGACTTACGGCGTGGGACGCGTGTGCCCAGCCGTTCATGTCGTGGCAGGCGACGCACATGGCCGACATCCGATCCGACATACGCAGAAAGTCACCGAGCTCGTTGTTGTGCGGATCGTGACACGTCGTGCAATGCAGCTCTCCGTGAGGCCCCAGCAGCAGATCCTGCGTGACCACCTCCGGTGCCCTAAGCTGCCGGTCGATGTTCGACAGCGCCCGGTCGTACCGAAAGCCGATCGGATGGTCATCCGACAGGTCGTTGGTCAGGTCAGCCATCCCCGGTGGAATCGTCCGGGCGGTCATGACGATCGGATGCGTCGCCGGTTGCGAAAGGATAGTTCCGAGCGCCATTGACCCGTCATGGCACGCGAGACACATCTTAGACGGTCCGGAAGGCTGGTCGATACGAGCATCCGTCGTGGAGCTTTCATAGATGCGGTAATGCGTCCGCGGGTTGGCGCGGTTCCACAGCGGCGTTTGCGGGGACGCGTTGTGCGGCGTGTGGCAGAAGATGCAGATTTCGTTTTCATGCACTGCCCGGATCGGCCCCGGCCCGCGCGCGGAAAGGTCGTGCTTGGAATGGACGATCGACTCGTCGGCCGATGCTGTGGCCGCAAAGCTCGTCAACACAACCAGGGCGGGTGTCACCCACCCGGCAAATCGTCGTATTTTCATGACGACGTCCTCATGTAGGCAAAGACCTGGATGCGGCGGTTGCCTGAATCCGCCACCCAAATCCGATCCTTATTGTCAATCGCAAGCCCCACGGGCAGCGAGAACCTGCCCACACCAGCACCTTCCTCACCGAACGCCATGAGGAGTCGGCCGGTCTGGTCGAATACCTGAATGTTCTCGAAATGGGCGTCGACCACGTAAACGTGCCCCTCGCCGTCAAAGGCCACACCCTTGGGCAACGAGAGATCACCCGCGCCGTCGCCCTTATGACCGATCGCTTTGACGCAGGTTCCGTCGAGATCAAGCACTTGCACGCGGAAATTACCGCTGTCCGCCACGAGCAGCCGATTGCCGGCACAGCCAACGTGCGTGGGGAAGTTGAACTCGCCGGGGGCGGTGCCTCGCCCGCCAACCGTTTTGACCACCGTTCCGTCCAGGTCAAATACGATCAACCGGTGCGCGCCGCCGTCCACGACGTAAAGCTGATCACGCGCCGCCGCATACACGATGCCCACCGGACGATCGAGCATGTCGACGCCAAACCGTTGACGACAAACCCCCTGCGCGTCCAACTCGATCACCTCGTGCCGCTTTGCGTCCGTGACGAATAGCCGCTCACCGGCCCACGTCACGCCCACGGGCATCCTGAACCGCTGATCGCCGAAGCCGGAGACGATCCGGTGTAACCGATTCTGTAAATCGATCACATGGACGCTGCCGCCGGCTGCGTCGGCAACCGCCAGAACGCCGGGCTCACGGATGGCTATACCGTGTGGACTTGAAAACTCAATCGGCGGGCGCGGGCCGCGAAACGCCGCCCGTATCACTTCCATCCCCGATCGCTCCGCCTTCAAATCCCGGCTGTCAGACAGTACGCCGATAAGTTTGATGCGCGGGGTATCCGGCGCAGCGGGCCATACACGTGGGGGCTCAATGGGTGGGAACAGGATGCCTTGCGGCCTGGCACACCCGGCCGTGACCGCGAATGCACCCGCGAATAGACCGACAAGTGTGCTGTATGTACACCCTCTCGGGCCACGGGCTTTAACCCGCGCGGGTGTCCGCGCGATCTGAAGGTCGCGGCTCGCCGGAGACGCATCAGGCACGCAGTTATTAACGACCGAGGACATCGGGTAACTCCCTACGCACTCTGAAATACACGCCGTAGTCGTCTTCCTCGGAATCCGGGAGATCGAGGCGGTCATACTCAAAAGTCAGTTCACCCGTAAGATCTCCCACTACGTACTCCAGACCGGCTGTGACGTCCCAGCCATGCGTGTCGCCCGCGATCGAGTCATCCTCGAGTCGGTACGCCACACGCTCAACCGTGGATAGCGAATCGCTGAGCCGCCAGCGGTGATCCAGCTCAACGTCGATCATCGTCACGTCGCGATCGTCGAGACCGCCCTCGAAATACAACCGTGACAAACGGGTCGACGCATCCAGCGTATGATCCGGGTGTTTCAGCATGTGCACGAGACCATTGACGTGAAACGCGTCATACGGCTCAACCGTGTCGTCGAAGATTTCAAACTCCGCCCCGAGCGTGAAGCACTTCGCCTCGTAATTCACTCCCATGCGATGGTGGTCCGTCCGGTCGGCCCGCTGTAGGAATCCGATCGAGACGTCGTCCTCCTGGTTGCGATAGGAGAATCGATAATAGGGTGTCAGGCCGCCCGTGAACCGCTGCTCAAGGCTGCAATCGACACGCACCGTGTCGAGCTGACCGTCTGTGGGCGTGCGGATCTGATAATCGATCAGCACCGTATTCCCGTCTGCGATCTGCCCTGTCCTAACACGATGTACGCGCGTCACGTTGCCCTGCCGGAACACTGCGTAATCCATGCCGATCCGATAGAACCGGCGGTTCGTCGTGTCGGTCACCACGATGCTCGTGGGGACGACGTTCCGGTTACGCAGGATGAGGGCGAACGGATCGCGGAAGGTGTGGGCCTCATCGAGGATGATCCGCCGGCCGTTGTCGCCTCTGACGCGCTCGGTGTCGTAGGCCAGGGCGAGATTGGCGTAGAGGTGTCCGAAGCGATTGCGGCGGTTGTACTGCCAGTCGACCGACCCACCGTACTGTGTCGTGTTGATGTCGTCTTCGATATCCTCGTACAGACCGAACAGGTCCACCGTGGTGGTCAGGTTGGTATACGCCTGGTGGACTAGTTGGAAGTCAACCCGCTGCGTCTCGATGTCCAATCCCGCGTACCGCTCGCGATTGAACTGGTATTTGTACAGCGTTTGCAGGTCGTCACTGTGCTTGAGCGTTAGCTGTGGGCCGATCTCGAAGAAGTCCCGCGCGAAATCGCCGCTCTCCTCCTGCCAGTGCACCAGCGTCCGCAGGCCGTGCTGATGTCGATCGCCGAACTCGATCTCGTGTTCGATGTTAAACAGGTCGCGCGTCGTCTCAAACGGCTCGTAGAGGCCCTGATACTCCTGCTTCGTCTCCGCGTGTTCATAAGTGAACTTGACGCGATGGTGATCGGTAACCAGCCAGTCGACGCCGTAGCGCAACGTGCTTTCGGTGAAGTGCTCGTCGTCGCGGTAGTCGGCGTTGCCGGTACGATCGGTTTCGAGGTAGTCGTACGACAGCTCCATCGGCACCTTGTCGTGAGCGTACAGCCAGCTGGTGCCGAATCCCGTGCGTTCCTGCTCGAGCGTCGGCTGAAACCGGCGGTTGATCCGGTCATCCTGCTGGAATCCGTGGATCGAACCTGAGAACCTCCGGCCCTGAAAGAGATTGACCCGCAGGTCATACTGGAACAGATGGCCCGTGTCACTGTCCGTATAATCGAAATAGTCCGTATCTTCCTTGAAGCGGTCCTGGGTCAATGCGAAGCTGATGTCACCCCCGAAGGAAATCAAACCCGGGTCCACGATCCAGCCGCCGAGCGTAAGACCGATTCTCTCCTCGAAGCTCCACTCGCGATTGCGCTGCGTGCGATCCCAGCCGGGCCAGGTTCGCTCGGAGGTCTCGACCTTCGTATACGTGTAGTCGCCTTTGAATTCGAGATAGGCATCGAGGTGGTCGAGACTGAAAACCTTAAGTGGGGGAGACGTTGCAGCCTCATCGTCGGATTCATCGGCTCTTACGGCAGCCAGGGGGCCTACCAGGATCGCCCAGGCTGCGCAGCCAACCAACGTGAAGCGCAAGGTGTTGACCACGCCTGACATCGCACACCTTTCCGCTGATTCCACTCGCCCGCCGCGCCCGGCTCACCGAACCGGTCGGCGGAATGATTCCCGACCTACTTGCCGGCCGGGCGAAAGAGCCCCCTGTATAGGCAATGACGCCTCGATTGGCAACAAGACAATCAAGCACACCTGCGACATGGATAAGCGTCGCGATTGTGGTCGGGATTCTAAACCGAGCCCGGAGCGCAAACGACGGGTTCCTCTTCCATCCCCAGGCAACACACCGCGCTGGTCCTTGACATTTCGCCACTCGCGGAGCGAGTCCATGCGGGCGATCGCCCGCGCGAAATGTCAAGGATGGCTCGGATCAACGGTTCCAGAATCCCATCGAACGTCGAACCACACCACTTCCACGCCCATCCCTCAATCTGACGCGAACGCCTTCGGCGTGTATAAGCACCTTGAAACTGAGAAAAGTATTGATCTTCCGGAGCAAATGTGTATGGTTTGAGCGGTTAAGCAGTTGAGTGGACGAACCGAGGGAACGTCGGCGCGGTCGCCCCGAGGGCCACCATGCGAAAGCTGATTTGTGCGGTTGTACTGTTCGGATTGATCACACTGGGGTGCTCGTTGGGTGTGCGCGATCGCCTCAAGCACTGGTTCTTCGAGATTCCCGACGAAGGCGCGGCGGAGACGGCGGTCCCGGCCCCTGCTCCGTCAGTCTACAAGCCGCCGACGCTGTCGCTGCCGGGCCCCCGGTATGCGTCGCAGCATCCGCCATTTGTTCTGCGCCAGTGCATTAGTTGCCATGACCCCGGGCAGCTCATGGAGGTGCGTGATGATGCGGGCGACTCCTGCGGCGTCTGCCATGCTCGCTTTTTCTCTGATGAGGTGGGGCACGGCCCCGTCGCGGATGGGGAGTGCGCCGGATGCCACGAACCGCATCGCAGCGACAGAGAGTACCTGCTGAAGGCGCCGACGTTCGATCTGTGCATCGAATGCCATGACGAACCGGCGGATTTAAGTGAGCCGGCCCACACTGTGGCGGGAGTTGAGCGTTGCACGGCCTGCCACGATCCGCACTTCGGAACGGAAATGCTGCTGAAGGCAAATCCCGCCATCGAAATCCCGGAGTAATGCAAGCTCGATCCCCGGATAAGAAGAATCATAACAGCAAAAGGACGATCCCTATGCAGCGGACTACAAGTCATGCGTCGGACAAACAAGCTTCCCAGCAATTGATGGCACAGTGGTCCGTTCGACGGGCTATCGGATATCGCGTCTTTTGTTGGCCCGTCAGTATACTCGGGATTGCCTCGCTGTTGGGCCTGGCCGGTTGCGGCACCAACCTCGAGGAGATCCTCTTTCAAAGCGGCGCCGCTATCAGTCGAACCTACGTAGACCTGCTTCTGACCGACATGGCCAACACGCTCGCTGATCAACTCGACCAGGAGGACGAGGCAGTCGATGAGGACCAGAACGGCGATGATGGTGATGACGGCGACGGCGGCTCGACGGACGGCAACTTCGATGATCTGACGGGTGATCCAGCCGCGGGAGAGCCCTTGTACGCCTCATGCGCCGCCTGCCACTGCGCGGATGCCACCGGGAATTGTCTGCCGGGCGCAGGCGCCCTGATCGGCGTCAGCGCCGAAACCTTGGATGAGTTCCTTCGAGGCGATGCAGGCCACCCACCCTCCGAACTGACCGATCAGGAGATCGTCGATCTGGAAGCCTACCTGGCCTCGCTCGGCGGATGAGAATCCCGATGCTCGTGCGAGAATCCTTTCTCGCATGAATGGGCCCAGCGAGCCGCGGACTCAAAGCCCGCGCGGATGTCCCTACGCCGACGAGAGACCAATACTCCTGCGAGAAGCCCTCCTCGCATAGAATGGGGCAAACCCTTCGCCGGAAATACGAATTAGATCATTTGTCGGGTCTGCGGACCCGACCTACTCGTCTCCGGCAGCGCAATCCGCAATCCAAATCCCCAACCCCCAATCCCCAATCGACATACTGGCCGTGCCCCTTCCTAACCTGGGTCGTTCCATCCGCCGATAACCAAGCCGTGGGGTCAATCTCTGCG
>CAZJTP010000095.1:0-16264 GCA_964548955.1 uncultured Phycisphaeraceae bacterium
GATGTACGTCCGAAGGCCGTTTGCCCGCGCGACATCCGCTGACTTGGCGTTCAACTCAACGACCACAACGAGCGTCTTTTCGTTTTGTTCGAGTGACCTAGCGACGCACTGACCCGCGGGACCAAAACCCACGATCACGATATGTCCGCTCATCCTTGCAGTGGGCTCGGCCGACGGTTCGGGCTGCCAGAGTAGTGCCCGAGGGCGCCCAGCCGAAAACCTGCCCACAACCCTTGCAACATGCGGTGCGACAGCCACCAAGTACGGCGTGAGGAACAGCGTTCCAATCGTGGACGCAACGATCAACTCAAACAAGCCGCTGTCAATCAAATGCCCCTGTCGCGCCACCTTAGCGAGCACGAATGAAAACTCGCCTACCTGGGCCAGGCAAACGCCCGTCGCAACCGCATGGCCTGGCGAGCAGCGAAACAGACGCCCCACGCCGGAGATCACGATCGCCTTGCCAAGTACGATGACCGCTACCACGCTTGCGATCATCGCCCAATGTTCCAGCACCCACGCTGGATTACACAACATCCCGATCGAGCTGAAAAACAGAGTCACGAACAGCGTGCGCACCGAGGCAATGTCGGCGCGGATTTGCGTGGCGAAGGGGGACTCAGCCAGCAGCAAACCCGCGATGAACGCCCCGAGCACCGGCGAAAGGCCCAAAGTGTGTGATACCCATGCTGTCCCCACACCCGTGACAATCGCCAGCAGAATAGGCATATCGCGATTCCGCGCCGCTTGTTCGGTGTTTAACAACAGCGGCACGAGGTAGTTGAGCAGCAGGAACAGCGCTCCTACCAGAACTGTTGCCACCACGACCGCCCGGCCTATCCCATAGCCGATTTGAGCGACCGAACTGGAATCTTCGCCACCCAACGCCGTCACCACGAGCACCAGCGGCACTACTGCGATGTCCTGCAGCAGCAGGATGCCCAGCGCGTTGCGCCCGTAGACGCCGTCGATCTCCGCGCGGCTCACCAGCAGGCGCACTACACAGGCAGTGCTGCTCAGCGCGATCATGGCGCCGAGGGCCAGTGCTGCCCGGCCCCCGATCCCCAGCACCAGGCAGACACCCGCCGTCAGGACGCTGGTCAGCAGCACCTGAACAGTTCCGCCACCAAGGGCGATCAGTCCGATGCTCCGCAATCTGCGCCAGGAGAACTCGAGCCCGATCGTAAAGAGCAGCAGCGCAACACCCAACTCCGCGATCGTCGCCACCGCTGTGTGATTCGGCATCCAGTCCAGGGCGTTGGGGCCCAGCAACGTCCCGGCGAGCAGATAGCCGAGGAGCGCACTCTGCTTCAATCGCTCACACAGCGAACCCAGCAGCATCGCTGCCAGCAGCAGAATCAATACATCCAGCAACGCCGTCCAGAGATTCACAAAAACATCCGCCTATGTGTGCCTCCTGGTGGTGATCCCCACCGAAATATTGCGGAGAATCC
This sequence comes from uncultured Phycisphaeraceae bacterium, assembly GCA_964548955.1. Classification (GTDB taxonomy): domain Bacteria; phylum Planctomycetota; class Phycisphaerae; order UBA1845; family UBA1845. Next base: position 1,455 of record CAZJTP010000095.1, read on the forward strand.
ACAAACCACGAACACGTCGAGGTCTGGTTACTCTCTTCCTTCTTCGTGGTTTATCTTCAACATCTCCGGGTCGACGACGATCCGGTCTCCCGGTGAAAGGCCGGAGGCGATTGCGACTTGGTCGCCGTGCTCGCCCGCCAGCTGAACGAACGTGCGCTCCACGCGGTTTCCGTCGACATCCCGGTAGACAAACGCGATCTGCCCGACGCGACGGACTGCCGACCGCGGAATCCGCAACTCCTGACGCTCGCCTAGCGGAATGTGCAATCGCCCGAACATGCCGGGGATCACGCCCGGTGGACATGGACCGGTCACCTTGACGTGAAATGCCCTGCTCAGCACGTCGGATTCGGGAACGATTTCACTGATCGTACCGTGGCAACGCAGATCCAGCGCCTCAAGGGTTACCGGTAGTTGTTGCCCGACTTGCAGACTGGTGGCCAGGGACTCGCGGACCGTCGCGACCAGTTGCAGCCGATCGTACAGTCGCAGCACGGTTTGGCCGGGCCGCACCATGTCCCCAAGATCAACCGCCTTGTCGATGACGACACCGGTAAGCGGCGACCGGATCGTGGCATAGTCGATGACCGCCTCAGCCTCACGAAGTGCGCTGAGAGCCTGCTCATGATTGGCCTTGGCAGCGTTGAGCCTGTTGGTTGCCGTGGTGAATTCGAGTTCGCTTGCCGAATCTCCGGCCCGCAAGCGCACGATTCGATCGTAGTCGGTCTGGGCCTGATCGAGCGCCGCTCGGACGGCATCAACAGCCGCCTGCGCCTGGCTCACGCGGGCCTGCAAATCATCCTTCTCCAACTCGACCAGAACCTGACCCTGCTCCACGCGCTGACCGGCCTGAAAGTGAACAGCCAGCACCCGGGCCATGATCTTCGCGCCGACCTCCGTTTCGTGAGCGGCCCGAACGGTCCCCACCGCATCCTCCGCGAGCGGCACCGTCGTCGGCTCGACGGTCATCGTCCGCGCCTGTCCCAGCGGCAAGACGCCGACCTCTGTGGAGCCGGGTTCGATCTTCTCGTGAAACCCGCCCGCCAGCCAGACCAGCAGAGCGACGATGCCGCCGATGGAAACGAGAATCACCGCGCCGGTTCGCAGCCAGCGAATCCAACTTGTCATGGCTTGACCTCCCGTGATGCTATTCCGATTGCACAGTGACTTCCGCCGTCGCCACGACTGTGGGGATCTTGTCCGCATCGTCGAAGTAGCCCACGAAGCGCTCCGCCAGCGCGGTATCTTCCCCGCGCATATCCTCAACAAACGGGAATGCCACGCTCTGGTAGAGGAATTCCGCAGTGACAGCATACGGGCTTTGCCGGCCGGTGATGTCCACCGTGTACGTAATATTGTCCGAGCCGCCGACGAAGTCGGTATCCTCGAGGGCCTGACCTACCGTAGCGAAATCAGCGCCGGCGGTTGCCTTGTCAAATCCGCTGGGTAGCAAACGGTTGTCCTTGGCATAATCCGCCGCGCGCAGCAGCGTGTAGGTAATCGCTCCATCGCTGTTCTGCATCACCGACTCATAAATCTGAACCTGATCGTTGGTGGTGATCACCTCGTAATGTGGCTCAAACGTCGAAAGATCATCGTCAGCGCTGTTTCCGGCAATGCTGCCATTGGCTTGAGGTGCGCCGGATTCGAAGAACACCGCTCCGTCTCCGTCGGCCACGGTCAGGTGGATCCATGCGCGGCGGGCCGGGAAGCCGGTTGGGAACTTGTGACCGGCCTTGTTAGCGACCATCACGGCTACCGTAAGCGCGTCGCTGCCGGCTTCGGTAGTGACGAGCGTGAGATCTGCGGCGGCGTTTTGCAGTTGCTCCAGCACGCGGCCCGTCACGATTTCAAACCCGGCAGAGTTGGCAGCTACCTCCAGTTCGGCGCGGTGGTCGTCTAGGATGCTAAGCATTAACGTGTTGCCGCCGACGAAATGATGCCTGGCAAAGGGGCTTCGCGCTTCCAGCCCTGCCGGCGAGACGGAGATGACTGCCGCCCCTTGGGCGTCGGGCATGTGGCAGTCCTGGCAGGTCCGGTCCTCACCTGCGCCATCGCCGAAGTCACTGTGCTGCCATTCGAGGAATGCGGTCTGCTCAGGAAACTCACCCAGCACGGTACCATCGGCGTCGACGTACGGAGTGAAGAGTGTGTGGCACGTAGCACACAGTGCTGCTTCGGTCACGTGTTCGCCGTAAACCGGCGTGAATCCCGACGTCAATCGCATGGTATCCTGGTCGGGATCGGGGAACGGGCCGTAGTTGACACGATCGGGCGATTCCGTGGTGGTGTCAATGCTGTACTTACCGGAGAAGATGGTTTGCTCGCCCAGTCCTACGTCCTCAATCTGATGGCAGAACGCGCACGATATCCCGTCGATCGCCTCGGCGTGCAGTTCATTGTCCGAATCGAGGAAGCCGTTATCTAACAGCGCGGTGGAGGAGCCGCCGCCCGTGGCCTGAGTGCGGGCCATCGGCATGTGGCACGTCGCGCAGGTGTCTTCGACGGTCTCCGCGAGGTGCGGATTGCGCGCAACTTCCGTACTCACCTTGCCCAGGAAGTAGGGATCGAGTGCGGCGTTGGCCATCATTGTGGGTTGCCAGGCCGTGCCGATGGACATGTCGTTATCCGCTTCGTCAGAAAGCGCGTTGTGGCACGGCGTACACAGGCTGGAGAGGACAAACAACGTCGGGACGTCCGCGCTGCCGTTGCCGTTCCCATTATCATCACCGTCTGACGTGCCTCCGTCGTCACTCACGGGCACACATCCCGAACCCCAGTACAACAGCAAACCCAAAACAAGTACGTATGTTGTTTTCGATGACATGTCGATTCTCCATCTTGTTTCAGAGAAGTCTCCAGTTACTCATCCGTAGAAGGGCTGACTTCGGTTAGGTATGGGCTCCTTGCGCAGTGGCCTTAGCCCTTTGTTCGTGCGACATGACAGCCAGGCGCTCCACTTCCTTCACATCCAGTCCAAGGCCCGTGGTAACGCGAGCACCATACTCAGGGTCGGCCTTGTGGAAGATCGCGGTCTGGCGCATCTGGATGCGCCTCTGCGCGTTACCCAGGTGGGCCACGATGTTACTGATCAAGTGATCCCGATCCTCGTCGGTCATCACGTTGCGGTACAGATCCCCAGCCTGAACGAAATCGTCATTGGGGTGGTTATAGGCGTGTCGAGCGGCTTTCCCAGAGACCTCAAAGGGCGGCTCCCCCACTTGCGGATCGGGCTCGGGGCCACCGAAGCTGTTCGGGTAGTAGTTCGGACCGCTCTCGCCATTCGCATCGAAACGCATGTATCCGTCGCGCTGGTAGTGGCTCATCGGAGCGGCTTTCGGGGCGTTTACAGGCAGTAGCTGGTAGTTGGGCCCCAGGCGGTAGAGGTGAGCATCGTGATAAGAGTGGATGCGCGCCTGAAGCATCTTATCCGGTGACGCCGCGATACCCGGTACGAAGTTGCCTGGTGAGAAGGCCGCCTGTTCCACCTCGGCGAAGTAGTTTTTCGGATTTCGATCGAGAACCATGCGCCCGATCTGGATCAGTGGAAAGTCACTGTGGGGCCAGACCTTGGTGATGTCAAACGGGTCGAAGCGATAGGTCTTGGCCTGCTCGGGTGTCATCACCTGTACGCAGACTCTCCAGGCCGGATACTCGCCGTGCTTGATCGAGTTGAATAGATCATGCGTGGCGTGATCGGGATTCTCACCCGCCAGGCGTGTGGCCTCTTCGCGGGTCAGGTTCTGAATGCCCTGCTCAGTCTTGAAGTGGTACTGCACCCAGAAGTGCTCGCCCTTTGCGTTATACCACTTGAAGGTATGACTGCTGTAGCCATTCATGTGACGGTAAGTCTTGGGAGTGCCCCGATCTGAGAAGAGAATGGTGACCTGGTGGATTGACTCGGGCGTAAGTGAGAGAAAATCCCAGAACATGTCCGCGTTCTTTGCGTTGGTTGCCGGGTTTCGCTTCTGGGTGTGAATGAAGTCGGGAAACTTCAGCGGATCGCGGATGAAAAAGACGGGTGTGTTGTTTCCCGTCATGTCGTAGTTCCCTTCCTCGGTGTAGAACTTCACCGCAAACCCGCGGGGATCCCGCTCGGAGTCGGCGGAGCCCTTCTCGCCACCAACGGTCGAGAAGCGTACGAAGACTTCAGTGCGCTTGCCGATCTCGGAAAGGAAGTTAGCCCTGGTGTACTGCGTTACGTCATCCGTGACCTCGAAGTAGCCATACGCCCCTACCCCCTTGGCGTGGACGACACGCTCGGGAATGCGTTCGCGATTGAAGTGGGCCAGCTTCTCCATCAGGTGAACGTCCTGCATGAGGGCGGGCCCGGGGGCGCCAGCGGTCATGGTGTTTTGGTCGTCAGCGACCGGTTGCCCGGAGGCAGCGGTGAGTTTTTTTCTGTCCTCGGCCATTTGAAATCTCCTTTGACTCTCTATCTTGTCGAAAAGACCTCCCCAGTTTCTTGTCTGTGGGATCCGGATGCACCCAACGCACCCCGGCGTTATCACAGCAACTCTACCTGTTACTCCTCTTCGTCGCCCCGGGATCCTCAGTCATTCTCCTCAGGTCAAGCAGTTTGGCCAGCTGGCTTTCATCCAAGATGTTTTTCTCCCTCGCCAGGTCTCGAACCGGCACACCCTTGGCAAGGGACTCCTGTGCGAGCTTCGCAGCTTCCTCGTAACCGATCGCTGGATTCAGCGCAGTTGCCACTGCCGGGCTGCGCTCAGCGTTCGTCTGGCATGCCTCTTCGTTCGCTTCAATTCCTTCAATACAACGGCTCGTAAACGCCGCAATACCCCCTGTCAGGATGGCAATTTCCTGCAGCAGGTTGTAGGCGATCACCGGCATCATGACGTTCAGCTCGAGCTGACCGGCCTGTGCGGCGGAGACGATCGCAGTGTCGCATCCAAGGCAGTGGAAGCAAACCATGTTGAGCATCTCGGCCATGACCGGGTTGACCTTACCGGGCATGATCGACGAGCCCGGCTGCACGGCCGGGAGGTGAATCTCCGCCAGGCCCGTGCGCGGTCCCGAACCCAAGAGTCGCAAGTCGTCGGCAATTTTGCGCAGGCTGGTCACCAACACACGCAGGGCACCGGCCGTCTCAACAACCGCGTCCATGCCCTGCAACGCCTCGAAAAGATTGTCGGCACTGGTGAAGGGGTATCCCGATGCTTCGTTGATCTGATCGATGGCGTTTTTACGATACCCTGGATCGGTGTTGAGCCCCGTGCCCACAGCGGTGCCGCCGATGCACAGGGGCATGAGGCTTTCGCAGGCAGCCTCGATCCGCATTTGGCCCAGGCGAATCATGCGCGCGTACGCGCCGAACTCTTGCCCGAGGCGGATGGGTGCCGCATCCTGCAAATGGGTCCGTCCGGCTTTGACGATATGGTCAAACTCGACCGCCTTGTGCTCCAGCGCTACGGCAAGACGCCCTACTTCCGGCGTAAGTCGCTCACGAAGCTCACACACGGCGGCGATGTGAATGGCCGCATGGATGGTATCGTTTGTGGATTGAGCCATGTTGGCGTGATCGTTGGGATGAACCCGATCGTACACGCCCAGCTCACCACCCAGCAGCTCGTTGGCACGGTTGGCGAGAATCTCGTTGATGTTCATGTTTTGCGACGTGCCCGCCCCGGCCTGAAACACGTCCACGACGAACTGATCGTCGAACCGTCCTTCCATGACTTCCTCGGCCGCAGTGATGAGCGCCTCACCGATCTTGCGGTCAAGGGAACCGACATTGATGTTTGCTTTCGCCGCAGCCCGCTTGATGACCGCCTGGGCGTGAACGAAGGCGAAAGGTAGTCGCAGGCCACTAACCGGAAAGTTCTGCACGGCGCGCTGCGTCTGTGCCCCGTAATATACATCGCGCGGGACCCTAACTTCACCCAGCGTGTCGTGTTCAGTCCGGTATTCCATTTCAGACCAGTTCTTCCATTAGTGGACGGATATCAACGTCCGTGATATCGTGTTCCACGAGTGGCTTCGCGCTCAACTGTGGCAGGCCTTCCTCATGCGCAAGCTCACTGCCGCGATGGAGCACGCCTGTCGGCAGGCGGTCATCGTTCCGAAAGACCATCTCCAACGCCTTGATTCGATCGGTCGGATCGTGACCCTCGTCTTCAACGTTGAATACGCGTTCTTGATACCACTTGTAGCTTTTGGATGGGTTGAACGACACGCATACCTGCAGGACATCAATAAAGGAAAAACCTCTGTGTCGGATCCCCTCGGAGATGAGCCGGCTTAAGCGCTCGGTGTCGCCAGAGAACCCGCGAGCCGCGAAGTTCGCCCCGGCCGAAATGGCCAAGGCCAGCGGTTGAATAGGCCACTCGAGAGCGCCGTGCGGTGTCGTGCTTGAAGCGAAGCCCTTGTCACCCGTCGGTGACACCTGGCCGGTGGTCAAGCCATAAACGCCATTGTTGTGGACAATGTACGTCATGTCCACGTTCCGCCGGCAGGCGTGAATGAAGTGGCCCATTCCCTCACTGTAGCCATCGCCGTCTCCGCCTTCGGCGATGACCACCAACTTGTGGTTGGCCAGCTTCAACCCGGTGGCGACCGGAAGGGTACGACCGTGCAGGCCGTGGAAGCCGTAAACATTGATCCAGTGTGGCATCTTCCCCGAGCAACCGATTCCAGAGGATATCACCACTTCATGCGGTTGCAGATCCAGGAACAGAAGTGCCTTCTTGATCGCATTGTGCATCCCAAAGTCGCCACATCCGGGACACCATGTCGGCTTGGCGTTTGTATTAAACCTGGTAGCGTTTTCCATACTGTTCCTTCCAGTGAAGGTACGCAACGTGGGCGTTTCGTCGTCCTTTACAGTCTCCGTCGAATCTGGTCGGCCAGCTCATCCACAAGCCACTGTCGGCCACTGTACTTAAGGAGCGCATCCTCAATCTCGATGCCTGTGCTGCCCCGGATGACGTCCGCCAACTGAGCTGTCGCGTTGTTCTCGACGACTACGGCTCTTTTCGCCTTGGCGAGGACCTCGGTCACTTGCTCGCTGGGGAACGGACTCAGGAAGATCACCTGAAGAAAGCCGATACTAGTCCCGCTCTCCGCCAGCAAATCCATCGCACCACGAATCGCCGAGGTGGTGGATCCCCAGCCGACGATCAGCAAGTCGGCCTCACTGTCACCGTGCAGCTTCCACCCACACTCCGAGACATCAAGCGAGTCGGTCTTGCGCAGGCGCTTCTCCATCATCCTCGAGCGGACCAACTCGTCTTCACTGATTTGTCCCTCCTCGTCATGTTCGTCGCTCGTCGCGCAAAAGGCACCGCCAAGCGTGCCCGGGTCGACCCTCGGTGAGATGCCGGACTCCGTGAAGGCGTATCGCTTGTACTCCGTCATCGAAGCCAGAGCCGCTTCGTCCAAGCGCGCTCCCCGATCGACCACCATACCCGAGGTGTCGATCGGCTCGAGCGTCCAGGTCGACTCCGACAGGTGCTTGTCCATGAGCAAGATAACTGGTGTCTGATACCTTTCGGCCAGATTGAATGCCTCGAACGTCAGCCGGAAGCTCTCCTCCGGATCGCCTGGCGCAATGACAATGCGTGGGAACTCGCCTTGTGAGGCCGACAGAACGAACTTCAGATCACTCTGCTCGGTTCGCGTGGGCAAGCCGGTTGAAGGCCCCGGACGCTGGGATTCCACTATGACCAGGGGTGTTTCAGTCATACCGGCCAACCCGACAAACTCGCACATCAAGCTGAAGCCGCCACCGGAGGTCGCGGCCATAGCGCGGGCGCCGGCGAAGGAGGCGCCGAGAGCCATGCCGGCCGCAGAAATCTCGTCTTCGGCATGCTTGACCACGAGGCCGTACTCACGCTCGTGGGCGGCCATGTAGCTCAGGATCGAAGAGGAGGGGGTCATCGGGTAACCGGCGTAGAACTTGACTCCCGCCTTGATCGCCCCCATGGCCACGGCCTCATTCCCCGTTAGCAGCATCCGTTTCGGCGCGTCCACCCTTTGCAGGGTGACGTCGAAGCGGTCCGAGAAGCCCTCGGATGCGGCGTCGTACGCCCGCCGGGCGGCGTCGAGATTCTGCTTGACAGCGTCAGGACCGTGCCGTGCGAAGGTGTACTCGAGTGTCGACGCAATCGCATCGAAGTCGAAACGCAGTAGCCCCATCGTCCCCCCGAGGCCAACGGTGTTGAGCAGACGCTCTCCTCCTCCGACCTCCTTGACGATGGACTGGAAGGGCAGGCCGACCAGGAGAAGTCCTTGATCCTCCAACTCCCTCCTGTCGATCTTGCTTTTGTCTACATCGTAGACAACGGCACCACCCGAGCGGATCTCGTCGTTGTGCAGCCCGATGCTGAGGTCATCAAGCGCCAGCAGGATGTCCAGGAAACGAGTGTGACCGAACACCCGCTGCCGGGATACCATCACCTGGTAGCTATTGTGATCACCCCGGATGATCGAGGGATACTCCACATTGCCATAGACATGCAGCCCGGCACGCGAACACAGCCGGGCGAAGATCATTCCGGCCGTCTTGATCCCTAAGCCGGCTGCTCCCCCAACCATGAAGCTCAACTCATTCGTTGTCACTGCTGCCTCCTTGTTCGGGCCATGCCTGCTTCACTTGTGAAGATCACACACCTACGTACATTCACTACTTCTTGAACGCCCCGAGGATGTCTTCGTTTGAAGGCGTCCCCCGGCGGGCGAAGACGATCGTGCCTTCTTTGTTGATGCCGTAGACGGTTCGCTTGGTCATCAATATCCCCTTGCATCCGTAGGCCGATACGACTTTCTTCTCCTGGTCCACCAGCAATGGGAAAGGGAAGCCATGCTTGTCGATAAACTCACTGTGTGATCCGGATCCTTGTGGATTGATGCCAAACACAACCGTTTCGCTGTCGGCAAAAAGGTCAAACTGATCGCGGACAGCACAGAGTTGCTTCGTGCATCCGGGCGTGTTGTCCCGCGGATAGAAAACAAGCACGACGTTCTTCTCTCCGTGGAAGTCATCCAGAGTGACCAACTTGCCACTCTGATCCCTGAGAGAGAAACGAGGCGCTTTTCCACCCACATTCAGCAGGCGCGAAGATTCAGTCAATTTTCCTTCCATGTTATCACGCTTTCTGGTAGACGTTGCCCGCCCTTGACACCAAACGGTACCGGCCGATTACACAGGACAAGGATCCTACCTTAGCATCTCGATACATCCAAGCTTTACTGCTCGCGCTGTTCGTCCTTACCGGCAAGGTCGGCAAGGACCTGTCGAACTGCTTCGACGTTGTGTAACGGACCAGCCTCGAGGAGCGCCTTGATAGCGGGCCTCCCGCTTTCGTCTGCCTGAACCTGGGCCTGCTTCAGTAACCGTTCGACTTCCCGCTTCCAGGATTGGAGCATGCCTTCAAAGCGCTCTGTCTCGTCATCGTGGCAACCCATACACGCCTCGTTGATCGTCTCGACGTTAGCTGGCCGGGACAAATCGTGGCAGTCCTGGCATTCGACGCTGCCGGCCATCGGGTCGGCGGGAATCTCAAACGATGCCAGGGCGGGAAGCGTTCCCGCGAGAAACTGCGCCTGAACAATATGGCAGCCCGCGCATGTAGCCGCCGGCGCCATCCCACCGGTATGGCAGCGATCGCACCGTATCGTTTTGTGGATCCCTTCCAACGTGGAAGAATGCTGGAATTCCCCGATGCGGAGCAGTGACGAAGTGTCCTGAGGGTCCACGGGAACGAGAAACTCGTGGCAGGCCGAACAATCGCGGGTGATTGGCTTCCCCTCGTAGTCCATGTGCTTGTCGTCGTGACAACGGAAGCAACCGACGAACTCGAGATGCCCGATGTTGTCGGGATAGGTGCGCCAGGAAACCTTCATTGTCGGAAAGAAGCTCCTATCATAGCTTCGCTGTCCTACTTCGATCAGGCGGTCCAGCTCGCGCCCGTGAGCCGCGCCTGCTTCGGGTTGGCGCGTTTGATAGAACTGTCTCAGCGCGGCGGCGATGCCGGCGCGGCCCTCCTCCTTCGAGCCGTATGGCTTGACGATGGAAGCAACCAGTTCTCGCTTCGCGAACGGGAGCGAGCAGAGCGCCGGCTCCACAGCGAGTACACTGTCGACAGCCCGTGACGGCGTACGAAAGATGTGCGTCGCCCGGTTGTGACAGTCCATGCAGTCCACAGTGCGATGCGTTCCGTCCGGTGTCGGGTCGGCGGCGGGCCGTCCGTCGGATCGGTACACGGCCTGCATGCCTGTGTTGCGGTCAGTGACTCGAGCCCAGGGAATCTCCTGCAGAAACTCATCCGTTGCGACAAACTCGATCTTCTTGCCTAGGGTCATGTGCCAATGGATGCCCGATGGCGGGCCTGTGGAGGCATCGCTGCCTCCCGTCTTGACCAACAGGCGAACCTGTTTATGCGTGTTGGCCTCGTCGGACGCGACGTGATTGATAGTGATGAGCTGGTCGCCGAAGAATTTGGCTGGCCAGTGACACTGCTCGCACGTCTCCGTGGCCGGCCGGAGTTCCTTTATTGCCGGTGGGATCGGACGTGAGTAGGAGTTCCGTGCGACCGCAACGACTTGGCGTACGCCGGATAGCTTCGACTTGACGTACCAGCTCGCTCCCTCCCCGATGTGACACTCCGCGCAGTCTACCCGCGCGTGCGGCGAGTAGCGGTGAGCGGTAAACTGTGGCTCCATTACGCTGTGGCACACGAGCCCGCAGAATTCGTTCGAATCGGTGTAGTGATACCCCTCATAGCTCATCAATCCGATGACCGGCAGGGCGAGCACCGCAGCCAATCCGATTCCCGCCAGCGCCCGCCGATGGGATTTGAGGCTTAAATCGATCCTCGGATAGTACTGATCCCTACCCGCATGGCCGCTCAACCGCCTTGTGCGCCAACGAGCAACCAACAGGCCCGCAACGATCAACGCGATCCCGAGCACAAGAAAGCCCGGGAAGACCAAATAGGTGAACAATCCGAGGTACGGGCTCCGGCCCGCCGAAGCCAGATCGAAAAACAGGAAGCTCAGAATGAACAACAGGGCAACGATCGACATCGCCCCGCCAGCAAGCGTTAGCGTATTCCTCCAGAGGAGTCGTGGTCTATTGGGCATTTCACTTCACCCGTAGCAGACGGATGCGGTTCATTGGACGATCGGTGATCCCCTGACTGACGACTCCTACCGGCCGACGGCCGTCAGGATCTCGTCTGCCTTCTCCAGGATGGACCGCACGTAAGCAGGATTGTGCACACCCAGGCTCCCATCGTTAACCACGTACTCGTAGAGGAACCGAACCTGCTTGATCTCGTCAGGAATTGCCGCCTGTCCCTCCTCGTCCGGGCCGTCGGCGGCGGTGTACTGCCATTCATCCGGGTTGCCGAGGCGTTCGAGGATATCGTCGGCCCTCGCCTGGATCTCACTCCGAAGCGTCGCATTCACGGCGATGGCCGATTCCTCAGACGGGTGACAACCGGCTGCCGCGCAGCTCTTGAAATCGACGCTGAACAAGTGACCGCTGATGGCCGGCGCGAGCTCACTTTGGAAGTCCTCCCGGTACATGTGGCACGTCGAGCACTGCTCCACCGAAAACGAGTGGACCGATACGCGGCTCAGCACGAGCGGCTCCTGCGTCTCAGGGTCATCAATCGGCATCTCCCCGGCATAGATGTTTGCCTGGATGCTGTGGTGGGGTCCACGCGAGGTGGCCGTCCAAGTCCGCCCGCGGCTGTGGTGACACTGACCACACAGGTTGAACCGCTGCGGGTTGGTCGCATCCGCGATCGAGTAGGATGGCGTTGGGCTGACGGATTGGCGGAAGCGTAATTGAAAATCGCGCCCTTCATCCGGCGCTGCCGCATTCCCCGTCCGCGCGTGCGGATCATGGCAAATCACGCATGTGATCGGTTGCATTGCCTCGGGTGCGAACCCTGCGAGCAAAGCGTCCTCGACCGTCTCTCCTTCCAGAACTGACAAATGATAAAAGTCGCCCGAATGGCACACACCGCACGTGTTGAGGAAAATACCCTGGGTGAAGTAATCGGCCACATGCTCATCGATCTGACTGTGCCGCGCTTCGGACCATTGTTCGAACGTCGGCTGGTGTTCCCCGGTGTGGCACGCGCCGCATACATCTGCACCAATATCCATCGTAGGCCGGACCGATTCATCACCAGGATTGTCAACGTGGTCGCGCGCCGGTCCGTGACAGTTCTCACATTGCACACCCGCCAGAACATTGGTCGTGCTCCTGTTGACGAAGCCGCCCTCCTCGCCGTAGCCCACCGTGTGGCACGCCAGGCAGAAATCCTCCGCGTGGTCGCTGCCTTCCAACGACTCCAGAGCACTCACGTGAAGGGTTGACAGCCAATCCGCATGTGTCTCGGCATGGCACTGCGCACATGCATCAGCGCCGATGTACTTCCCGGTGACACCGGAGTTGCCGGTTTGCGAATCGTTGTCGTTCTCGTTCCCATTGCCGCCGTCTGTTGGCACCGTGAAACAGCCGGCACTGAGAGCGAGCAGGCCACCGGATAGGCCCAGTGCAACGGCCAACAAACGCCTCGAACTCGATAATGATTTTTGAGTCTTCATCATGTGTCTCCTTCAACCAAGATTCCTCGATTTGGTGCTTCCGCAGACAAGATCCTACCCGCAGGGGGCACTTCCCCGCAAGCTGGGGCGGGAAGCCTCGCTGAAACGGCGCAGCTCCACCCCGGATGCCGTCCGTACGCCTCCGATCTTCGTCTCAAACGTGGAGTCGGTGGTTCCCGCCCCACAACCGGCGCCAGGCTCTACTAAGTGGATTCACAAAAAGATTCGTCCAATCCCGCTTCGATTCGCCGTCCCACGCCCGGCGTGGGACACCGTCCGCTTGGTCGAAGAATACGGGGGAAAGATGAATCCTTATGGCGATTGACTTAGAATCACCAGGCCTTGGCTCGTCAGACCCGGCACCGCGTCGGAGGTCAGCGCCACGCTGCGGGCACCTGGGAATGGTCTCTTTGCAGACTCCGACGATCATCTAGTAGCTTTCCTCCGTAATGACCACCTTGCCCGCGAAGATCCTGTAAATGTAAGCACTGTACGCGATCACGATGGGCATGCCGACCAGCGCAATGACCAGCATGACCGTCAAGGTGCGCGGGGTAGACGAGGCGTTGTAGATCGTCAGGCTGTTGGCCAGATCAACGCTCGACGGTACCACCCTGGGAAACAGGCACACGGCGGCAAGCCCCATCACCGAGGCAATCGAGACAGACGATGCCAGAAAACAGCGCAGATAGTCCCCCGCCCGATTGGCAACGGGAACATAGACCGCTGCCAGCAGCAGAAGCACGAGGAAGACCCAGAATAGCGGCCGACTCAAGGCGCCCTCGAAGAGGAAGGGAGCGGCGAAGAACGTCGCCGCGAAGGTCGCGAGGTAGAGAACGACGAACATGATCCAAGCACCCGAGGCCCTTCTCGCCATGCGTTGCTGCAAATCACCTTCTGTCTTGACAGCCAGAAACGTAGCTCCGTGCATGGTGAACATTGCCAGCGTCAAAACACCGATCAGCAGTGCGTAGGGATTCAGAAGCGAGAGAAAGGGCACGGCAGCCGTTCCATCGGCTTCGATCGGAATGCCACGTAGGACGTTGCCCATCGCCACACCGAACAGAATGGCGGGTACCAGGCTGCCCAGTCCGAAGGCCCAATCCCAAACCCGGCGCCAACCGGGACTGTCCAACTGGCTACGGAACTCCAGCGAAACGGCGCGGAAGATCAGAGCTAACAGCAGCAGCATCAGCGCCAGATAGAAACTGCTGAACACGGTCGCGTAGACCACCGGGAACGCGGCAAACAGGGCGCCTCCGCCGGTCAACAACCAGACTTCGTTTCCGTCCCAGAACGGCCCGATCGCCCCGGCGTGGATTCGTCGCTCGCGTTCGTCACGGGCAAACAGGTGCAGCACACCGACTCCGAGGTCAAACCCGTCGAGGATGGCATAGCCGATGAGCAGGACCCAGATCAACAGAAACCATGTCGTGTTCAGGTCCATCAGTGCGCCTCCTTCGCGGTGAGTGCCTGAGGCCCGCGCTTGACGATTCTGGCCAGCGTGTAGACGTACAACGCACCCAGCGCTACGTAGACCGCGCCGAACATGATGATCGAGAAGAGCACCTCGCCGCCGGTCACGTTCGCGGAGTAGGCATCCTGGGTCTTCAGCACTCGATACACCACCCACGGTTGCCGGCCGACTTCCGCGACAATCCATCCGAATTCGCAGGCGACAAGCGGCAGTGGGATCGCCCATGGAAGCAGTTTCAAGTACCAGCGCGCGTCAAAGAGCTTCTTGCGGTAAAGCAGGAACACGCCGAATAGAGACAGGATGATGAAGAGCGTGCCGAGTCCCACCATCGTGTGGAACGACACGAACGTAGCTACAAACGGGGGCGTCGGATAGCCCTCTTCGCGCAGGTCCTCGATGCCCGGCACGTGCGCGTCCATGTCGCCGAACGCCATCAGACTCAGCACGCCAGGGATACCAATCTTGAAGTCCAGCCGTGGTGGCTCCTCTGATGGTATCCCGAACACCGTTAGCGGGGCGCGCGTCTGGCCCTGGGTAAGCCCCTCCATGACCGCGAACTTCTCCGGCTGCGTGCGGGCCACCTGTTTGGCATGCCAATCCCCGGTTGGGAACAGCGCGAGCAGCGATGCTACAAAACCGAAGATCAACGACAGCTTGAGCGATTTCCGAGCTACCTCCGCCGCATTGTTCTTGACAATAAGGTAAGCAGAAACACCGGCCACGAGGAACGCCCCGGCGATCAGACATGCGTCAA
>CAZJTP010000096.1:0-4682 GCA_964548955.1 uncultured Phycisphaeraceae bacterium
CCTTCCGCGGCTGGTCGTACCCGTTCGCATCCCCCGAGCCGTGTCCGTGATTGCGATTGGGGATTGCGGATTGCGGAGAGTTGACGGCTGATCCCCGCTTCCCTATCGACTTTCGACGATTCCGTCCGGGAAGGCGGCTCGCTTGCTCGACAAGAGATCGGCTCGCCGCATTGCCCTCTTACTACGTTTACAAATCGCGTGGTTTTCCTATAATAGAGACGTCCGGTACGTAACCTGCTGCGAACAATGGTGTGTGATGGCGTTACTCGGAGTCAACATCGATCATACAGCTACGGTCCGTCAGGCGCGCCGCACGGACGAGCCCGACCCGGTGTGGGCCGCCGTTGAGGCGGAGCTTGGTGGGGCTGACGGGATCACCTTTCACCTGCGGGAGGACCGAAGGCACATCAACGATCGGGACGCGCGTATCCTGCGCGAAACGGTTGCGGTCAAGCTGAACATGGAGATGGCGATTGCGGACGAGATCGTGGATATCGCCGTCGATCTGAAACCCGATCAATGCTCACTTGTGCCGGAACGGCGCGAGGAGCTCACGACCGAGGGAGGGCTCGACGTGGTGCGCCACCGCGCGCGCATCGCGAAGGCCGTCGCCCGTCTGCGCGATGCGGGGATTACACTGAGCGCTTTTATCGAACCGATATCCGAGCAGATTGAGGCTTCGGCCCAGGTCGGATTTCAGGCCGTTGAGCTGTGGACCGGGGGATACGCCCACGCGAAAACGCCGCAGGAGCGAGACGACGCCATCGACGAGCTGCGTAAGGGTATCGAGACGGGGCACGGCGTCGGCCTCGAGGTCCTTGGTGGCCACGGACTGACGTATCGCAACATCGCGCCGGTCGCCGGCTTGCCCGGTTTCAGCGAGTTCAATATCGGGCATTCGATCGTCTCACGGGCCATCTTCGTCGGCATGCGCGAGGCTGTCCGTGAAATGAAGCGTTTGCTGACGCTTCACGCGCCGGCGCGGTGATGACCAGGCACAGCGGAACAAGCGGCAACGTTGTCGACGTTTCACCTGAGTGGATGTCCAACACCATTCGCAACGTGATTCGACGACACAGATCCATGCGATGATGGAGGGACAGTACGTGATGGAACACTCTGACAAAACAATCGAATTGCGTGGCTCGATGACTGCGATGGTGACGCCTTTTCGCGGCGGTGAGGTGGATTGGCCTTGCCTCGATGCCCTCGTTGATCGGCAGATTGAGGGAGGCACGGATTGGCTCGTACCTTTGGGCACGACCGGTGAGACACCAACGCTTACGAAGGTGGAACGTCACAAGTTGTTGGATGCCGTACTTCGTCGCGCCGCAGGCCGCTGTCCGGTCATGGCTGGAACGGGTTCAAACAACACAGCCGATGCGGTCAGCCGGACCAGAGAGGCGGCATCCGCCGGTGCAAGCGCCGCATTGGTCGTCGCACCACCGTACAACCGTCCGACACCTGAAGGGTTGTTCCGTCACTTCGCCAGCGTGGCGGAGTCGGTGGATTTAGCGATTGTTCTGTACAACGTACCGGCTCGCACCGGTGTGAAGATCGACAACGACGTGGCCGTCCGTTTGCGCGAAAACTACTCGAACATCGTCGCCATAAAGGACGCG
Organism: uncultured Phycisphaeraceae bacterium; assembly: GCA_964548955.1. GTDB lineage: Bacteria > Planctomycetota > Phycisphaerae > UBA1845 > UBA1845. The sequence continues at coordinate 1,623 of CAZJTP010000096.1, forward strand.
ACCGGCGGTGTGGACAGCATAACCGATCTGCGCAGCCGTTGTGACATCGCCGTCCTGAGTGGTGACGACTCGCTGACCTGGCCCTTCATGTCACTCGGCGCTGTCGGCGTCATCAGCGTCCTTGCGAATCTGGCGCCGTCACTGATGAAATCGCTGGTGACGGCGGCTTTGCGCGGCGACGTGTCCACCACGCTGCCGATTCATGGAAAGGTCTATGACCTGTCCGTTGGGATCGGGCGATACGGGCCCAACCCGCTGCCGATCAAGACCGCCATGGCATTGGTCGGATTGATCGAAGAGGAGTTTCGCCTGCCGCTGTGCCCGCTTGACGCTCGAGCTCGCGCCGGCATCGAGACCGTGCTGCGTCGACACGAGATATCGGGAAGAAGTGCCGTATGAGTGACGCTTCAGGAACGATTATGGCTCAGCGACAACAGCCCGGCTTTATGGACCGGACCGCTACGCTGGCCTCGTGGGTGCTCGGCGGCGCACTGTTTCTGACGGTCGGATGGTTCGCAGTGGAACCCGATGATCCCTTGGGGCCGGTAAGCGTCTGTGCGCGGCACGACGCCCTGATGATGCTCATACAGGCTGCGGCTCTGGCCGGCGTAGTCGCCGGACTTGCAACCATCATCGCAGGCCGCCGCGTGGCCGACATCGGAACGTTCACCGCAACGTTGGGACTGGCTGCGGTCTCCGTTCGGGGCGCAACAGCCGAGTACTTTCTGGTGCGTGGTGCCGACGCTTCCCAGACGTCCGAGCGCGCCTTGGCGGGTTACTTCGCCGTCGAGGGCATAGGGTGGTTTGTGGTGGTGATCGTGGCCGTTGGCGTATCCACACTGGTGATGCACTGGTGCTTTGACCGCACGGACGAGCGCGATCCGAACCGGGCCGATCCGTCCGCACTCACCATGCCGGCGCTTGCCGGTTACGACGTCCCCCGGTTTTCGACTCGTTGTTTCGGCATATCAGCCGATCGGCAAACGCTGAGCGTAAACGGTATCCGGCACACGCTGGTTGCAACAGCCGTTGCGCTGGCGGCCATGGCGGTGCTGTCAGCCGGTCTGTCTTCCCGGTCGATTCAGCATGGGCAGGTCTGCTTCGTGGTCGCTGCAGCCGTGTTCATCGGCACGTACATCGCTTTCCGCATAACGCCGGTCCGTTCGGCGCTGTGGCCGATTCTGTCCGTGGTCCTTCTGGCGACGGTGGGGTATTTGTGGGCGGTTGTACGGCCGCGGGCGGCCGGGTTTCCTCCCAACATTCCATCGAGCCATTTCCTTCGGGTTTTGCCGATTCAATTCATCTCCGTTGGAACGGCGGCTGCGCTCGTGAGCTTCTGGTACGTGTATGTCCCCTTTACCGCTACCGACCGTGACCGGCAGCGTGTTATCCGAACTCCAACACGTGGAGATAAGCGTTGATGCGGGTGCGCCGGTTCAAGAGGAAGATGGACGCGCTTGACGCGATGCAAAAGCGCATGATCGCCGAGACCGAGCTCGCCCTGCTGATCGGGCTACGGTTTCCCGACCGCATGCCCCGGATTCCGACAATCGAAGTCGGTGTGGGGCGGTTTCATCCCGAATTCGCCGCGCAGTTTTGGTCGGAAGCACTCGATATTGACATGGACGAACTGGCTGCACTCAACGAGACCCACAACTTCCAACAACTCATGCTCTAGAGCTGTTTCTGTGTAGCGGGCCGCGAGCTCAAAGCCCGCGCGGATTCTCCTTCGCCAAGGCGTGTTCTATGTCCACAATCCCGCTACACGAAAACGGGTTAGACTTCACAGTTCCCATCGCCTACCTTGCGAACCGGAAATGCTTGTGGGATTTCATCTCGTCTGCCCATTGGATGGTTTCCTTTTCAGGTTCACTATTGGTCGGCGCTTCTTCGGTATCTCAATCTCCTCATCGCCGCGGAGGTACCGGCCGGTGATCGAGCGTTTGCTGCGGGCGATCTTGTCGATGTCGCCCTGGACGACGACCTTCCCGCCGCGGACACCCGGACCCGGGCCGAAGTCGATGATCTCATCGGCCGTGCGCATCGTCAGCTCGTCATGCTCGACGACGATCACCGTATTTCCCATGTCACGCAGACGGCACAGGGAATCCAGCAGTCGTTTGTTATCCCGTGCGTGCAAGCCGATGCTCGGTTCGTCCAGGATGTACAGCACACCGACCAGGCCCGCGCCGATCTGAGACGCCAGACGAATCCGCTGCGACTCGCCACCGGCCAGCGTCGGCGCGGAGCGGTCAAGCGTCAGATACTCAAGCCCGACATCACACAGAAAGCACAGCCGGCCTCGGACCTCCTTAAGCGCTTCCTCCGCGATCAGCGCCTCGGTGCGCCCCAGCTTCAAACCCTCGAAGAACCTGGCAGCCTCGGCGATCGACAAGGCCGATACTTTGTTGATGTTTAGCCCGCCAATCCGGACGGCTAGTGCCTGTGGATTCAGTCGCGCACCTTTGCAGTCGGGACACCGCTTCTTCCGCATGTACTTCTCATAATAGGCCCGGACGAAGCTCGCCTTGGCCTTGCGGTGCTTCTCGCGAAGCTCCGCGATCACGCCCGGGAATGTTCCACCATGCCGCCAGACACCGCCCGACCATCGCCATTCAAACGTGATGTGCGTGTCATCAAGCCCGTACAGCAATGCATCCCTGGCTTTGGCGGGCAGCTTGTACCACTGCGTTTTCAGGTCGAATCCGACATGGCCAGCTACACCTCGATAGATATGCCGCCGCCACCGGCCGATTCGTGTGCGCATCGGCGCGATGGCGAGTCCAAGAAACGACTTACGTGGATCGGGCACCAGCAGATCGGGATCGAAGTCGTAGGTCGTTCCCATCCCATCACACGTCAAACACATACCCGTAGGCGAGTTGAAGCTAAAAAGCTGGGGCGACGGCGGCTCGAAACTCAGATCACAGCGCGGGCACGCATAGTGCGAGGAGAGGAGTATGTCACCGGGTGGAGATTTGCTCGAATGTCCGCGCGTGCTGAAGCCCGCAGCCCGCTCCGAACGTTTGTGCGGATTAACGTCCGCGGCTCGGTCGGAAT
>CAZJTP010000096.1:4782-16174 GCA_964548955.1 uncultured Phycisphaeraceae bacterium
CCCGCAGCCCGCTCCGAACGTTTGTGCGGATTAACGTCCGCGGCTCGGTCGGAATCGACCACGTGCACGATGAGCGTACCATCACCGAGCTTCAGCGCGTTTTCAACGGCTTCAGCCAGTCGCGATCGAACCGTCGGCGAAATAGTGAGTCGATCCACGACAATCTCAATGCTGTGCCGGACGTGACGGGCCAGCTTCGGGGCATCCGACAGAGCCACGATCTCACCGTCCACGCGGGACCGTGCATATCCCTGCCGGATCATGTCATCGAACAGATCGCGGTATTCGCCCTTTTGCCCGCGAACAACCGGGCCAAGGATCAACACATGCGTCCCGGCCGGCAACTCGAGAATCCGCGCGATGATCTGCTCCCGTGTCTGCGCGCTGATCGGCTGACCGCAGCTCGTGCAGTGCTGTCGTCCCGCCCGGGCGAACAGCACACGGAGATAATCATGGATTTGCGTGATCGTCCCGACCGTGCTTCGGGGATTCCATCCGCTTGATTTCTGTTGGATTGCGATGGCCGGGCTTAAGCCCGTGATCTGATCAACGTCGGGTTTGGCGAGCTGACCGAGGAACTGCCGGGCGTACGAACTGAGCGATTCGACGTACCGCCGTTGCCCCTCTGCAAAAAGCGTATCAAACGCGAAGCTGCTCTTGCCGCTACCGGAGACGCCGGTGAAGCAGATCAGCTTTCCGCGAGGCAGCTTGAGCGATACGCCTCGAAGGTTGTGCTCGCGGGCACCTTTGACCGTGATTGATTTGGGTTCCATGCACTTGCGGTAAATAGCGAAGGCAGAATAGCGAATGGCAAATTCAGAACGGGTGTGCTGTTCCAATTCGCTATTCTGAATTCGACATTACTAATTCCCAATTGATCGCCTTCTCGTGTCGAATCCCAGGTGCAACACCCGCCAAAATCCGTTGTCCTGCACGAGGTAAACAGCCAACACCACGCGGGCGTTCGGATCACCGCCGGGATCATCGACCTCCGTGAGCACCTCGCACTCCATCGGACCGTTGTTGGAGCCCCGGAGAGGCCTTGGGCCCTTCAAGACAAAACGCTCTTGGGCCTTTCCCCACTCCGTTTCGAAGTCGTGTGCGTAGTGCGAAACCGTCGGCGTCCAACGGTACACGACGTTGTAGATGAGTTCATCCCGGTTGGCTGGTACCCGGTTCCTTGCAGCGATCCGGTTGGCGGCGCATATGTCGAACTGTTTGTCGAGGGCGGCCTCACGCTCCGGTTCGCTACGAGCCAGAAAATCATCCCGGATCGCGCGAAGAAGCACATAGGTCACCTGCTGCGGCGAAGCATTTTGATCCAGTGTAACACCGTAGTGCGTGGCCGTCCCAACCGTCACGCTACGGAGCTTGCGACCCGCCAGGCGCACATCCCGACTGCATCCGCCCCACAAGGTCAACCCAAGCCCGGAGATCGTCAGCGCAACAATCCATGCTCGCGACTCTTGCATCATCATGATGATTAAAGTCTAACCGCTCGATCACCTGATGCAAAGAATCCTCTTCTTGTTGCGACCAGCCGCGGCTGATAGACTTCACAGTAGCGGGAGGCACGATCGGTCATGGCCGATTTCAACAAGAACCTCTGGGCGCCGTGGCGGATGGAGTACATCCGTTCGCTCGTGGACGAAGCTGAGGAAGACGGCTGCTTCCTCTGCCGCTACTGGGAGCACCCCGAGCGCGATGACGAGAACCGTGTCCTGTGGCGGACGAAATCCACGCTCGTCGTGCTGAACCGGTTCCCCTACACCAACGGGCACCTGCTGATCGCCCACGCGCAACACAAAGGCGACATCACAAACCTGAGCGTGGAAGAGCTGACCGATATGACCCGCGCCACCCGTGACGCCGTGAGCATTCTGAGGGAGGCGCTGTCGCCGCACGGATTCAACGTGGGCTACAACATCGGCCAGTGCGCCGGCGCGGGTCTGCCGGACCATCTGCACGCCCACATCGTTCCGCGCTGGTCGGGTGACACGAACTTCATGCCCGTGATCGGTAACGTCCGGGTCGTCCCGGATTCGCTCGATGCCGTGTACACCGAGCTCGTCAAAAACGCCGAAGCCGTTGGGCTGCGATCGTAGGTGTCATTCTTCGCGAGCCGAGGGCTCAAAGCCCGCGCGGATTTGGACCGGCGGAACTTGCGGCGAATTGTCGCACCGCGCAAGCTGAAGCATGCGGCTCGGCACCCGCGCGGTTAGCGGCCGCGGTGCCCGGATCATCGAACGACCACGAGGAACGCGTGGCGAATTCATCCAAAAACGACCTCGCACCCTATGCGGTTCGCTCGAACGAGTCCGGCGGTCGGACGCACCCCGAGCCCGATGACCCGTTGCGAAGTCCCTTTGCCCTCGACCGCCATCGCATCATTGAAAGCACGTCGTTCAGGCGGCTCGAAGGTAAGACTCAGGTGTTCGCTCCGTCGCACCACGACCACTTTCGGACGCGGCTGACGCATACGCTCGAAGCGGTTCAGATCGCTCGATGCCTCGCCGTAGTCTTGCGGGCCAATGAGTTGCTGGCTGAGGCGATTATGCTCGCCCACGATCTCGGGCATCCGCCCTTCGGCCACGCCGGCGAAGCCGCACTCAACGAAGCCATGGCCGGTTGCCGCGGATTCAATCACAACACCCATTCCCTTCGAGTCGTGGATTATCTCGAACACCCCTTCCCGGCCTTCCGTGGTCTGAATCTGACCGCCGAAACCCGCGCCGGGTTGCTCACCCACGCAACGCGTTACGATTCGCCAGGTAGCATAGCGGACCAGACAGCAACTCAGCGAGCCGGCCCGTCCATCGAGGCTCAGATCGCCTCCGCCGCGGATCGAATCGCGTACAACTGCCATGATCTGGAGGACGCGATCGGCGCAGAGTTCGTCGGCCTGGAAAACCTCAAGAACGTTGCGGCGTGGCAAGATGCCTTCGACAAGGTTACATTGGCCTTCAAGACGGCCCACATTTACGCGGTCAGACGGATCGTCCTCGACACGATGCTCGATACATGGCTGACGGACGTGATCGAGACGTCACGGCGACGTTTAGCATCCGTCCAGTCGGTCGAACAAGTGCGCGCCGCCGGGCAACTCATGGTCACGCCGTCCGCTGATGCCGATGCACGGCTGGTCGAGTTGGAGCAATTCCTGATTGAGCACGTCTATCACCACCATGAAGTGGCTGCCATGGACGCGAAGGGGCGAAAGATGGTCCTCGTACTTTTCGATGCGTATCGCGCCAAGCCCGACTCCCTGCCGAAGCGCTTCTCTGGCCGCATTGACGATCAGGGCACAGACCGCGTCATCTGCGACTACATCGCCGGTATGACCGACCGCTTCTGCACGGCTGAGCACAATCGACTCGCAGATTCCTAAGATTATGCTTGACACATATCAAATCTGATATATACTATATGTGATATACGAATAGGTAGGTCGACCCCCCGGCCGTGGGACACAAAGGGTGGCAGGGAAGAGAGGGCTGGAAGGTTCTCATTTCGGCGTTCAATGAACGTCATTCCCGATGAATGCGTGTTCCACCTTGAGGTTATGGCATCTTTGCGAAGCGTGCTGTGTCGCGCTCGGGAGGTATGCGCATGCGCATCAAGGTGGAACTGCACACGGATGCCGTTTGGTACATCCGGCATCGATGTAACCGCGAGGAAGCCGGATCGTTCTACGAAGGGCTTGAGAAGGTTCGCTTAGACCCGATCGCGAACTCACAGGTTATAGCTGACCCGAAGGTCAGCCGATATATGCTGCGGTTCTTCCGGTTTCGGGGGAACATAGCTGTCTTCGAGTACGATATCGCTCGGGACCACATTCGAGTGCTCGAATGTCGAAAACCACTACCGAGACAAGGGTGAAAACAAAGAGCCGACGAAGGCCCTTGACGACCACCCGCACTCGAAGATCGCTAGCGTCCACGACCCGCAACAGTCGCCCCCGGCCGAGACCTTCATCGAACTCCACTGACCGCGAGACGGACCACGCGTACGTGATTGAGAACGGCGAGCCGACACACGTTCTTGTCCCGGTTGAGGAATACGAGCGTCTGGTCATAGCGAGTATGGTCGAGAGTGCAATCGCGAAACTGGAGGACCCCGCCTCTGAATATGTGGACGCGGACGATCTTGCGCTCGAGCTTGCCGCGGAGCGGATTACTGCAGCCCGGAAAGCGAAGGGCCTGACGCAAAAGCAGCTCGGTGAGAAGCTCAACCTCCCCCAATCGCAGATATCACGTATCGAACGCAATCCGGACCGCACGACTGTCCGAACGCTCAAGCGCATCGCCCGTGCACTGGGCGTCGATGTCAGCGCGTTGATTTGAGCCAGGCTGTTTCGACTCCATTCACCAATCATCTTCGACGCACGGGCTATCTTTTCCCGGACCCAATTGCCTCGGCCAATATGCCAGCCTAACATCTTACCGGACAGCCGAGGTGTTTGACTCTCGTATTTCTCGCGCCGACTGATGAATCGTGCGCGGTATAACGAGTCGCAGGAAGAAGCAAGCTGACACCAGCACCCGTTGATCAGCGTCGCCGTCAGGAGAACCTTCCATGCAATCAGTAAGGCACGTGCTTGGCACTGTGGCGGTCGTCTGCGCCGCGTTCGTGTTGACTGAGGCGTGGGCATCTCGGGCCGGTGAAGTTACCGACCTTATCTTTATCATTGACGGATCGTCGAGCATATCCGGCGGCGAGTACGGAGCGTTTCAACTGGAGAAGGAAGGCGTCAGAACCTGCCTGTGCGGCCCCGACGCCTTCCTGCCTTATGACGGAACCGTGGCAGTCGCGGTGATTCAGTTCTCCAGCACGGAAGTCGTGGAGATCCCGTTGACCGTCCTCGATTCCCCGGCGACGGCGGAGACTGTCTGCGCCGCCCTCGACCAGATAACCCAGCTCGGTCAAGGGAGCGCTCTAACGCCGGCACTCGAGGCGGCGGAGACGATCTTTCTCATATCCCCCGATGCGCTACGGCGGTTTCTCATAGTGTCTACCGACGCGGCCCTGTCCGACCACGGAGCCTCTTACGACCAGTGCAGAGCTTTGAGGGCGATGGAGACGCCAGTCACGATCGTAGCGATTGAGATCGATGAGCGATGCAGCCCATCCGGGCCTGAGGCGGACTTCCTGAAGAACTGCGCCAACACGGCGGACGCTGAGGAATATGACCCGGCTGACCCGGAAGGATGCTACGGATGCGCGCAAGATCTCGCCGATCTGGATGCGTATGCGGCACTTTGCAGGGATTGTGTGTGCCCATTAATCAACGAAGGCGGGACCGATTGTGACGGTAACGGCGTGCCCGATCGTTGTGAGACCGACTGCAACAACAACGGCGTCCTGGATGAATGTGACATACGCGACGGCGTCTCCGAGGACTGCACGGGAAACGGAATCCCGGATGAATGCGAACCGGACTGCAATGAGAACGGAATCGCGGACAGTTGCGACATCGCCGCCGGTGCGAGCAGCGACTGCAACGAAAACGGCATCCCGGACGAATGTGAACTTGGTGCATGTTGCGATGACGACACCGGTCTTTGCACGGAGAACGTAACAGAGTGTGATTGCGCGGGCAGGTGGACCGAGGGGGCTGTGTGCGATCCCGACCCGTTTACACCGCCCTGCGGCACCTCAGCCTGTTGTGAGCCCAATGGAAGCTGCCACAACCTCACCGAGGAGGAATGCGACGCTCTGGGTGGTTTCTGGGACGAGGGTTATGCATGTGGCGGTCCCTGTCAGAACTGCGGCCTGGTCGATGTTTGCCTCGATGGTGAAGGGGAGTGTGCGATACCAAGGCCTGTGGATTCGCACCTGGTTGGATGCAATGACCGGTGTTGCTGTATCGCCCAATGCGAACAGGACCCCTACTGCTGTCAGTACGAATGGGACCAGAATTGCGCCAGCAATTCGCTGTTCGTGTGCGACTTGCCGCCTCTCAATGATGTGTGTTGGGATGCCGATCCGCAGCACGGTGCGCAACTCGTGGATGTTCCCAGCAGCGGCACGATGGGCGGCGTCTTGCATGCCACCGAGGACCCGAGCGATCCGGGCTTCTGCTGTTACGGCAATGCACCCGGGACCACGGGGGTCGGTACGATCTGGTACAAGTTTATTGCTCCACAGCCTTCCAAACCGGAGGATGAGTTCTCGTCCGTACAGCTAAGCACATGCTGCAGCGCCGCCGGGGAAGGCGCCCCGGCTGATGATTCCCTACTACAGATCTTTCGGGTGCGCAACCCGGACCGCGGAGTCTGTGACGACGGGGCCGCGTGCAGTGTCGCCGCTCAAGACTGCGTGGATGATTCAACATGCGTGTTCGATGAGCAATGGGCGTGCAACAACCTGATCACTATCGGCTGCAACGACGATGCCGGAGATGCCTGCACATGTGGGTTGGGTACGCAGCCCAACAACTCGAAGCTCTGCGCAGCCGGTCTGGTGCCCGGTCAGACGTACTATGCCATCGTGGTGGCCAGAGCAGATAGGAACCGGGGAGTCTATCGGCTCGACGTGAGGGCCTACTGTTCATCCGCACCTTTGTCGTGCCCGGCCGGCGAGGTCAACTGGATCGACCCGCTGGATGGTGTGGTCGATGCTCGTCAACCGCATACACCCGACAACGCGAACCGTCTTTCGGGCATTGACGCGATCGTCGTCGGAGCACCGGTGGGCGCGGATGATCCATGTTGCTGGACGTTGTGCGAGACCAACGAGAATCCCCATCTTCATCCGTCGTATCTGCCCGAGTGGGAGCGAAATGAGATTGTCGGCGTCATATGTGGCGGCGACGACACCTGTACGGTTACGCTCAAGCGCCCGATCGCACCCGGTGAGGCAACCACGATCACGTACACGGACGAGAACGGCGCGGTTGCGACCGGCCGGTTCGTCTCACATCCGGCTAATGTGAACGGCGACAGTCAGGCGAGTCCGTCCGACATCTTGAGGATGATCGACTATCTCAACGGCGTCGACGTCCCGCCCTGGGGTCTGTACAGTGAGGACGTCGACCACAGCGGCCTGTTGGCTCCGCCTGACATCCTGCGCGTGATTGATCTGCTCAACGGCGCGGGAGAGTTTGAGACCTGGATCAACACCCCTTTGCCGGACTGCGGTGACTGCTGCCCATGACAAAACGTATTGCGAATCGAACGCGCATGCAGGAGTTGCATGAGATCACCGGCGACGTGCAAGGCGTCGTCCGCCATGCCGGCATCCGCAATGGCCTGTATACCATGATAGTGCAGCACTACCTCAGCGAGTCTGACCATTCAGGAAAACGCCGACCCGTCAGCGCGTCGTGATCTCGAAGCCGGGTCGGATCAAGAAGACCCGACAGGTCCTGACACATTCTCCCGGCGGGTCTGGTGACCCGACGTACAACTTGAGTTTCGCTCGCTTCCGCACGACCATACGAGTTTGTTGGTTGGGCTTTGCCCGACATTCCACTACCCGGCTGAAATGGACCCTACGCGTTAACTGGTCGCTGTGTTGCTTGACAGACTCGAAAGTCTGTCCCACATACTTCGATCAACCGGCCAGGAGTTGTTGCAGCTTCGCTTCGGAGTCGGTGCGGACCTTGTCGTGCAGGCTCTTGCCGTGAGAGTCCATCGTGACCACGCAGGGGAAGTCCACGACGCGGAGCTTCCAGAACGCCTCGGGAACGCCGAAGTCGAGTTTGTAAACGTCGAGCACTTCCTTGCAGCATTCGGCGATTAGCGGAGCGGCCCCGCCGATGGCGTGTAGATAGACCGCGCCGTGCTCCTGACACCCTTTAAGCGTCCTATCGCGCATGCCGCCCTTGCCGATGACCCCACGCACGCCGAAATGCGCCATCACGTCGGCTTGATAAGGCTCTTCGCGGATGCTGGTCGTCGGACCGGCGGCGACGAACTCATATCTGCCGTCGTCGCGCTTCCTGACGACCGGGCCGCAGTGGTAGATCACCCCGCCGCTGAGCCCTTCCTTGAGGACCTTGTACATCTGCTTTTCGGAGTCGGGGCAGGTGCCCTTGACGAAGTTCTCGATCATGTACTTATGGCCGGCGTCGCGGGCGGTGAAAACCACGCCGTTTAGAAGAACCTGATCGCCTACCTTAAGGGCGCGAATTTCCTTTTCACTGATCGGAATGATTAGCTTGGTTGCCATTCGTGTGTCTCCACCTGTCTATCTCGTGTCGAAGCCTCGGCTGCGTCCACCACCCGTCCGATGCGTCACGGTGCTTCGATCGTGATACTGCCGTTCTTTATCGTCATGATCTTCCGCCGGTCCGCCCAGCACATATAGGCGATCGACACGAAGAACGAAGCGGGCACGCGGTGAAGCTGGGCCATCTTTACGCCGAGTACGGTCGTCTTCCCGCCGAACCCCATCGGGCCGATGCCAAGCTCGTTTATCTCCAGATGAAGCTGCTTTTCCATCTTGTCCAGCTCGGGGTCGGGGTTGGTATCGACCAGTGTGCGGAATAGCTGTTCCTTGCCTTTGATGATGCTCGTCGCGCGGTCTCCGCCAATGCCCACACCGAGAATCCCCGGGGCGCATCCGAGCCCCTGTGCCTTATATGCGGCATCAAGAACGGCCTTGCGGACGCCCTTGAGGTCACGTGAAGCCGGAAACTCCGGCGAGGGAACACTGTATTGAGCTCCACAGTTCTCCGACCCGCCGCCCTTGAGCATCAGCCCGACCTTCAGATAGTCATGCTCCCACTCATTGAAGTGGATCGTTGGGAAATCGACGCCGGTGTTGTTGCCGCTGTTCTTGCCGGAAAGAGCCTCCACGGCGTTGGGTCGGAGGTATGCCCGCTCCGTGGCGATGCGAACGGCGCTTTGAATCTGCTCGCGCATCTGCCGTTGAGACATGTCCACCGGATACCAGACGTAAAAGATCGGCGTCCCGGTGTCCTGACAAATCGGCCGACCCGTCTCGCGCGCCAACTTGATGTTTTCCAGGATGGTGACCAGTGCCCCGTGAGCGGCGGAGCCCTCCTTCTCCTGACTGCATGCGTCGATAAGCGCGGTCTCAACGTCGGGCGACAGGTCCGTGGAGGTCGACTTGATCAGTTCGACAAAATGTTCCGTAATGTCTTGCATGAGAAAACCTCGTATGCACAACGTTCGGGATGTCCGTTCCGCTTCGACCCGGCATTATGTATCCACGGGACCGTGGTGGCAACCACAATCCTCGAAGGCTCCTGCGGGCACGATGCGTTCACCTCGGCCGGTGGAGGTGCACCCCGCACCGGGCCTGAAGCGGTCGTCGGTTGCAGCCAAAGAGTTTCTGGTGAACGTCTGATTATAGGCTGTCGCCCATCCGGACACAGCATCGCCCCTCATGGGAAACGTTGACAGGCAATGTAATGCACTGCGCAGGGGCTCAGGACAACCGGTCAAGCAAGGTCTTCAAGAAGCCTTTCGCCACCGGCGGGGGAACGTTCTCGTATGTGCGCGGTAGTTCGTCGAGCAACAAGCCTTGGACGTAGTCACGCGCTTCCGTGCTGCTCCTTTTGAGTCTGGCAGCGGCGGCTTCAGCTTCGTCGAGCTTCGAATCGCGCATCGCGCAAACAAAGTCCTCTACCTCGGCACCGAAATCGAAGACTTCACCCGCGGGTTCTCCTCCGCCCGCGGGCACATCGGTGTCGTCATCATCCACGGCCGGTTCCTTGGCGTGGTCAATCGCGACTGCGAATTGGGTGGATTCCTTCTTGAGCTTCTCGATTTCTTGCTTTTCAACCTCATCGATCGGGGCGAGCGGGATTTCCCCGGCTTCATCGGGCGGCATCGGGATGTAGACGGCGTTCTTGCAGTATGGGCATTTGCCGCGCTTCCCGCCGGCGTTGTCGGGCGCTCGGATCATTTTCTGGCATTTTGGACAATGAAGTTCGATGCTCATCAGTGCCTTTCCTGCACGTTGACCTTCGAGGGAATCGCCATGCGTCGCTAGAGTGCTTGTTGGGCTCTCTCACGTCGCCCCTTGAACACCAATCGTATCGGAATCTCGCCGAACGGCAACGTGTCGCGGAACCGGTTGAGCAGAAAACGCTCGTAGCTTCGCGTCACCAACCCAGGCCCGTTGACAAACAGGACAAGCGTCGGCGGCTGCGTTGAGACCTGCGTCGCGTAGAAGAACTTGGGCGGTTTTCGGCCACGTCTGCCTCGCGGTGTATTGGCGGCGACGGCCTGCTGCAACGCCTGATTGAGTCGACCCGTGCCGACGCGGATTCGCGATTGCTTGAACAGCTCGGTGGCTACGTCAATGGTCGAAAACAGATTCCGCCCGGTGACGGCCGAAGTGAACGCAACCGGTGCATACCGCACCTCCGGTAGGACCTTCGCCAGGTATTCGTCGTAGTCGTCCGACGCAGCCCGGCCCTTCACAAGATCCCATTTGTTAACGACCAGGACGCACGGTTTGTACTCGGAGGCGATAAGTGCCGCGAGCCGCTTGTCGACCTGCCCGACCGGCACGGTCGCGTCGATCAAAAACAGGACAACGTCGGCCCGGCGGATCGACTGCGTCACCCGTGAATAGGCATAGAACTCGATGTCGTCCGCGATCTTGCTTTTCTTGCGGATCCCGGCCGTGTCGATCACCACGATGGTCCGTCCGTCCTTCTCGAACCGCACGTCGATGCTGTCGCGGGTTGTTCCGGGAATCTCGCTGACGATGACGCGCTCTTCACCTGTAAGCGAATTGATGAAGCTGCTCTTCCCGGTGTTGCGTTTACCGACGATGGCGATCTTCATGACGGGATCATCCGGGACATCGTCGGTCACACCGCTGACCGCCTCTTGGATCAGCTCTCGAAGATCGGAGCGGCCGACACCGCTGACGGCGCTGACCGCGAGCGGTTCACCGAACCCCAACCGGTTGAACTCGCCGATCCCGGCTTCCATGTGCGGCTCATCGACCTTGTTGGCCAGCAGGCGGACGTGATCCGTGCAAGCATGGCGTCGCAGCATGTCGGCCGTATTGCGGTCAAGCGGCGTCAACCCCTCGCGGGCGTCGACGACGAAGAGGATCAGATGGGCCTGGTCGATGGCGTATTGAATCTGCCGCTCGACGTGCTCATCAAGATCGTCGCGGTCGACGATGCCGTGCCCGCCCGTGTCGACGAGCTCGAAGTAGGTCTCGTCGATATCGCAGATGCCCGTCACGCGATCGCGCGTAACGCCGGCCGTCGGCTCAACGATGCTCGTCCGCCGGCGCGCAATTGCGTTGAACAGACTGCTCTTGCCCACATTGGGCCGACCCACAATGGCGACAACGGGTAAGGTCATGATGCCGTATCATACAATGGAATCCTTGAGCGCTCTAATCTCGACTTTTGCCCTTTTTGAGGGTCATTCGTGAGCGATTTCATTAAACAAAA
>CAZJTP010000097.1:0-16113 GCA_964548955.1 uncultured Phycisphaeraceae bacterium
AGATAGCACCCGCCCCAGAGCCTCACCAGATATAAATAAGATGCGATTGCCCTGCATTAAACCTCAAGCGAACTTTGCCGCCGTAGAAAAAAAGCGCGTCACCGGCTATACTGTAGTTTCGGTCGCGGAATGAAATACAATCAGCGGTAAGTGGCGACGTATGCAGGCCGGCTGGAACATGGACGGGACGTCACACGGGGTGTCCCAAAGACGCTCGTGTGGCGTTTCGCGGCGTCTTGATGTCAACAAGGCTCGACCTGAGATAACGCGAATAGACCTGTTCAAGGACTGACGCGTGGGGATTCCGTGGACTAAGGCGCTCCCGTAGCCTGTGGAGGCCTGCCATCTGCATCGACGACGATCTTACAACCAATGGGGATTCATCGTGAAGCAACGTAGGTACAGCTATTACATACTGACCGGACTGCTGTTTGGAGCACTGTTGGTGGACCCGACCGTGAGTCTCGCCGGGCCGAACATTATGGCGATCGGTAATTACGGGGACCTGCCGTTCAGGCGGGCTGTGGGTCGCGACAGTTTCACAGGCAAGGCGGTCATCTACCGATTCAACGACCCGGCGTTCGACTTCGGTCATGTTGTCATCCGGTCGGGCCAACCCAACTCGGTGGTGCGTCGGGACCTGTTCGTCGGATTCACCGGGGACGCCCTGGCCATCGACTCGCGAGGCAACATCGCCTCGACCGCTTCGGTGAGCATTGAACAGATAGAGATATGGCTGCGGATTCAAGGCAATGTCAGGCCCGGACGCAACTATGAGTGGGAATTCGAGAATGGCCCGGGTTTCGCCGTGTCCGACGCAGGATTCCCGGCGACCATACCCGCGCTTTGGACCGACGGAGAACCCGCCGGCGCAGAGGTTACGATCCGCAACCCGGATGCCGGGGACGACGACAGGATCCAACGGATGCTGATCCCTCACGGCGTCGTCAGGATCGAGCCGTTCCCGAGACAAACCGGCGGCGCCTGGGTCGTGCTCAGACCTTCCACCCAGGGGGGACTGTTCTCGGTGCGGCGATTCTCGTTCCGGGAAGCCGAGACCCGCGAGTCCCTGGCGAAGGAAGCCGACATGCCGGTCCCCGTTCGGTACATTCCAATCCGCAGCGCTGTGGAGGACGGCATCGCCAAGGCACTCGATCGGGGCGCCGAGGCGCTGTTGTTGGCCCAAAATGCCGAGCATTACTGGGTGGGGAACGACGCCGAAGATAGTGTCAGAATAACGTCACTTGTTGTTTCAGCGCTCGCCGAGCTGGATCCGAATTCCAGCGCGCTGGCGCCGGCAATGCAATGGCTGTCGCAGCAGGAGCCCGCCGAAGACCAACCCTGGGGCACGGAAACGGTCGCCCAGCGGCTCCGCTGCCTGGCCCGTCACGGCGGACTCGATGATTTCAGCCGGATCATTCACGCCGACATCCGCTTTCTTACCGACGCCCAATGTGATGACGGCGGTTGGGCGGCGCGAAGTCCCTATGAGCAACCGGAGGACGCAGTGACCATCCAATCCGACAATGCCCACACGGCGATCGTCCTGCGTGCCCTCCGCGAGGCGAGGTTCGCCCGCGCGGAGATCGAGACCCGCCTCTGGCGGCGCCTCCTGCAGTACTGGACCAGCGCGCAGGCATACGACGGCGGCTTCCGAGAAAGGTTGGAACGGTATGGCGGCGTCGGCAAGGCGACGACCGGTGCGTACACGGCGCTCGGCGCCGCCGACCTCATCACGTCGCTCGACATAGCTGCCGGGTTCGGCGGGCGGCGATGCAACGCATACCTCGCCAGCCGTAACCAACTTCGAGCGATCGAACACGCCTTGGATTGGCTGGACCGCAACTACCAGGAACCGGTGCGGGGATTCTGGTCGTCCGAGGACGTTCCGGATCCCTACTTCGAACCGACCGCGCTTCAACTGCTGGGCGAGGTTTCCGGCCTGACCCACTTCAACGGCAAGGACCATTTCGCGGAATCGGCGCGGGACTTGCTGACGCACTACGACCGGGAGACGGGGATGTTCGGGGTGCGCGGCCAAGACCAGAGCTGGGATGAGTCCCCCACCATCGCGCGGACGGCCCAGGCATTGTCGATCCTCGGGGCGGGAGCGGCGCCCACGGTCTGCCAGCGCATCATCCTGGGTGAGAACGAAGAGGGTTGGACCCAGTACAACGGTGATGTCGCCCACCTGGTGCGCTACCTCGGCGGGAAGCGTGGGCGTCCCTTCAACTGGCGACGCACCACGATTGATCGGGACGTGCGCGAGCTGGTCGAAGTCCCCCTGATGCTGCTCAGCGTCGTCGGCCCATCCGACTGGTCCGATGACAAGTGGGACAAGATTCGCGAATACTGCTTCGCGGGTGGTACGGTCGTGATCGATATTACTCAGGGCCAGGAAACGCGCCGACAAACGATCATATCGGCACTTCGGCGTACGTTCCCGGAATACAAACTGAAGGACCTTCCGCCCGACTCCCCGATCTTCTCGATCGAGAGCAAGCTGTCATCGCGCCCGGCTGTTAAGGCACTGGACAACGGTTTCCGGCGTTTTCTCTTCCTTCCCGCCGAAAGCTGGTCGTGCCAATGGCATCTTTATGAGGTGGACGACCACGAGGACAGCTTCGCTCTGATGAACAATCTGTTGACGTACGCGACCGACGGCACGCCTCTTCGCAGTTCCTTCGAACCGTCGACGCACGCCATAGGCTCGATGCCGTCGCACTTCATGAAGGCCGCCCACATGGAGGTCGGAAGTGATATCCCGGCCTACCCGAACCTGATCGACACGATGAATCAGTTGATGCAGACCAACTTCCGGCTGAGCGTTGCCCGTGTGAGCGATCCCAAGGAAGAGGACATCCTATGGGTCAGCGTCACCGGTGAGGCGACGCCGTTCGAGACAGTCAAGGCACAACTGCTCGAGGCCATCCGGGCGGGCCGGTACGTGTTCATCGACGTCGTCAGCGGGCGGGAAGATTGGGATAAGCGCATCCGAGCGGTCCTGCAAGGACTCGGAGAGGTTACACTCGAGAAGCTGCGCCGGACCGACCCGATCTACACCGGAGAAATCCCGGGGACCATCGGATTCGAGGTCGTCCAGGTCGACCTGCGCGGGGCGTTGCATACCCAGTTTTCCGCCACGGGGCGGTGTGACCTGTACTCGATCCGCTATAACGGGAAGCCGGCCGGCGTGTACAGCGCCTATGATATCTCGTCGGGGATCGGGTACCATTACTATCCCGGCTGCCGCGGGGTAATGCCAAAACACGCTAGAGAACTCACGATGAACGCATTCCTGACCGCCTACGAGTGGAAGGTGAGCGGGCACTCGACCCAATAACAATCATTACGGAAATGGGAATCATGTTTCGCGCAAGGTTACTGCTGGCAGGGCTCATACTGGCGTCGGCCGCACGGGCCGACACAATCATCTTAAAGGACGGGAGCTTCGTCGAGGGCAAGGTCATCCGTGAATTGCAGTATACGATCCACGTGAGCACGCGTTTCGGCGAACGGACCTACCGCCGAGAGAACATCGAAGAGATCATCGAGAGTGTGGATTCGCTTGATTCCGACACCGTCAACAAGTTCGCCGACCTGCCCGCTCCGATAAAGGCCGTCCTAAATGCCCAAGCCGAATACGAACTCAAGCAGTATGAGCGAGCCCGCGCACGGCTCGAACCGTTCCACGACCACACGGAAAGCAAGGCGATTCGAATCCGCATCGACTGGCTCATCATTGAAATCAATGAGCGGCTCGGGCAATGGGAAGTCGCCCGGCAACTCCTTGAGGAAAAGACGGAAAGCGGCACACCCCAGGAGAAGATCCGCGCTTCGGCGCACCTGGCCATCTTCGATGCCAATCCCGACTACAACCTGCGCTACGTCGGCGAGAAGCATGCCCGCAACTTCATCAAGGACGAACAGGTGCAGCAAGAGGCGCGGCAACTCGGCGCCCTGAAGGATCACCAGGTCATGCGGATCGCCCTCGAAGAGACCTGCGAGCAGTTGCTCGTCGAGGATCGGATGAGTGTCAAGGCCTTTGCGGACAAGTTGGACCCGGAGATCACTTACAATGCGTGCCAGAAGCTGCCGGCAACCGGCGACGTCAGCAAGTACCTCCCATACATCGACGACCTCAAGCACGCCGAGGCCGCCCTCGCCAAAGCGCAAGCCATTCTCGGCGACTACGGTACCGCATTCGAGTTGGACCTCATTCGCACGGAACTAAATCACCTGCTGGCGGTCCGGGACCGATTGCTCGATGAGGTCGCCCAGAGTAGTCCGGAGAACTTCAATCCATCTTTCGAGTCGAGGACCGGCCGGCTTACGAAAGACGGCCGCCGGCAGTGGCGCGAACGATGCGAGGACTTCCTGGATAAAGCCAAGCCCGTCACCAGACTGCTCGACTACATGCTCGACAGGGTGGATCACTATCCGCAAGCTCTGCGAGACCTTCGGAAGGACTTGCTGGAGACCAACGAACGGTACAAGCAGATGATCAAGGCCGTCAAAAAAGCAAAGGGAAGAACCCATGTTTAAGCCGCTTCGCCCCCGACTTCACACGCAACGAGTCCGGATGTCGTGGTTCGCTTCGGTGTTGCTCGCATGCTCCGTCACCGCCTACGGCGCCGACCTCGACAACGTCGACGCACTGATGGACCAGGGCAAATACCGCGAGGTGATCAACCTGCTGACGAAAGAGGTCAAAGAGAATCCCGCACATGACGCCGCCCGAATCCTCCTGGCCGAAGCGTATGAGAAGGCCAAAATGCCCGATGAGGCGATCGGCACCTGGCGGGATCTGTTGATCGTATCGCACAATGAAGCAAACCTTCGCAAGGCACGACGAGCGTTGAGCCGCCTGCATAGGCAGCAGTTGGACGAGACCGACGTCGCGAATCTGTCATCCGGAAGTCCGCGTAAGGACCCCTTCAAGATTACGATGCCTGCGGTCGTCTGGGACGGATTGGAGATCATCGAAGACTCGAGCTACCGTCCGCCCGTCCTACCGCCGCCACACGCCCAGGAGGTGCCGGCCTTCGCCTATGAAACGGAGCACTTCACCGTCTACTCCGCCAACGAGAGGCTCTCCAAAGTCATCGGCGAGCGGGCTGAGATCTATCTGGACTTCATGAACGAGAAGTTGTTTGGCGGACGGTCGTGGGCGGTGCGGTTCCCCATTATCGTCTACCCGACATACAACGATTACGTGCAGCATGGCGCGCCGGCGGGCTCCGGTGGTGTCACCCTGGGGCACGTCAGCGGCCAGACCCAGTGCATCCTGCTCTACCAGCTTCAAGAGGGCGGGGGGCGCAGCACCGGCGGCGGGAGTGGCCTGTGGAAATACGGCATCGAGAGCGTCCTGCCGCACGAACTGACTCACGCCGTCATAAACGAGTTCTTCGCCGGACGACCCGCCCCGCTGTGGATGCACGAAGCCGTCGCCGGAAGATTCGAACAGACTCGCGACCATTACGGCGAGGCGGCAAGACTGGCACGCAAGGTGATCGCCGGTCAGTACTTCCGCATGCACGATCTGTTCAACCAGGAAACATACCCCAGCCGCATCTCGCTCTTTTATGAGCAGGCGGCAGCAGTCGTCCTCTACGTCTTCGAGACCGGTCCTGCGGCGATGCACACCTTCCTGAGTGAGCTGGCGGCCGGCAACGGTCACGACGCCGCGTGTGCCGCAGCGCTGGGCATCCCAGAGGAAAACGCCGTCGAGGAGTTCGAGCGCCGGTGGGTTGAGTGGATGATGGTCCGGTATATCAAGGACCTTGATGACGCGGCCGACACGACGGACGTCGCCGTCGCCCGTAAGGGCAACCAGGCGATCTTTCGCCCCCTGGTCAACGAGTGGGATACCGTCGAGAACGTGGTGGACAACTGGCGACCCGTCGACCTCGATTCCCTTGGTGCCTTTGCCGGCGTGGGAACGTCGAAACGGGACTGGTCCGCCGAGGAGGGCAGACTCCGTTGCACCATCACGGGTAAGGACGACTCGCGCCTGCTCGCCATCCGCATGCACGAGACCGCGCCGGCCGCCGTCAGTTGCGAGGTTAAATTCCTTGGTCATCCAGGTGACACGAACCACTGGTTCGGATTCACCCAGCTCGACGCCCACTGCAACGATACGCCCGTCGAAGTCCTCACGCCGCTGCCCGACATCAACCTGCACAAAATCGTGTGCGTCTGGTCGGACGATCTGGCCCTATACGTTGACGGGCAATGCAAGGGGCGATACCCGGCGTTTCGCTACGCAGCCGGCAACGCCCCGGACGTGGATTACCCTCTTGCACTGGTTGCCTACGGGCCCGTCGAGATTCGAAACCTGAAGGTCGCGCCGATCAATGACTTTTCCGACAGGCCCGTCGTCGTTCAGGACGGTACCGGCAGACAACAGGACGAAGAAAGACTCCGCCGTCCCCGCAGAGGCCGGCGCAGGCGAACCGAACCATAGGCATGGCGTACGGAGGCAAGGCGGACGGGGTCATCCGTCGCCGGCGGGCACATCGATGTGAGTGCCACACGTAGGACACTCCTGCACGGTTCCGCGAAGCTCGACCGGGAATGATCCAACCCGCCCGCATTCCGGGCAGGTCACGTCCATGGTTTCGACTCCAGACCCAGTCACCGTGACCGCGGCGTGTTCCTCGTCATGCTCGGCGAGGAGCGATTTGGCTCGATCGGCCGTCTCGACGTCGGCCACGTAAATGGCGACGCCCTCCAGATCGGTCACGCCGAACGCCATCACACCGGGGTTACTGGAATCCACCACCGTCGC
This sequence comes from uncultured Phycisphaeraceae bacterium, assembly GCA_964548955.1. Taxonomy (GTDB): domain Bacteria; phylum Planctomycetota; class Phycisphaerae; order UBA1845; family UBA1845. The sequence continues at coordinate 6,791 of CAZJTP010000097.1, forward strand.
CTCCACGCCGCGTTCCTCAAGCCAGGCTGCGATGATCTCCGCCTCTTCCACCGAGTTGACCTTGCGAATGCACACAGGATCACCAGGCATGGTAACGCTCCTTGCTTCACCGCGCGGAAATCCGAAGAACCGATCACCACGATCAGTTGACCAATCATCAACTATATTTTGTAGTCGCTCGCACCACAAGTGCTAGGATCGGAGCGGAGGACGGGTCTGTGACACTTCCGGCGGGATGGGTACGCCCGATCAGAGCTGCGATCGTGAGGGAGCGGGCGAGCCCCCGTCGCGCCACGCGCGTTTCCAGTCCGGATCAGCGATTCCAGTATGTGATTCGTGCTCCCCGCTTATTCTGCCATGCACCGGTGAGGACAGCCCGGGCACACCCGGTGACTCGTAGGGAGGCAGGTCTCCTTTTTTTGTCGATTTTCGCAAATTTCTTGACAGGCTGCGGTTTATGTGTCATACTGTAAGTGTTCGCTTACGAAACTGCAATGTTGGGAGCACTCAACAGGCAATGCCACGACCCAACCAGACCGAGCAGAAACGCAAACAGCTCCTACCTGTCATCGCCCGGGCGTTCGCCGAGCTGGGCTACCGGCGGGCGACGACGGCCGAGCTGGCCCAGCGATGTAATGTCCGCGAGAACATCCTGTACCGCCTCTGGCCGGACAAAAAGGCGATGTTCGTCGCCGCCATCGACTACGTGTACCAGCAGTCCGCCGAGATCTGGCAGAGAATCCTCAGCGAGGGCGACGTCAACACCGATCCGGCAGAACGACTGCTGCAATACGAGGCGGAGCATTACGGTGAATCCGGCCTGCATCCAATCATCTTCGCGGGTCTCAGCGAAACGAATGAACCGGAGATCCGTGACGCATTGGAGAGAATGTACGGGCGCTTTCACCACTTTATTCACCAGCAGATTGCCGCACATCGCGGTGCTGGTGCAAAAAGACTACGTCCGGAGGCGGAGTTGTCAGCCTGGGCGATTGTGGGACTGGGGAACGTGGCCAACATCAGCCGGGAGTTGGGATTACTGACCGATCGGGGGCGAAAGCGGTTGTTTGCTCATGTTGGTCGACTCTTGCTGGATGGGCGGAACACGTGACCGGATTCGGTTTTCTATGCGGATATCGTAAGTGCTCACTTACAATACAAACCTCCGCTTGAAGGTGGGGTGCCGTGGAGAATGACTCTTACAACCGAACGTTGCTTACAGGACTTGCGGTGGTGTCGCCGACACCTGGGATCACCGGGTCGTCAATTGCCTCAAGGTGTCGACGTATGTGGAATGTCGTTGGAAACCATTTTGGCCATAATGTAAGTATGTGCTTACATTACGAATTGTTGTTACGAAGGAGATAGTCATGAGAGACCACAGGTCCATCCGAATGTTATTGACCGCATTGACCACAGGATTAGCTGTTTGCTCTTTCGCCTCGGCGTGCCGGGCGGCCGGGAAAGACAAACAGCTACCGCCCGAACAGCAAAAGCGGCTCGAAGCCATGCAGGCAAAGGGGGCGAAGGCTTCGCTGACCATCTTCCCGGTGGTTCTATGGAACACTAACGGAGCGAAGGATGTTGGGGACATCGGCGCAGACATTGCGAACGTGGTAGGCCTGATGCTGGAGCAAGCGGGCATGGACAGTCTGGAAGTGGCGGATACGGCCTTTTTGCTCCCAGCGGATGCTGACTTTGACCAGGCTGCGGAACTGCTCGGTGAGTTCGTGTGCAAAAACCCGATCAAGACCGACTATGCTCTCTACGGTGAGTTCCTCGGGCGTACGGGTCCCCCCCGCTTCGACGAGATCCGAGCCGTGGTGGTGGACAAGGCCGGGCAAGCCCTATGGCTTGACCGGCAAACGCCCGATGACCCTGATTTCAAGCGCGTCAACCCGGACTGCCCCATGAGCTGCTGTGTTCTGTTGACGGCGCGATTGCGTGGGCTCTTGGATCTGCCTGAAACCGCCAAGAAGGACACCGGTGAGGGGAAATTCGCCCGAATGTTCGCCCGGAACTCGCCGGCACCCGACAAGGCGGAGTGGGCCGCCATGGAGCAGCGCCAGGCGGTCATGAAGAAAGCCGACCGGAGCGCGAAAGTGGCGGTTCTCTCTGTTCGGCTTTCTGACGACGAGGTTAGCAAGGAGAGCGCCGCTCACCTCGCGAAGCTGCTCAGCGAAAAGAAGCTGTGTGAGGCCAGCGCCCTGGACTCTCCGCTGCGCGTGAAGATTGAACCGGCGCACAACGAGCAGAAAATGCTCTGGGATCTGGCTCGCGCATTTCAAGACCATGTGAAGCAGAACCCGCCCGGGTCCGACTACGCGCTTTTGGCTGACTACATGATGAGTCCACGCGACGGGCGTGTGATGGCTGTGCATTTCGTCATCTGCGATCGCCAGGGCGAATGGGTGATCGTCGATTTCCAGAATAGCCATCACGGCGACTTCCAAAGCATCGATCCGAAGACGCTCGACGATTGCGGCGTTCTGGTTGCGAAACGGATGAAGGGTTATCTACGGTAGGGTCTCAATGCCTCTCGTGCCCAATAGCGTTCTTCGGTTTCGCGTTGCGTCGCCCCACGTGGGTGGCACTATTAAGCGAGCCGCCGCCTTCAAACCGCGCGGACATCCGCGCAGGCTAAAGTCCGCGGCTCGCCAAGCGCCTTCGGTGGCCACACGAAAACAGAGTTTGCTATAACCCGGCGACCACTCGTATTCGTCATGTTTGATGTTTGGCAGAACTAGACTGAGGAGAAAAATCATGAAGTCACAAAAACAAGTAAGCTGTATAGTCACCTTCGTGGGAATGGCTGTTGTCCTTGTTGCGGGCTGCGCGAGTCCGGTTGATCCGGCAGCCAAGGAAGCGTTTCTAGGAAGCCTCGGTAACACCTCCATCACCGTATTCCCCGCGTTTGTTCGCAACGGCCAGGAATCCTCCTACGACGCAAACGGTGCGGCGAGAATCGGCGAGTTCCTTACCGATGATAATCTCGCGGAGGTGACCGTCTCACAGGAGCATGTGCCCGTCACTGGACCGTGGCACCACAACCAGGCCAGAATGCTGCGCGAAAGTGCAGAGGATTTCGCGACCTATGTCACAGATCATCCGGTCGAGACGGAATACGGGCTGTTGGCCGAGTATCTGTTCCTAGGCGGCGGGAGCGTTGGCGGTATCCACTGCTACATCATCGACGGCGAAAATCGCTTGGCGTACGTGGTGCTGCTGAACTCGCACTGGTCGATCTTCGCCGAGATGAGCCCGAAAACGGTTGACGATTGCACCAATGTATTGATTGAGGTGCTGCGCGAGGACCTCGAATCCGCCGGCGCGAACGACTAACCACAATCACAATCGCACAATCGACAATCGGGGACCAATCGGGGGACAGCATACTCGGGCAATCGGAGGCAATCGGGGGACAGGGATCAAGATCAATCAAATCAATCGGGGGACAGCATACTCATTTGGTCGGTCCGGTGCCCGGACCTATCGGCAAGGCACAGAGGTGGGGGCGCAGCTCTTCATCATTCAAGGAGGCCGGCGTTGGGGTCAATGCACGCGTGGTGTCATGGCCATGACGGCAGGTGAATCACCTGCCCTCCGTGACTCCCAACGGCCTGCGAGGACGCAGGCCGCTACTTGATTCGACACCTTCGGCGTCGAATGAACTGCTAGGGGCTTCCCGGCGCGCCGGGATGGGCGGTGCCCACGCTCCGCGCCGAGTGCTACTGGCAGCTTGCTACCAGTGCTATCCTGTAGCAAGACACGGGCAGGCAAGCGGCCCGTAGCACCCGAGGAGTCCTGCGAACGTCCGCACGAGCTTTGAGCATACGGCTCGATACGTGAAGACGGGCAACGCTCTAAACCGCGTCTTGGACGAAGCTCGTGTACTCTTTGGCGTCCAACAGGGCTGTGAGCGGCTCGGTTGAGTCCGGCCGGATCTTGATCATCCAGCCGTCATCGAAGGCGTCGTCGTTGATGAGTTCGGGGTGATCGACCAGGGCTGTGTTGACTTCGACCACCTCGCCGCCCACGGCTGTGTTGATGTCTGACGTAGCCTTGACGGATTCGACCTCGCCGATCTGATCACCCACCTTCACGGTCGTGCCCACCTCAGGCAGTTCCACATAGGTGATGTCGGTCAGCTCATCCGCGGCGTACTGCGTGATGCCCATTGTGACAGTGTCGTCGTTTGGAAGAAACCACTCGTGCGTTTCCGTGTACTTTCGATCGGTTGGAACGTTCATGGGTTCTCTCTGCCGTCTTGCCAGCTCTCGCGCCTTTGCTCGCCCGATTCGCTTGCGAAATCCAGTCTAACGTCTTACTTGGGACGTTTATAGAATGGGAGCTTGACGACCGTGGCAGCCACCCGTTTGCTGCCAATCTCGACCCCAAGCTCCGTGCCTTCTTCCACGAACTCGCCGGCGACAAACGCCATGGCGATGCTCACGCCGAGCGTCGGGCTTAGCGTTCCGCTCGTGATCTCACCAACCTCCCGGCTGTCACCGTACACCTTGTAATGCTGCCGGGCGATCCGGCGGCCTTCGAGTCTGAGCCCGACAAGTCGGCGCGGCAATCCCTGCTCTTTGAGCTTTCGCATCGGCTCGGCACCGATGAAATCCTTCGTTAAGTCGACGCACCAGTCCTGACCGGCTGTCAGTGAGTCGATCTCCTCGCTCAATTCATGCCCGTAGAGCGGCATCGCGGCCTCGATCCGCAATGTGTCTCGGGCGCCGAGGCCGGCGGGCTTGATGACCGGGTGCGGCTGTTCCTTCGTCCCCAGGAGCCTCGGTACGAGCATCTTGACGACACCCGATGGTATCACAACCTCGAAACCGTCTTCGCCGGTGTAGCCGCTGCGGTAAATGGTGATAGGTATACCCATCAGCTCGAAGGTCTTGAAGCGATAGCGTTTGATCGAGGACAGGTCCGTGTCGACGAGTTCCTGAGCGAGTTCCAGAGTTTTTGGTCCCTGGATGGCCAACATGGCTGTCGAAAGCGTCTCGTCCTTGATCGTGACGTCCGTCTTTGGGTTGTGTTTGCTGAGCCACGTGATGATTTTCACACGATTGATGCCGTTGCAGACAATCCCCCAGTGTAACTCAAATCGCGACACGATCAGATCGTCAAGGACCCCGCCGTCCTCGCGGCACATGTGCGTATAGTATGATCGCCCCACGTCCGCGCCGGAGAGGTTGCGCGTGCACAGGCGGTTGAGGAATGACTCGCAGTCGTCGCCGGTCAGCTTAAGCCGCCCCATGTGCGACACATCGAAAACGCTGCACGCGGTCCGTGTGTGGATGTGCTCCTCGGTAATGCCCGCGAACTGAACCGGCATCGACCAGCCGGCGAACTCCACCATTCGTCCGCCCATCTCGACGTGCGTGTCGTACAGGGGTGTCTCGAGCACGGATTCCATCATACTCATCCTCGGGTTCTCTCTCGCCGGGACGGGCTACGATAGGAAGCCCTAGCGAGGGTGTCAACGGGCCGTGCGAGGCCGTCCGCACTGGGCAGATATGCTCACAAGGCTGGCGTGAGTAGGCTGAGGTCGAAACGCACAATCCACCCGCGACGGTCCTTGCCCTGCGGATGGGGGATCGGGTAGACTTTGTCGCAGGTACCGCCCCCGGCGCGGTGGGCGGCCTGCGCAAAGACCCGCGCGTGGGGAGGACTACCGATGTTCGATGCTATTGTCGCCGCCATCGCGTGGTTCGGATTGATCTACCTGGCCACGTTGGTGTGGCTCGTGCGGACCACGTAAACGGGATTGCCAGGAATCTCGATGGACTCAAGGAGTCGGAGGTTCAGAGATATGCTAAACCTTTTCGTGATGTTCACTGCCTTTCTATTGGCGGTCATGTTCGGCCTATTGGATTTTCTTATTCAGACGACCTGACGGGCCCGCGGCTGCAGCCGGATCTGCCGGCCTTGTTTCTTGTGGGCTGAGGCGTGTCGGAATCTGTCGGCCGGTGCGCCGCACAAGTAACCGTTACCACCCACGACAACAGGCGTTTTTTTGCCACTGACCATGGAATTCATACAGCTTTAATGAAGGGGCTGGGTGACGTATGTCGGGCTCCGAGTGTTGTGTGCGTGATCGGTGTCGCCGGCATTTGGGAGACTCGCTGAGAAGGCGGGTGGACCGGGGTACTGAGGTATCAAGGTCCTTGCTCACCCTTGGGCGGCAGTAACGGGAGTGGTCCGGCGCCGAGGTTGGGGTTTCTGTGGTCAGGAGAACTGCCTGTTCGAGAGCCCGGTTCGGAAGTGGGGCGATCGACGGCGACTTGTTCGGATGCTCCGGCTTGTCACGAAGCGGTTGTTATTATAGAAACTGGTGGCATTTGCACGATGATCCGGTAACGCACGGCGTTTACCGGACACGTCGGCAGGGCGTGTGCCCGAGTTGGCCAAAGGGGACGGGCTGTAAACCCGTTGGCGTTAGCCTTCGAAGGTTCGAATCCTTCCGCGCCCAGTCGATAGGACAGTTATGCGGATTAGCGACCTGCTCCGAGAGAAGAGACCTACCCTTTCGTTCGAGTTCTTCCCGCCGAAGGACGACATCGGCTTTTGGGATCTCTACCGCACAGTCGAGTCCCTCAGGCCGCTCGAGCCGTCGTACGTTTCCGTGACGTATGGAGCCGGCGGGACCACGCGACTCAAGACGCTCGATCTCGTGGCGCGGATCAAAAGCGACATCGGTATCGAGAGCATGGCCCATTTGACGTGCGTGGGGTCCACGCGATCCGCCATCGGGCGGACCGTAGACGACCTGAGAAGCCGGGGCATCGAGAACATCCTGGCGCTGCGGGGTGACACGCCGGAGGGACAACGGGAGTTCGTTCTCACCGAGGGCGGTTTTCGGTATGCCAATGAGTTGGCATCCTTTATTCGCGAGCGGCATGGTGATCTGTGCATAGGGGGCGCCTGCTATCCGGAGGGTCATCCCGAGGCGCCGGGCCTGGAGAAGGACCTGGAGAACCTCAAGCGCAAGGTTGATGCGGGCGTCGATTTTCTGATTACGCAACTGTTCTTCAACAACGACGGTTTTTTCGCCTTTCGCGATCGGGCTGTGCACGCCGGGATCAACGTACCGATTGTCGCGGGCATCATGCCGATCCTCAGCGCCGGGCAGATCAGACGCTTCACGCAGATGTGCGGCGCGACGATCCCCGCGGAGTTGCTGCGGAAGATCGAGGGCGTGGAGGATGACCCGGAGGCGGTGCGCCATGTCGGGATGTACCACTCGACCCAGCAGTGCCTGGCACTTCTGGAGCAGGAGGTGGCCGGCATTCACTTCTACACGTTGAACCGGTCCACAGCGACGCGCGCGATCTATCAGCTCATCAAGACAGATCTGCAGACCGATGAACCGCACAGCGTGGTCGCCGGCAGCGTCAGTGACATGGATTGACACCCGGTCGGCGGTTTTGACCCCCCTGTCTTGACGGATGATACCCGAGAGGTGCAAATGTGCCTATGACTCGGCGAAAGCAGGTGCACGGAACGCAAAGCTGCGAAGGACGACAAACGCATTCGCTGCGTTGGAGCGGGTTTGCCCACCTTTTGCGTGATTCGGGGGGTGAATGCGCATTGGCGCCGGTGGTGGTATGGTGCAGCCGTTGTCGCCTGCGGATTGGGCATGGGCAGCAAGGCTGTGACGGTGACCGCCCCGCTGGTCGTTCTGCTTTACGATCGCATGTTTCTGTCGGGATCGGCCGACAGCCTCGTCTGTCATGACTTAATAATCGCCTCTTGGTGCTCGGTTCGGATCAGGCGGCGGCGCCTTCCGTCTGGGCTGCGATCAGACAGATGCCGACAAGGACCAGCGCAACGCCGAGCATCTGAACCAAAGTCAATCGTTCACCAAGCGATGGATGAAACCTTGCGATGATCGCGATGAGCGCATACCCGCCGCCGACCATGATGGGATAGGCCAGGCTGATCTTAAGAGCCCTGCTTTGCAGAGCGTACATGTAGAAGGCGGCGTTGAGCACGAAGCACATCAGCCCGATCATAAGCGGCGCACTCGAAGCCACGGTGGCTACGGCGGCTGTGACTCCGTCCTTCAAAACACCGCCCGCGTCCGCCACCGGCTTCATCCCAATCTTCATGAGCAGATTGGCGCTCGCGTTGAGCAACAGCGCGACGATGAGTGCAAGCACGTACTTCATCAAGAACACCTCCGACAGACCCGTCTCTTTCCGTGACCGGTTACGCAGGATTACCAGACACGCGAGCGGGATACAAGCCTGCAAACCCTTCGTAAATCCGCTAACCGCGCGGCAGACGGTGACGCGTGATGTCGGCCTTTCCAAAACGAAGACGGACGGCCTCGAGCACATACCCGACCAGCCGGATGTGGTAGTAGGCCAGCAGGACCGGGAATGACCGAAGGGTCTCGCCGATCGTCTTGCCCTTGCGACATAAATCGTTATACGTGATCGCCGCCAGCGCCCCGGCGAAGAAGAAGGCCGGAAGCACGGCGAACAAGCGATGCACCAGCATCAAAGGCAGCGTCAGATAGGTCAACATGAACGGGAGCATGTCCAGCCGGGGCGGCAGATAATACTTGTAGACAAGCCGAGCGGCGGATCGCCCGCCGCGAAACGCCTGTTTGAAGAACGACCGCCCAGTGTAATGGTGCTCGTGCAGGACGACGGCGTTGGGAGCGGCGAGTTGCTCGTAGCCGGCGGCGTGGAGCATCAGGTATAAGCCTTCTTCGTCACCACGACCAGAGACCGTAACGTCGACGGTCCCGTCCGGGTTTCTAGCCTGCGCAGCTCGATCCTCGTCCAGCATATATTTGAGAAGCAGCTCCCGGCGTACGCACATGTTGCAGCCGACGAGACGGTTGGCCCTTCCCGCCCTGGGAACGCGTTGGGTCCCTCTTATGGTAAGCTCGTAGATGTTGGTAGGAGCCGGGCTCTCGGCCAAGCCGACGACCGCGGCGACACGATCGCTTGTAAAACCACGTAGCAGGTTTTCAAGCCAATCAGGGTAGGCGATGCAGTCGCTGTCTTCAAAGGCTACGAACTCACCCTTCGCCTCGCGGATGCCTCGGTTGCGGCTGGGGTTGGCGCCGGCGTGGGCTTCGTTTCGCAGACATCGGATGTTGAGGTCGGGATGATCAGCGGCGAACCGCCGAAGGAACTCCGGTGTATCATCCGTCGAGCAATCATCGACGACTATGACCTCGTAGTCGGGGTGGGTCTGCCTCGCCAGGGCCTCGACGCAGCGCTGAAGAACCTCCCGCCGGTTGCATGTCGGCACGACGACGGATACAAGCGGTTGCTTGGAGTCGGTCTGTTGCGAAGCTT
>CAZJTP010000098.1:0-15930 GCA_964548955.1 uncultured Phycisphaeraceae bacterium
CGGCGTCTCGCCGGCCGAAGATCCCTACGGCCTGCGGGGACGCAGGCCGCTACCTGCTTAAAGACAAGAAGCAGTGGTTGGATTGAGCGGCACCTGTGATGTGCTATAGTGGGGCGATTCTGATACCGGCGCCTTCCGCGTGTGGTTGTGTTGAAAGCTATGTACCTATTCTACATTGATGAATCAGGCAATCGTGACCCGCAGGTGCAGGGTAAGCGCGCTGACGGGAGTACGTTCAATAAGGATCATATCTATGTGCTTCTTGCGGTTTCGTTGTTCGAACACCGGTGGTATGGCTTCGAGACAACAGTGAACGCGGCAAAGCTGAAGCTCTTGCAGGATGTGGCGCGCGCGACGAGCCAGCGGTTTGAACTTTCAGATGCCGAAGTGCATAGCAGCACTATCCGCATAAAACAACTACGCGAGAGGCACAAGTTCCTGAAATTCCTCACTCAATCGCAGCTATCCGGGCTCGCGAAGTTGTTCTATAGACAGCTCGACTACAACCACATGCACCTATTCGCTGTCGTAATAGACAAGCGCTACCTGGCGGACTATATGGATCAGGAGAAACTCCACAGAAAGGCATATGAGTTACTTCTGGAGCGCATTCAGAACTCCATGGCTGAGTTCCATCGGAAGCATCTTGGTGTGATCGTTGCAGATGACGTCAGCATCCAGATGAACCGGGCCTTGGCACTGAAACACAGCTATTTCCAGCGCGAAGGCACAACGTCGGGCCTCGTACTGCGCAATATCGTCGAGATGCCGTTCTTCGTCAGGAGTGAGCTCTCGAATGGGGTGCAACTCGCGGACCTCTGCGCTTACAACGTTTACCGCGCATTTCGGTACGAGGACCCAGTGTACAAGTACTTCGCGGAGATCGTGCGCTACTTTTACCGAAGTAGGCAAACACCGGTCCCAAAGTTGGACGGGCTCAAGGTCTTCCCCGATGAGTCACCGCTGGTAGCGCTCGGTGAGCGTGTGGGCGCGACTGTTGCGGAAGCATAACAATCGCGCGGCGAGCGCAAAAAATGAAGTCCGGCGGGACCAACAAGGGCACCCTATCGAGCCGACCAGCGGCACCGGACATAATGGCAAACTTGATACCTACCTTGTTACTTATACGTATTTCGGTCGTCGTAGTCTAGTACTTTTCGAGTATTTTTCGAGTACTTTTTCCGTGGTTTTACTGGAATGTCCCAGGTTAGGCTGCGCTTGGACATCCTTCCGTGGGCACTGAGCGTTGGTCTCCAGCTTCGAGCGCCCGTTGTGAGGCGCGTGTCGCACGCATGTAGGAGGGAGCTTGGTCTCATGACATCCGTGCGACGTAAGCAAGACAGCGGCAACCGTGGTCGGAGCGTCGGCGGATCGGGGCAAGTACAGCAATAAGGCCGTCCGGGCCTATATGCAGAAGGGGTGGGAGGTCTACCCGGTCAATCCGAACGGGGGGACGATCGAGGAGCTCAAGGTGTACACCTTGATTGAGGATCTTCCTATCCGAGTCGATCGGGTGACGCTCTATGTGCCGCCGACCACCGGTGTGGAAGTGCTGCCGGCCGTCGCCGCGCTCGAGCCGGACGAATTCTTCGTCAACCCCGGCGCCGAGAGCGATGAGCTGATTGAACGGTGCAAGGCCCTGGGCCTCAAAGCCGTCCTTTCGTGCAGCATCGTCGACATCGGTGTCTCCCTGCCTGACCTGCCTGAGTAGGATCAGCCGCTCTTTCCGCGACGTTCCCGCGTTCCCGCAAGCTGTATCACCCACAAAACCACCACATAAACGCCGTTTTGCGGGCCTCAATCCTTTATCCAAGCTATCCGCTGGATTTTGCGATCCCTGGTAGGACCGGGGCGGTTTGTGGTACACTGGCTGGGCCGACTGAGAGAGACTTGTGGCTTTCATCCTGCCATTTGAGAAAGAGATCATCGCCCTTGACGAGCAACTGGCTTTGCTCAGCGAGGGTGATCCGGCCTATGCGCAGACGCGGGCCCGGTTGGAGGCCTGTGAGGCTGAGGTCTATCCCAATCTCAGTGCCTACGACACGTTCCTCCTCTCCGGGAGTCCTCTGCGCCCCAAAACGCTCGACTACGTCCGATACATCTTCCAGGACGTTCGCCTGTCTTATAATCCCGAGGTTCGCGGCGACCATCTGATCGTGGCCGGCGAAGCCAAGATCGAAATCGACGGTTGCCTGATCGATGTCATTGTCGTTGGGCAACAGACCGGACCATCCTCGCAGCGGGACGAGTTGCTGAAGCTCTCGGCGGCTGAATACCAACGCTGGAACCAGGGCATGGGCTTCCCCGACGGGTATCGCAAGGCCGTCTACTTCATGGATCTAGCGGAGAAGCGCGGCTGGCCGGTCGTCGTTTTTGTGGATACCCCAGGCGCAGATCCGTCGGAGTATTCGGAGGAAGAGGGTCAGGCGTTTGCGATTAACGATGTCATTCACAAGACCACGTCACTCAAAACCCCCAACCTGTCGTACATCATCAGCCTCGGCGCCAGCGGTGGGGCGATAGCGATAACACCCACAAACCGGACGATTATGAACCAGTATGCGACGTACATGGTGATAAGCCCCGGCGGTTGCGCGTCGATCCTGTTTCGCAATCGCAGCCCGGAATCGATCCGCAAAGCGGCTGAGGGTTTGTGCCTGACCTCAACCGATGCCGTGGAGCAGAGGACCGTGGATGACGTGGTTGAAGAGGGCCTGCACCCCGGGCATCGGTATCCCCAGGAGCTGTTGGCCAAGGGCAAGGAGGCCGTCGAGCGTAATATTGCCGGGATTCTAAATCTGCGCGGGGAGGAAGCCGAGCGAGCCCGCCGCAAGAAGTTCTTTGCCATGGGTGTCTGGGCGACGTCAGGGAATAAGCGCAAGAGCAATGCTCTGGCCAAGATGGCCGCAGAGCAGGATCAGGCCTTTGTGACGCTGCGGGACGCGCTGGCCAAGTATATCGCCGACCGCAATCACCGGGTTGCCGCGGACGACGGCAAGCCATTGGATGGCGAGGCGTTGATCGCCGAGGTTCGGGATCGGCGGCAGGTTGCCCGGATGATCTACGCAGTCCAGCAGCACGATGCTCATTATGTGAATGAGGCCGTCGGCCGGGACGCCGGATCGCTCAGCAAGACCCAGTGGGAGCAGATCCGCGAGTATCTGCTCGAGCGGCGGTACGGCGACATGGACGGGGCCGACGCCCTGCATCCCAACGGTGGCGTAAGCCCGTACCGCCGGCAACATCCCATTGACTGGATACGCTGGATTACGGACCAGGGCTCGTTTAGAGAGTTCGAAGAAACGATCACCTATTGCTCGATCGATCAGCTTCACTTCCCTCAGTATGAGGAGGCTTTGGCCCGCGGGATCGAGAGTACCGGCCTTCACTCCGGGCTGATCACCGGGGCGGCCAAGATCGGCGGGTACGACGTGGTGCTGGCGATCAATAACTTCGGTTTGGTCGGAAGCAGTCTATGTGACGAGATCGGCGAGAAGTTTCGCTATGCCGCGCATCACGCGCTTAAGACACGAACGCCACTGGTCTCGGTTGCGATGGGCGGTGGGGCCCGTATGCAGGAGGGTACGCCCTCGATGCACCGCAACATTCCCAAGGCCCAGCACGCCCTGAATGAGCTGGAAGAGGCCGGCGTCCCACACATTTCGGTGATCTCCGACCCGACGCTGGGTGGGACTGCGATCAGCTACGGCCTGCGCGGTGACTACATGATCGTCGTGCAGGGCTCCGCCAACATAGGCTTTTCGGGTAAGCGCGTCGTCGAGCAGTTCCAGGGCCGCAAGGTGGCATCGGATTTCCAGCATGAGACGTGGCTGCTGCATCGCGGATTTGTCGACGAATGCGTCGCCACCGAAGAGTTGGGCGGACGAATTGCGGAGCTGCTCAAACACGCAGCCGACAGTGGCAAGCTCTCCGACCTGCAAATCCGCCGCCGTCGCCCGTGGACGCCGAAAGAAGAGGTCATCCTCAACTCCGCGACGGTGAAGACAACCAAACCTAAGAAGCAATCCGGCAAAAAGCCCAAACCCCACCAAGCGCTGAGTGCGTAGATTGTCAGTTACGCCCCAGCGACCGTTCGCGTTCCGTTTGCGGGTGGCCTATCCGGTGATGGGGCTGGACGATGTAGTCAGAACATCTTCACAATGCAAATCGATAGACTGGAAGAGGCTACAGGTCTCACGTTCGGCGCGTCTGCGAGCTTGCTGTAGATAGACATCATCGATCTCCACACCAACACTGTTGCGATTGCACTTCATCGCGGCCATGGACGTTGTGCCTGTTCCGAGAAATGGGTCAAGAACCGTGTCACCGACAAACGAGAACATCCTGATAAGCCGATAGGCGAGCTCTAAAGGAAACGGCGCGGGATGGTTGCGCGTGGATGCACCCGGAATCGTCCAGAACTGCTGGAACCACGCTGCGTACTCGTCCTTTGTCAAACGGCTTTCCTCTCGCTGGTGTTCCGTGGGCTTCCGATAGCCGCCGGGTTTACGCTGCATGAGGATGAACTCGATGTCGTTCTTGATGATTGCGTTCGGTTCAAATGGCTTCCCCAGAAATCGGGAACCGTTATTGACCTCGTAGTTGGCGTTGGCAATCTTGTGCCAGATGATCGGATTAAGATTGTCAAACCCGAGCTTCCTACAAACCACACAAATGTCCGCATGTAGCGGGACAACCACGTGTCGCCCGAAGTGCCTCCGGGAAAGGCAGACATCTCCTACTACGCAGACCAGGCGTCCACCGGGGACGAGAACCCGATAGCACCCCTCCCAAACAAGGCGTAGATCCTCCAGGAATTTCTCGTAATCATCGATGTGGCCCATCTGATTGGGATTGTCCCGGTATTTCTTTAGTGTCCAATAGGGTGGAGATGTGACGACAAGGTGAATTGATTCATCCGTGAGAAATGACAAGTCGCGTGCGTCGCCGTGAATGAGGCGATGAGTTGTATCGGGCGCGTCGGGCATGTTCAGCGATCCCCCCGCGTTGCAGCAAATGAAGAAGCGTGCGCGACCAAGGATCTGGCGAAATCCTTGAATCGCAGGTCAGGCGCCGGCTCCGAATAGGCCGAGGACCTTTGTTCGGTGTTTTTAATGACGAGCTCACGTACTGCGACCTTGTTGACCATTGCTTGTGGGCGTCTCCTTAACTGTCACTCTTGCCGCTTGAGCATCCCGCTCAGTTTCTTGCCAGTGTGAATTGTTGAGAACGTCTGCTGGAGCGTAGTGTCGTCACCCTCCACAAGCCTAAGCTCAGTGACACAACGAACCCCGCTGAATGGATGTTCACCATCTCGCGAGACATGTTTCTTGAGCTTGTCTGTAGGCGGTGTATAGTGGTATCGATCGAAAAAGATCGTTTTGCCTTCAGCTCGGACATTCTTTATCACAGTGGTCCAAGTCTCAGAGTCCCAGGTCTTGATTCTAAGGTCTCCACTTCCCTCGTCGAGAATCTCGTACATTACGTCACCATCGCCGTTAACCCATGGGCCAACGAAACCGGTGTAGTCATCCTCGGACGACATCCTTGCCTTCCTCAAAACTGGGTCCGGCGGCATATCGTGGGCCCGAATGATCTCCGCCCATTCCTCAATGCTCTCGGGGCGATCCCAGACTGTTATCATGTCCGTCGTCGTTGGTTCGTACCCCTGCATCGTGACATGAGGGTAATTAGAGAACTCGGCTTGCAGCTCTTGCCACAGTCGCTTTGCCTGTAGCGACGGAACTGAGATGTTGGCGAGGACGAACTCTCGTCGCTCGAAGTAACCCTGTCTGACAAGTGCATCTCGGTGGGCGTCATACCGCTCGATGTATGTTGACTGCTTGGAATCGTCAGGTCCAACCTGACTTATCCGCTTCCATGCTCCGTCCATCAATGCTAAATGATAATGAACTGCGAGCGTCTCTCGCTTCATCCACAGCGGGACAGATAAGCAGATTGCGAGGAACAGGATGATCGCAACAATCTTACGCCTCGGGTGCATCGCGGCTCTTCACAACTGCAGGTCCCACGGTCGTCACTCCTGAGGGCGGATCTCGCGCGGTAAATACGATATCCGACTTCTCAATGTTACACTGATCGCACATGTGGGCAACCCGCTCAGCGATCTGCTTCACTATTTGCCTCCTGGACCTGCCACAGCTGCGGACCCTGTGACTCATCTGCACCACGGGATCACTTGGGGTGGGCTTACAGAGTAGGGACTTCGTGCCTAAGCCAGGACGATCAGTTCGTTCGGGTCGGCCAATGGATTTGCGCGGGCGGTGCGGTAGTCTTTGAAGAGGCGGGCGCACTTATCACGACGGGCCGGGTCGTGGCTGTAACGCCAGTGATCGACCAGACCCAAGGCGTCGGAACAGCCTTTCGAGCTGCCAGGGTATTGTCGCCAGTGTTCCGCACCCAGCGCCCGGTGGAACGCAGCCGGTCCACACACCGGCTGACCCGTGCGGGCCCGCAGGACGAAGTTGTAGGCGATTCCGATGGCGGCCACGACGCCGTCGATGACGTCCTGACCATAGCGGTCGCCCAGCTTGGCCAGATGTGTCATGATTCTGTCGTCGGGAACTGGGACGATCTCGCGTCGGATGAACTCCTCCAACGATCGGCCCAGGCGATCGACCCAGTCGTCGATGTGCCGTGCTGCGGCTGCACCCGCGCGATGGGCGAAGGCCTCGAGTGCGGGTCGGCCAAACTGCTCGGTTTCGACAAGACGGCGAAGCGCGGCTGTGAGCCCGCGCTTCGGCGAGTACGTACAGAAGATAGCCTCAGCGTAGGTGCGATCCCACCGTTCCAAGGCCTCGGTCAAGAGTCGTCGCCCGAGGCCGCGCCACGAACGGTCCGGTGTGGCGGTGATCTCATAGGCACAGACGTAGCCGGCCGGTGGGGCGGAGGGCAGTGACAGTAATGCCGGATCCGATAACTCATCACGGTTTAGGTGGAACTTGTCGGTCGCCTTCCATTTGACATAGGCGAGCGGAGTGCCAGCGTCGATTTCGCGATCGACATTAAACAGCACGTCGACGTGGTCGCTCTTGATCTCGGCGATGAAGCGGTCGCGATCGAGCTGCCCCTCCCAAGGCGTCGGCCAGGCCTGGCGGTGTAGCTCATAAGCCGCGTCGTACCACCGCGCGGGGAACTGGCCAGGGGCGTACCCCGCGTGATGCACAACATCAACTCTGGTGGAGGCGTCCAACATATCAACTGATTATAGGCCGGCGAGAATGCGCATTTCCCTTCCCGCCATTCCCATCGGCGGGCCGGACAATGGGGTGGAGGAGAAATCGGCGCTAAGTCCGCGCTCATTCGGACGTTGAGTTAGCGCGCGGATTGGCAGAACTCGGTCAGGACGCCGGTCGTGCTTGCGGGGTGGGCAAAGGCGATCTTCATGCCGTGGGCGCCGTCGCGCGGGGATTCATCGATGAGCTTGACGCCGGCTGATTTAAGTGCCGCCAAGGTGGCGTTTAGATCGTCGACCCGATAGGCAATATGGTGCAGCCCGGGGCCTCGCTTGTCGAGGTAGCGAGCGACGGGACTATCGTTGGAAGTGGGTTCGAGCAGTTCAATGCGCACCTCGCCTATTTGGAAGAAGAGAATGCGCACCTTCTGGTCGGGGATTTCCTCGATCCCACTGAACTCCAATCCCAATACGTCGCGGTAAAACTGACTCGCTTCTTCGATCGAGTGGACGGCGATTCCGATGTGGTCAATGTGCGACGGTGGCTGCATGGCGTGCTCCGCTAAAAGTCAAAACGTCGAAACATCAAAAAGTCAAAACATCGAAAAGTCAAAATGAGGGGCGGAACGCCTTGATGGATCAACGTCTTGACGTTTCCGGTAACATCCCACAGAACGCATTATGGGATGCTTGATTACACGCGAGCGTCCGCGCGGGCTAAAGCCCGCGGTCTTGACTTTTCGGTGTTTCTACGTCGTGCTTTCTTCGTATTCTCCGAATACCTTGCGCAATCGGCCGCAGATTTCGCCGACCGTGGCGTACGCTTCCACCGCGTCGAGGATCAATGGCATGAGGTTGTCGCCACCGCGAGGCCCCTTGTTGCTGTCGCGTGAATCCTTTCTCGCACCGTTTTCGAGAGCATCAAGAGCCCGTTTGACGGCAGAGGCATCACGCCGGGCACGGACCTTGTTCAACCGAGTGATCTGGCGGCGGATCGTTTTCTCGCCAATGGTTAGAATCTCCGGCTGAGTGTCGTCCTCCGTGGTATAGCGATTGACGCCGACGATCAGGCGCTGCCCTTGTTCGATTTCCTGCTGATAGCGATATGCAGATCGTTCGATTTCGCCCTGCGGGTAGCGTTGTTCGATGGCCCGGATCATTCCGCCCATCTCATTGATCCTCTTGATGTATTGCCCCGCCTCCGCCTCGATGTCATTGGTGAGCTGTTCGACGTAGTAGCTTCCCGCGAGCGGATCGACCGTGTTGACCACGCCCGACTCGTGAGCGATGATCTGCTGTGTCCTCAGCGCGATTCGGACCGATTCCTCCGTGGGCAGGGCGAGGGCCTCGTCCCGGCTGTTGGTGTGCAGCGATTGCGTCCCTCCGAGGACCGCCGCCAGGGCTTGCAGTGTCACACGTACGACATTGTTGTCAACCTGTTGGGCCGTGAGCGTCGCGCCGCAGGTTTGCGTATGGAAGCGGAGCATGCAGCTTCGCGGATTGATGGCCTTGAAACGCTCCTTCATAATCGTCGCCCACAAGCGGCGGGCGGCGCGGAACTTGGCCACCTCCTCCAGAACGTCCGTCATGGCCCCGAAGAAAAACGCGATCCGAGGGGCAAAGTCGTCTACGTCGAGACCCGCGCTGATCGCGGCTTGGACGTATTCGATCCCGTCCGCGAGCGTGAATCCGATCTCCTGGGCCGCGGTCGCGCCAGCTTCTCGAATATGATATCCACTGACGCTGATCGTGTTGAACTGCGGTGTGTGCTCGGCTGCATACGCGAAGATGTCGGTTATCAGCCGCAGCGAAGGCGCGGGCGGGAATATGTAGGTTCCGCGGGCGAAGTACTCCTTGAGCACGTCATTTTGTATCGTCCCGGTCAATTTGTCGGCGGCGACGCCCTGCTTCGCCCCGACGGCGATATACATGGCCAGCAGGATCGCCGCCGGCGAGTTGATCGTCATCGAGGTGGAGACCTTATCAAGCGGGATGCAGTCGAACAGGATCTCCATATCGGCCAGGGTGTCGATGGCGACGCCGACCTTGCCAACCTCGCCCGCAGCTAGCTCGTGGTCACTGTCGTATCCAATCTGCGTAGGCAGGTCGAACGCCACGCTCAATCCGGTCTGCCCCTGCTCGAGCAGGAAACGGTATCGCTCGTTGGTTTCCTCGGCTGTGGCGAAGCCCGCATACTGGCGCATGGTCCACAGTCGGGAGCGATACATCGTCGGTTGCACGCCGCGGGTAAATGGGTGCTCGCCGGGGAACCCGAGACGATCGAGATACGCCTCGCACGCCTGCTCGTCGCGCACGTCATCGGGGAGATAAAGTGTTTCCACCGGCCGGCCGGAGACGGTCACCTGTCGGTCCGCTTGCTCCGGCATCTTGTCGACGGACTTCGCCAACGTTCCGGCCTTCCACCGCTCGACGTGCTCTTCCAGATAATCAGGCATGATTCGCCCCCAGCTTCTTTACCACTGCATCCAGCGACAGCTCACCCTGCTGAAGCCTGGCAATTAGTTGCCTCCCGGTCTCGGTGGACAGTTCGCGCTGTAAGGCCTGCTCGAACCGCAGGATCGCACTGCGCCTAATCTCGCCGATGATGCGCTGATGTCCGTGGCGCTCACGCTGCTCGGCGCTGCGGGCGGTGCGATCCGCCGTAAGTAGCTTCTCCAACAACTCATCCACGCCCTTGCCCGACTTCGCTTCGATTCCAATGATGTCGGGTGGCGTGCTCCCATGGGTACAGTTGGCGTCCACATGTTCCGCTTCATCGTGCCGATTGCTTGTCACCCGTGATGAAAACCCGAGCTCTGCCCGAACCTCCCCGAGCAGGCGGTTCGCCTCGGGCAGGTCACACTTGTTGACCACCACGATGTCGGCAATCTCTAGTAGTCCCGCTTTGATAACCTGAACGTCGTCGCCGTAACCGGGCCCGAGGACCACAACGGTGATGTTGGACACAGATGCGATGTCGACCTCGTTTTGCCCGACGCCCACCGTCTCGATGAGCACCGGGTCAAAGCCGGCCAGCTCCAGCAGCCTGGCGCAGTGTATCGTTGCGTCGGACAGGCCGCCCTCGCGGCGGTGAGTGGCCAGTGAACGGATAAAGACGTCCTGATCGACCGCGTGGCGCATCATGCGGATGCGGTCGCCCAGAAGGGCACCGTCCGACCTCGGGGACGTGGGGTCGACGGCCACGACTCCGATCCTGTGCCCTCGGCTGCGTAACAGGCTCAACAGGACGTCGATCAGCGTTGATTTGCCGACGCCCGGCGGACCGGTGAAACCCCACCACGGCACCTGCCCGGTCGCCTGACGCAGCCAATCCGTAAGCGTGCCCGCTTGGCGTCCCGTCTCATCGACGAGCGACATGGCCCGGGCGAGCGAACGCCGATCGCCCCCGCGTATCTTGTCCACAAGTGCGTTCATGCAGTGTAGAAGTTATCAGTTATCAATTAGCAGTAAAGGGAACAGCCTGGGGCGGAGGCCAGTGAGCGTCAAATTAGTGGGTAGAGTCTTGAATCGATGATCCGAGCGCCGTTGCGCCGTGGAACTCTGCCGAATCCGCGTTTACCTCTCAAGTTGACGCTGACCCGGAGGAGACCGGCAACTGATAACTGACGACGGATGACCTGTCTATCCTGTGTCGGCGAGTTCCTCTGCCAGAGCGGCCAGGATTTCCGACAACGGGGACCCCGGCGTAAACACCCGCCTGAAGCCCAACGATTTGAGATGGGGGATGTCCTTGTCGGGAATGGTGCCGCCCGCGAAGAGGATGATTGACGGGGCGTCTTCCGCCTTGAGCAGCTCGGCCACGCGACCGAAAAGTTCGTTGTGGGCTCCGCTCAGAAGACTCAAGCCGACGGCGTCAACGTCTTCGTCGACGGCGGTGCGAACGATCTGCTCGGGTGTCCTGCGGATGCCGGTGTAAATGACCTCATAGCCTGCGTTGCGCAGGGCACGGACTATGAACTTGGCGCCGCGGTCGTGCCCGTCGAGGCCGACCTTGCCGATAAGAATGCGTTTCGGTTTGCTGGTATTCACGGTAGCCCCTTTTTGCATTGTCCGGGCACCCATCAGGTTCGACATGATATATTAGCGATTCGGGACAATCGCGGACATCCCCCACGCGGGTGTCCCACCCGATCTATCCCGGCACGGGTGTCTCATCCCACCTACCCACCGGCCCTCAATGCTATTGGGTACCCCTCCGGGGGTGTGACGTATTGCGCGTACCGGGTGGCTATGAATGGCTGTGTGGTGCGCGTTTCGCCGGCCAGGACCGCCCACGCGGTTCGCAGCAGGATCCCCAGGTCCATTATGAGGCTGCAACGTCGCACGTAAGCGATGTCGAACAGGATTCGCTCGTCCCACGAAATCGCGGTGTTGCCGTGGATCTGCGCGAGGCCCGTGATGCCGGGGCGGATGAGCAGGCGCCGGCGGCGGAAGTCGTCGTAGGCAGCCACCTGATCGGGCAGTGTCGGGCGCGGACCGACGAGCGACATTTTGCCGGTCAGAACGTGGATGAGCTGCGGAAGCTCGTCGATCTTGAGCCGCCGCAGTAACCATCCGATGCGCGTGATCTCCGGATGGTCGAGCGGCACGAGCTCCTTCGGATCGGGCGTGCGATCACCGTACATCGTGCGGAATTTGAGCAGCCGGAAGATCTCCCCATCTTTCCCCGCCCGCTCTTGCACGAAAAACAGCCCTCCGCGGCTGGTCAGCTTCACCATAAGCCCCGCGACAAGAAGCATCGGTGACAGGAGGATCAGGAGCAGACTCGCCGCGACCAGATCGAAGGCTCGCTTCCCGCCGCAGGCCCAAAGCGTCTTCGAGACAACGGGTTGTTCATCACTCATAACGGGCGTCACGTCCTGCAGGCAATCTCTAGCAGGCTATCTACAGAGGATACCGGGCAAGCCGCGGCCCGGCCATTCGGGCGATGGCCGCACCCGGAGATCCTAGTGCGAGAATTCTTTCTCGCACCATACAACGGGTAACCGTTCCCGCCGCCCGTGGAACTGATTGACGCCGGATTGGGCCTCGCTATACTCGCTGGAGGTGGGAGCCTCGGTTGGCGTGGTGGCGTCCCGGGCTTCGGCGATTCCCAGTCCTTGCGGTACTTTGCGGAGTGGTTCGATGAAGGGACCTCGCTTTGTGCGTATGATGAAGCTTCTGGCGCCCGGCGTAATCCTGCTTCAGGTCGGCGGCTGCAGTCTGACGGCGATCAATGAGTTCATCCAGACGGTCTTTCTGGGCGTGACCGCCGCCGGCAGCATCGCCATCCTCCAGAATATCTAACACCGCGTTCGGGGCGTCTCACAACTTCCTGATGTCGCATGCTATATCCTGCGCGGATCCGCCGGATACGGGCCTGAGTCCGCGGCTCGTTTCGCTCCGGGGGCTGCGTTCTCGCATTGACGCCGCGCCCGTCTTGCCTATACTCAATTCGCGCTGACCAGCGGGTTGCGGTATAGGATCCGCGCCCACCGTTATCGTGCCGTGAAGGTCAGGCCGGTCCGTAGAGGGGCGGTTTCCCTCGACGATAGGTCCGCGGCACGGATTGTAGCGCTGGAAGCGGGTCTTACCGCAGCGTTTCACCCCGCCCCGGCAGGTTTTCCCCGCAGCTTGAATCGGGAGACACTGATGTGCACCACCGCACGTATTTCAGTCAGTTACCGTAACCTGAGTATTGCGGCGCTCGCGGCGATCATCGCCTGGACGGGGGCCGCAACGCCCGCCGTAGCGCAGACTGAAAGTCGGAATGATGCGGTTTCCGGGATTGACATCCCAACCGACGCAACGATTGAGTCACTGTTCACGGATTTCCTGCATTACGCCCGTATGGGCCGGTTCACCACAGCCGATGCGTACGCCCGGGCTTTGCTCGCGCATCCAAACCTCGATCCTGTCAAAGTCCTCGAGGTCGCCAACAAGGACAAGGAGGGTGTCGGGACGCTGCTGATTCTGATCCGAAATTCATCGATCGGCGAAAACGCCGCCCAGATCCTTGACCTGATTCAACAGGGCGAGCAGGAACGGCGTAAGTCGGCCGATCGCATCCAGGACAACATCAAGAGACTCGCCGGCGATCCGCAACAGGAATACATCGCCCAGCGCCGCCTTGCCGAGTCCGGCGAGTACGCCGTGCCCTGGATGATCCAAACGCTGCTCGATCCCGCACAGTCCGATCTGTGGCCCCGTGTGATCAACGCTCTTCCCGGAATGGGCAAGTGGGCGGTCAATCCGCTCGTGATCGCCCTGGCGGTCCGCAACAACGACGTCCGGCTTAATCTGATCCACGCGCTGGGCGAGATAGGTTATCCGCAGGCGATTCCCTACATACGCAAACTCATCGTTGATGACACGATGCCCGAGCAGGTCAAGGTTGCCGCCGCTCATGCGATCGAGCGGATCGAGGTAATCTCGGGCCGGACGTTCCCCGGCTTACCCGGGGATATGTTCTTCCGGCTGGCAGAGCGGTACTACAACGTGGATGACGCGGTTCGGGCTGATCCCAGAATAGACGAAGCCAACGTCTGGTATTGGGACGAGTCCGCCCAGGCACTTACTCGCGTCGTGGTCCCACAGCGGATTTTCGGTCAGGTGATGGCCATGCGCTGCTGCGAGGAGGCGTTGCGCCTTCGCAACGACCATGCGGAGGCGATTGCGCTTTGGCTTGCCGGCAATATCCGGCGTGAAAGCCGCCTGGGCATGAACATCGAGAGCGGTGACCCGAACGAGAAGGGTGAAACCGAAAAGACCCGGCCGGATATCTTCCCACGGGCGCTGTATTTCACGCAGGCGGCCGGTCCGTGGTACGCACACCTGGTTCTGGATCGGGCTGTCCGAGCGAATGACTCACCCGTGGCACTTGCCGCGATCGAGGCGCTGCGCGTCACCGCCGGCGAAATCTCGCTGGTCGGTACTGAGGACTACAAGCAGCCGCTGGTACGGGCGCTGCAGTTTCCCGATCTGGTTGTACGGATACGGGCGGCCCTGGCGCTTGGGGCCGCGCTGCCGAAATCGCAGTTTGCCGGGTCGCACCAGGTGATGGAGGTGCTGGCGCCGGCGATCGGGTTGACGGGTCGGGAGCAAGTGATCGTCATTGATGCCGACGAAAGCAGTTTAAATCGTGTGGTCGGTGTGCTTCGCGGCGGTGATCGGGACGTCATCGGCGACGCGAGCTTCTACGGAGCGCTCGAACGGGCCCGTACCCAATTCCAGGCTGTCGTCGGCGTATTCATCGCGACGGATGTCGCGGAGCCAGGATTACCCGAAGTACTGCGGCAATTGCGCGGCGAGTTTACCTATCGCAAGACGCCAGTCGTGGTCCTGGCGAAGGCCCGTCAGTCGGTGCTCGCAGAGGAGCTGGCCCGTTTTGATCCCTACGTGGAACCGGTCGCTGCCACTGCGGACGGTGCCGATATTAAAGCCGCTTTCCAGCGCGTCCGTGACCGAACCGGGCAGGCTCCGCTGGACGCCGACCTGGCCTTGTCTTTGGCGCTTCAGACCGTCGAGACGCTTCGGCGGATCGCCGTGGACGGGCGGACCGTCTATGAGGCGGGCGTGGCTGAACCCGCGCTGATTGGAGCCTTGTCCTCGCCCGAGGAGCGCTTGCAGACGCTGGCTGCCTCGGTTCTGGCACTACTTCCAACGCCGACTGCGCAACGGGCGATCGGGCATGTTGCCCTCGACGACGGCAACACCGATTCTCTTCGCCTGTCGACTTTCGCGTCGCTGGCTGAGTCGGCCAAGAACAACGGCAATCTGCTCGAGGAGGCTCAGATCACCGAGCTGGTCAACATCGCCCACAACGATCCGGACCTGATAATTCGCACCGCCGCCAGCCGGACCCTCGGCGCGCTTAATCTGAGGACCAACAAAGCCAGCGAAATCATCCGCAGCTATTACGGCGGGTGAGCTAATAACCATGGAGCCATTCAGCAAGGTATTCCGGGATCCGATCCACGATCTGATTCGCCTCGGACCGGAAGACAAGTTTATCCTTGACCTGATCGACACCAAGGAGTTTCAACGCCTTCGACGGATTCGCCAGCTTGGACTGGCACATTTCGTATACCCCGGCGCCGAGCACAGCCGTTTCACGCACTCTTTGGGCGTGTTTAACTTCGCACTGCGCATTATTGCGAAGCTCTGGGAGCGCCATTCCTCCACCAAGGATGCTGCGATTCGCAACGAGCTGAAAGACAAGAGTCGCGTCATCAAGGCCGCCGCGCTCCTTCTTGCCCCAGGCACGCGGCTTGTATACAAGAGTGCGTAGACAAAGAAGGGGCAGGAACTAATCCCTGCCCCCGGTTGCTGTCGATTAGACAGTTACCCAGATACGAAAGGCTTTCAGACCATACCAACGCGCCCAGATTCGCTTACCGGTGCGCGTGGTGATGAACGGCCTGAAGATCCAGTATCCGTCCTTGGATTTCTTCGATGTCTTTGCCATCGAATGATCCTCCGTGAATAACGGAGACCTTGCGTAGTACCTTATCGTGTGGTCGCTCCGACTGGCCGTTCGATAAGGGTGTGCGGGTGCCGGGATTTGGACTCTGACGGCTTGGTGTCAGCGGACCCGAAGTCCGCCCGGTCTGCCAATTCCGGCAAACCCGCAAGGAAGTTGATGAGGAACGAGTGCACCGCCGTTGCGGGCGGTGCGCCGCGGGTCCGTGACAGTATCGGCGGCGTTTTTTGGGGGTTATCATGAGGGTGGGGTT
>CAZJTP010000099.1:0-15883 GCA_964548955.1 uncultured Phycisphaeraceae bacterium
AACGGAAAATGCCCTAAAGCCCGTCGACTATTTCTTCTTTGCGCTGCGTTTCTTCGTTGACTTCGTCGCGGCGGTCTTTCTCTTCTTCTTTGCGGTCTTGTCTGGCACTTTTGCCTTGCTCTTTTTTGCCGTCTTCGCCTTCTTTGCGGCCTTAGTTGCCCTGGTGGTTCTGGTCGGTGCGGGCGACTTGGGTGCGGCTTTTCTCGTGGGTCTTGTCTTTCCGGTCTTTGAGGTTGCCTTTTTCACCTTTGCCGTTTTCCGCTTTGCTTTGGTCTTTGCGACATTTGCGGCCGTCTTGCCGGGGCTGGGTGTTATGACGGCGGAAGGCGGTTGTTTGATCTTCTCGTTAATGTCCAGAATCCGCAGGTTTGTGTAGTAGCTGTCCGAGCGGGCGCGCTCGAACTGAGATTCCACCTCCGCGCGCTCCGTGGCCTTGAACAACGTCAGGATCGCACCGCGCGACTCCCCGACCAGTTTCCACACGAACGGGATCACTTCCTTTACGCCCGGCCCCTTCCTGGCGGGCGTCACCTTTGGTGCAGCCGCCGGATCTTCGGGTTGTTTCTTATGGTTGGTTACCCCGCTCGTGACGTTGTCCGCGCTCGTTGATCGCTCAGACTTATCGGCGGCGATGTTGTTCAAACCTGCCACGTTGATAGTACCTCGCTTGTAACCACAATTGTAAACGCCGAGTCCGCTTCCGCGAAAGCTGTGGTTGGGACCTGCCCACTGCCCGCAGCGTGCCAACCGAGCCTGGGGTAGCAGACTGCTCGCACGCTGGACCGGTTCCGGCTGGGTACTATAATGTTAACCGCTCCGACGGGAAAATCCGTCAGCAAGCGAAGCCGTCCCAGGCGCCCGTAGCTCAATTGGATAGAGTGGCTGGCTTCGAACCAGTAGGTTGGAGGTTCGAGTCCTCCCGGGCGCAGTAAAGGTCAGTCGTTTGGCTGACCGTATCGACGTTCCAGTGTTCCGGTCCAGCGACACGCACGAGCATAATCGTGCAGTCGTGGTATGACAAGGGCTCGTTTGCTCTATGTGCGCAGCTCGCCCGGCTTCGCTGTCCGCCCGAGTCGGACAGGGTGGGGCTAAATGTCGGTGCATGCGGATTACGCGCGGACGTTGTACGCTTAGTCCTCCGGATTCAGCACGGACATGAACGCCTCCTGCGGGATGGAGACGTTGCCCACCATCTTCATTCGTTTCTTGCCCTCCTTCTGCTTCTCCAGGAGTTTTCGTTTTCGTGTCACGTCGCCGCCGTAGCACTTGGCGGTCACGTCCTTGCGGAAAGGAGGGATCGTCTCCCGGGCGATGACTTTCGCTCCGATGGCCGCCTGAAGAGGAATCTCGAACATGTGCCGCCCTATCTCCTTCTTCAATCGACGGATCAGCTTGCGTCCCCGCACCATCGCCTTGTCACGGTGGACGATCACGGACAGCGCATCGACCGGCACGCCGTTGACCAGGATATCCATTCTGACCATATCGCCGGCCCGGTAACCGCTAAGCTCGTAGTCCGCGGTTCCGTAGCCGCGGGTGCACGTTTTGAGTTTGTCGTAGAAATCGTAAATGATCTCGCACAGCGGCATCTCGTAGTGGAGCATCACCCTTGTCGGCGAGAGGTACTCCGTTTTGCGGTGCTTCCCGCGTCGGTCCATGCTGAGCTTCATGACCGTGCCGACGCCGTCGGCCGGTATGATCATCTGCACGTTGACGATCGGCTCGCGTATCTCTCCAACCGTCGACATGTCCGGCAGCTCGCTGGGTGATTCGATCCGCCTTGTCGTTCCATTCTTAAGGGCTACCTCATACGTGACCGTCGGCGCCGTCTGCACCACGGCGATATCGTTCTCCCGCTCCAAGCGCTCCTGGATGATCTTCATATGGAGCAGACCCAGAAAACCGCAGCGGAAACCGATTCCCAGCGCGTCGGAGCTGACCGTCGAGTACGTGAACGAGCTGTCGTTGAGCCACAGCTTCTCCATCGCCTCGCGGAGCTGCGCGGTCGTGCATCCGACGCCGGGATAGAAGTCACAGAACACCATCTGCTGGGGCGGCTTGTATCCCGGCAGGGGATTGTCGGATGGACGGGCGGAGTGTGTCACCGTGTCGCCGATGTTCACATCCACGAGCGTCTTGATCCCGGCGAAGAAGTACCCGACCTCGCCGGCACTGAGGGACTCGACCGGTGTCATCTTGGGTGTGAATTTCCCGACCTCCGTAACCAGGTACTTGCGGTCCACTGCAATCAGATCGATCTGGTCGCCGCGTTTGAAGCTGCCGTCGAACACCCTGGTGTGGGAGATGACGCCGCGGTGGGGGTCCGGTTTGGCGTCATAGATCAACGCCCGCAGCGACCCGTGTGGATCGCCGGTCGGCGGGGGGATCCGCTGGACAATCGTTTGCAGAAGCTCATCGATCCCCGCGCCCGTCTTGGCGCTCGTGAAGATCGCCTCCGCGGCATCGAGCCCCAAGATCTGCTCGGTCTCGAGGGCTATGTCTTCCGGATGTGCGGCCGGAAGGTCGATCTTGTTGATCACCAGGACGATTTCCAGATCGGCCTCCACGGCCAGGTAGGTGTTGGCAACCGTCTGAGCCTGTACACCCTGGGTTGCGTCGACCAGGATCAGCACGCCTTCGCAAGCCGCCAGGGCTCGCGAGACCTCATAATGGAAGTCGACATGCCCCGGCGTGTCGATCAGGTTCAGCACGTAGGTTTTGCCGTCGCACTGATACGGGACCGTCGCGCGGTTGGCCTTGATCGTGATGCCCATCTCGCGCTCCAGGTCCATATCGTCGAGGTACTGCTCGTGCATCTCTCGCGCGGAGATGACCCCGGTGCGCTCGAGGATGCGATCCGCGAGCGTGCTCTTCCCGTGGTCGATGTGGGCCACGATGCTGAAGTTACGGATGAGACTCAGGTCAATCATTGTTGATTCTATCGGGACGACATCGCGATCAGTCGCGGGAATCGTCCAATGCTCCCAGGCCGGCTCCGCTGCTTACCACAGGCTCGGGCGCCTGCTGATGCACCGTACAAACGTTCGATGACCCCCATAATACCCCGGTAGACGACCATCGTACCCATACTACAGTATACTGAAGGTCAAAGGACCATGAAACGTACGCCGTGTGCACGTCCTGATTGGACGCCGTGGGCCTGCACGGGCTCCCGATGAACCTGAGGACTGACGCAGGGCGGTTGGGGTCTCGGCCGGCAACGATGCTCCCACCACCACTGTCGGAACTAACGGCAAGGGTAAGGGCGCTTGCCAGGTAAAGGACGCCGACAGGGTCCGCGGCGGGAAGGGACTGGACAAGTCATCGAGCCTTGCAAGAATGACAGCACTCGGGAAGCTGCACAGATCAGATGTATGCAAGTTGTCATGAGGAAGTCTACAATGACACGGGTAATCGTCTCGTTCATCGCCGCCGCTTTGCCCCTTTGCGTTGGCTGTGACCGGGCGGGAGAGTCTCCCACAACATCGCCTCATGGCGGCATACGTGCCTCCAAGATTCAGTGGAAGAGTTACTTCGGCTCAGTCCAGGGTGAAGAGCAGCATGCGTACGTGTTGATGGCTCAGGGATTTCTTGGAATCCCATTCTTGAGCAAACCGGTCTTCGCAGATGACTTAGACCAGAGAATCGTGGATTGGCTCAAGGCCCATCGCAAGGCAGTTGTGGTCCCCATAATGGATATAGCCCTTGGAGACGACGGCGGCGGGTTCCGTCATGTCTGGGTCGTTGACGGCGAGGAAAACCTCAATCATCACCTGGTACTCCATGGTGCTTGTACCTCGGACAACATGCTTGTTCCATTCGGCTTGGATGAGCTGTTAATTCCGAAGCATGAGTACGATCGGTTTGCAGCTGCTGTCATAATCGCCGAGAAGGAGGCGATGGAGGCGAAACGCGGCGTATGGTCGCTCAAATCCTATCAGAGTACCGCCCACCGGAAGCGGGCAGACGCTTTCGAGGACCAGGGGGACTATGAGGACGCGATTGTTGAGTTCCAGGCAATCGTTGACAAGGGGGGCGACGCTGAGTCGGCATGGTTCAGGATGGCCAAAGCGTATGAGAAGCTCGAACAGTACGACAAAGCTATTACCGCATTCGACAAATCGCTCGAGGAAAAACCAGCGTCCCCCCATCTCAACTATGTCGGAAAGGCAAGATGTATCACGAAGGCTTCCGGTCACGAGGAGGCGGTCGAGATGATCCAGGAGCTCATCGACGAGCACCCGAACGACCTGGAGCCTTACCAGATCCTTGCGAGCTTCCACTCAGATGAGCAGCACTCCCAGGAGGCGGCCACAGCACTGGAGAAGGGGATCACTCAGTTCCTCTCGTCGCACGACATCCGTTTCGACGAGAACGACCAGTTTCAGCTCGAGCCGCTGCGTGTGGAGGACGAGCGGGGCTACTGGACCCACATCCACATGCTGCCAACGTCCTTTGCGAATCTGGCACAGTACTGTATCAGCGCAGGTGATTTCGATAGGGCGTTCAAGTATGCAACCATGGGTCTATCCATGGATCAGGGGGTGAAGAGGTATCTTGCCAAACAGGCGCATCACGCTGATCAATACACACCCGAGATCGTCGAGGCTGGCGATATCTTCTGCCGTCTAGCCCGGGCCAAGGTTCTTATACATCGTTCGTCCTTCTCTGAGGCCAAGGCGGAGATCGATCACGCTAAGATTCTGATCGACGTAGGATCATTTCAGGGTTCTCACCTATCTCAAGAGCTTGAGCAAGCATACGCGGAGTTGCGGAAGGCGTCCCCCGATCAAGAAGTCGTGATTCCGCCCAAGTACGTTCCCAAACGGACAAAGGTGAAACGACCTCCTCCGATCGACTACGCCAAGGCGTCCAACGCCGAGCTGATCCGCCTGGCCGACGGTGACGATCCCCCTGTGACCTATGCGGCGCTTAAGGAACTCATGGAGCGCGATGACAAGGCCCGGCTCACGCCTGACTTGCTGAAGCAGTTAGTTGAGGACGGCCTGAGACATCAAGCCGATCCCCAGCGGCGCTGGTCTCAGGTCTACGGGACATTCATTGATAGAGCTTTTGCACGCGGGATGCTCAGCGACGCGCAGCTATCGGAATATGCAACGAACGCTCCGACACTCGGCAAGATATCGGTCAGGCCGGTGCTCCCGTATCTATCGCTTTCGGGTGACCCGCAGTTGTCTGTCTCCTGCGACGTTGATATGCGAGTTGGGTACTATGAATATAGGGTCGGGCGACGTGATCCGCGACCAATCCGACTGTCGGCATCGATACGCATCATTATCGCCAAGATAGATGGAGTAGATGTCACCGCTTTTCAGCGCGAACCAGGTGTTCCCTTCTCGACAGAATTCGACCTTCGGCCCGGCGGTACGTCGCTGCTCTACTTAATCCGAACCGACCAAGAACTGAAACCCGGTAAACACACTCATACCGTCACACTCAAGATCGAGGTCCGGCAGTCTCCTGAGCTGTCACGGCACAGAGCAGGAGAAGAGCCCGCAAGACCACTGCTGGCCGAGCGGACGATGGAAATCAAACGCGATTTCTGGTACACGGCGCCGACTCCGTGAGCTGGGTGCGGCACGGTACGCAATCTGCGGAGCACGTTGTGAAGGCACATAACAGCAGATTAATCGCCTCATACTATAATCGGAGGCTAATCGACGTTTACTCGGTCACCACCTCCTCGTCTCGGTCAAACCCATAATTTATCTCCCGCTTCAGGCGGACCACTGCAACGTACGGCGCCACACGATCGCAGGACGATTGGCTGAATCGCGTACCTGCGCGATGGGGCATCACTCGAGGATCGCGGGTGCCCGGGTGACCGGTTCTTATGGGACGACCCTGGTCATAGCCCTCTCGCAAGCAAACAGGAACCACCAAGATGCCGATGGACGATACGACAACGCAATCTGCTGCCACAACGGTCAAAAGGAAGGACCCTGCCGGGCAGTTGCGGTGTGGTCTACATGCGGCGGCGCCGGTACCGTTATGGCCGGTGGATTCAGCCCACTGGATCACACCCCAAAGAGATCGGACAAATGGGTTCAAAAAAAGATTCCCAGAGTTGGGAGGAAACACTCGATCGGGAGCTGGCCATGGTGGTCGACCCCCGCACCCCTGCCGTAAACACGACGACCGATGCTCAAGAGACGGATTCGGCGTTGGCCGATCCTGTACCTTCTCAGGACGATCAGTTCATCAGTGTCGAGCAGCTTCGCGCTGAGGTGTATGAGGCTGTGCGACAGGGGCGAGCGCTTTCGCTGGACGTTTACGACGAAGCCGGCGAGCTCCTCTTGCCCGCGGGCTCGCGGATCACCAGGTGGTTTCTCGGACGTCTGCGCGAGCGCGGCATCAAGCGGGTTCGCATACGTTCGGCTCCGCCATACCGGCCCGCCAAATCCGTTGAAGTTCCCACCGACGACGGCCGTCGCGACGGCCTCCACACCCCTATCAGTCGGGCGCTCGACGAGCGTCTGGCGGGGGAGCTTTTGCGGCCGGTTGTCTATCGTCCGGTCAAGGGATGGCGTCGGCCCCGGCTTCCCATTGACGATCTGAAGGGGCGTGCTGCGCATGGTGTAAAAAGACATGCGGCCACTAGTGCCGCCGTCGCCGACCTGTGCCACGCCCTCGAGCCGTGTCGCAGGAAACCGGTGGATGGGCTTCGCCGGTCGGTCGATCACTTTGTCGACATGGCGGCGGTTGATTTCGACCTGCTGCCGTTGATCGTGGCCATGCAGCAGCCGGAGAATGAATACCTCTTCGACCACTGCGTGAACGTCGCTCTGATCAGCATGGCGATCGGCTCGCACCTCGGGTTGGATCGCGAGCGAATCATGGAGATCGGTCTTGGCGGTTTGCTGCACGACATCGGGATGCTTCGCGTGCCGTCGTCGATCAGGCAGGCACCGAGAGAACTGACCGAGCGCGAGTGGCGCGAGATTCATCGTCATCCCCTGCACACACTCGACATGCTTGCCGATTTACGCGGCCTGCCGCAGACCGTAAGGTTCATCAGCTACCAGGCCCATGAGCGATTCAACGGCAGCGGATATCCTCGCCATCGATCCGGCAGACAGCTCCACGAGTATGCCAAGATTGTGTCACTCTCCGATATGTACACGGCCATGACAAGCAAGCGCCCGTTCCGCCCGGCGATGCCTCCGTACATCGCCGCCAGAACGATTCTGACGGACGGCGCCGCCGGCAAGTTTGACCGCGCTGCCGTGCGGGCGTTTTTGGATACGTTATCACTGTTCCCAATCGGAAGCCGGGTCAGACTGAGTGACAAATCTACGGCACGAGTCCTTCGGGCCAATCCGGGCCTGCACACCTGCCCCGTGGTCGAAGAGCTGGCGGAGGACGGTTTGCCGACGGGCCGGCTCATTGATCTGTCATACGAAGATGCGCCGCGCGTGATCCAGGCAATCTGACGGCCCATCGAACTTCGACGTTCAGTACCCAAGCAACGTCGCACACGCGCGTAAACACTTCCTCATGCCCGCCGTATGTCAAAAGCGTCTGCCCGCCGACGCGGCGTTTTCAGCCGCATACCGTCCATTCCCGTATCGTGGGTGACACCAGACTGTTCTCCACCTCTCGGCTCCGATTGTTGCATGGTCGGATGGTATGGCGTACGGTTCTCTCATACCACAGGGAATCGGGGCGGCTACGTCGAGCGTTAGGCTGAAAACTTCAGTGAGTCGGTTGTTGTTCAATGGCAAAGTCGTCCTCGAAGTCACCGGGGGATACGCCACCCGCGCGCCTCTGCCATTCCATAAATGCCTTCCCGGATATGAACCGACGCCGCTGCGCACGTTGCCCGAGTTGGCATCTCGATTGGGTCTCGGCGAAATTCTGCTGAAGGACGAGTCAAGCCGGTTCGGATTGCCCGCGTTCAAGATTCTCGGCGCATCCTGGGCGGTGTACCGCAGCATCGCCGGGCTACTTGGCCACGAACTGCGCGACTGGCCAACGATCGACGAGCTCAAAGCACGCGTGGATCCGCTTCGACCTGTGGAGCTCGTAACAGCCACGGACGGCAACCACGGGCGAGCGGTCGCTCGTGTCGCGGCGTGGTTGGGGCTTGGAGCCCGCATCTTCGTGCCACGTGGAACAGTACAGGCCCGCATTGACGGAATCGAATCGGAGGGGGCGACGGTCATCGTGGTCGACGGGACGTACGACAAGGCCGTCGCCCGTGCGGCTGACTCACAAAGTGAACGGTCGCTGATGATTCAAGACACATCCTGGCCAGGGTATGAGGAGATACCCGGCTGGGTCATCGAGGGCTACTCGACTATATTCTGGGAGATTGAAGACGCCTTGTCCGCGACCGGGGAGCGTGGACCGGATGTCGTTATTGTGCAAGTCGGTGTTGGTGCACTGGCTGCCGCAGTCGTGTCACAATACCGGCGTATGGATCTTGACAGTGCTCCACGGATCATCTCCGTCGAACCAGCAAACGCGGCTTGCGCCCTGGCCGCGTTTGAGCAAGGACATGTCGTCACCGTGCCCGGTCCGCACGACTCGATCATGGCGGGCCTGAACTGCGGGACGCTGGCGACGGGGGTCTGGCCACTGATTCGGGACGGAATCGACTGCTTCATGGCCATCGGCGACGAGCGGGCCCGCCAGGCAATGCGCGAGTTTGCCGCTTGCGGTATCGTATCCGGCGAGAGCGGCGCTGCCGGTCTTGCCGCCCTGCTGGAACTGACAGAAGGCCCGGACGCCTCAACCGCGCGACAGCGCCTTGACATCCATAGCGACACCCGCGTGCTTCTCTTCTTGACCGAAGGCGCCACTGATCCTATTGCCTATGAGCAGATCGTCGGCCGCGCTCCCGCAGCGGTTGGGAGACCGCCGGGATAGCCGGCCAAAGGTGTCCTGTTCCATGTGCTCGGCTTGTACATCGCAAACAGCCATATTCTGTGTGTAATCGCGGCTGTATGACCCTGTCAGCAAGAAACCTCGGGACTTTTTATTTACTGATTCTGCGTTGTTGGTATACTCCCGCTTCGATCCGTCGGATAGCAGATCGTGACCTTAAGGCGGAGTTGATGTGCCATGTCAGAGTCCGGATTCGAGGATGAGATACGCGATTTGTTCGAGACATGTGTCCACCTGCAAGAGCAGCTGAATATGCTTCAGCAGCGGATCGAACGGCTGGAGGCACTTGGTGATTCATCCAAGACGGCCCCGCGAGCGATTGAACCGCCACCGATCCCACAGGCAATCCCTGTGACACCCACTTCCGAAGATCAGCTTCCACCACCGGCTGAGCCGTCCGACACATCACGTGACGTTTACATTGCCGACCTGGCCAGTTTCGTACCCGCACCCGACAAACCCAAGGACATAGGGGCATTTGTGCACAGGCTCATGCATCGGGAGAGTGAACGTCCCCATCGAGGTGGAGTCAGCAAGCCACCGCAAGAACAGGGTCCGCCCAGAGACGAGGGCGCGGATGCACGTAGTGGGATGGAGTTGCGTATCGGTGGGACCTGGCTGAACAGGGCAGGTGCAATCATCATCTTTCTTGCGATGGCCTTTTTCGCCAAGTACTCGTTCGATCAGGGATGGATCAGCCCGACGATGCGTGTCGTGCTCGCAGGGGCAGTCGGCCTGAGCATGGTTGTCCTGGGCGAGTATTCCCTCTTCCGTGGCATGCGCACATTCGCCGGCGGACTGCTGGGCGGTGGCGTATGCATCCTGTATCTGGCTGTCTACGGCGCCCACGGGTTTTATGAACTGATCAATCCCGAGACAGCGTTTGTACTGTATGTGGGCGTCACGGCTTTATCCGTCGTGATCTCGGTGCATGCCCGG
This sequence comes from uncultured Phycisphaeraceae bacterium, assembly GCA_964548955.1. Classification (GTDB taxonomy): domain Bacteria; phylum Planctomycetota; class Phycisphaerae; order UBA1845; family UBA1845. The sequence continues at coordinate 9,850 of CAZJTP010000099.1, forward strand.
ATCCTTGCTGTTGCGATACTCGGGGTGATCGGTGCATACGCAACTCCCATCGTCCTGAGCACCGGCGAGAACCGAATGGTGGCGTTGCTTGTATACATCCTGGCCGTCGACATCGGATTTCTCCTGAGCGCCTCCATCAGGCGGTGGGATGTTCTTCGAGTGCTCTTGTGGCTGGGGACGCTCGGGCTGTTCAGCGCGTGGTATCTCGAATTCTACGATCAGACCGCCATGTGGCTGACCGCCGGGTTTGTCCTGGTGTTCTATCTGCTGTTCCACACCGAGGCAATCCTCTGCCTGCGTCGTGGTGCGACGCAATCGCCTCGCCTGATTGGATACATTGTTCACGCAAATAACATAGCGTTTTTCGGCTCGATCTACTTCTTGTTGCGTTCTGCGATACCGCAATGGATGGGACTGTTCGCAGTTGCATCAGCGGGATTGCAGTGGATAACCGCATGGCGTCTCTGCGGACGCAGCGTGATCGCCGACCGGGCTCGGAGATCATTGTGGCTTGATGGGGCCGCCATGCTTGCCCTGGCTGCACCAATGCAGTTTGACCGTTACATGGTGAGCGTCAGTTGGGCGGTGCAGGGCGTGGTAACACTGTGGTTCTGTCGACGTGTGGAACGCATTTGGCTGCGAGTAAAAGGTACCGGCGTTCTTCTCGCTTCGATCGGCCACCTTTTGATCTTCGACTACAGTGACGAATCCTTGGCACAGGTTCTCTTCACAATCGGCCAATGGCACCTGTCGTGGATGATCGTGTGCTTCGTGTGCGTCGGTTTGTGCGCCCACGCGGCCGCAGCAACACTTTCGGTCCACCGAGATGCACCCCACACGGACAGAATGCTGTCAGGCACTCTGGTGGTCTTCGGCACGATCCTGATGCTCGGGATATTCGCCGACCAATGGGAGCGCTACGTGGCGTCGTGGTGGTGGCTCGGGCTGGCAACCGCTTGGTGGGCATTGGCCCTGCGGGCCCCATTCGCCCGGGTCATGGCAGTGGCCCTGATGCTGACGGCCTTCGGCAAATTTGTGTTTTGGGACACCGGCGGAGCCGCAGTCCAAGGTTTCTGGGAAACCATCGAGGGGCTGGCCCTCAACCGTGCAGTCGTCACCGGCGCGCTGGTGGCAGTGCTGGGTGGATTGGTCAGACGTATGGCGGACCAGTGGCCGGAGCGGATCAGGGAGGTTGTGGGAATCAATGCTCCAGGCCCCATCGTGACGCTTGCCATCCTGCTGGTCATCACGTGGACGGGAACGTTCGAAGTTCTCCGTGCCTTCCAGTTCGATCCGTATGTCACGGCACATTTCGAGCAGCCCGCCTACGTACAAGGGGTGTTCATCACGGCGTTTTGGGCTCTCAATGCAAGTGTCCTTTGGCTTCTGGCCGATGCCCGGCGCCCGTATCTTTCTGGATACGTGTTGGCTCTAAGCTCGCTGGCGATCCTGAATATGATGTTGTTCAATACGCTCGCATCCGCGGGCGCAGGTCGTTGGAGTGAACTGACCGGTATTTGCACGAATAGCACGTTCCTTGTCGGGCTCCTGGTGATTGGCATGGGCTTGTTGGCTTACCGCCGCTACCGAGATCTGACAGCCAGCGAGCCGTCAAAGCTTTTCGCCCCGGAGATCGTCACCGGACTGCTTGTCATCGTGACACTCCTGATCACGTGGATGCCTACGTTTGAGATCTGCCGAGCCTTTCGCTTTGAGGACTTCCGCCACCGGTTTGCTGATCCAAGACTGGCCATGCATGTTGCGCTGTCCGCCTTCTGGAGCCTCAATGCAACGGCCCTTCTGATTCTGGGTTTCCTCCGGCGGGCTCCGGTATTGCGCTACATGGCACTGGGGCTATATGCGGTGACTGTGGGCAAGGTCTTTCTCTTTGACTTGGGCCACTTGGAGATGATCTACCGGGTTATCTCGTTCATGGTGCTGGGCGTGCTGTTGCTGTTTGCGTCCTTGCTCTATCAACGGCTGTCGTCGCGCCTGACTGTCGCTCCAAGCGACGCACCCGTCAATCTCGAATGACGAAGGCTTGAGAACATCCCGTTATTGTGAACCGCGCGACCCCCCTCTTTCCCCCCTTGGCAAGGGGGGATGAAAGGGGGATTCTACGGCACGCAATATCGGAAACCGGTATAACCACGTACGGTTTCGGCTCTTTGCAATGCTCCCAAGGGAGGATGCGAATGGAAGGAGGCCAGGCAGCATTCGAGTCTTATTTCCCGATGCAGAAGTTTGCGAAGACCTGGGTAAGAAGGTCTTCGGTCGTAACCTCGCCGGTAACCGTGCCCAGGGCATCAAGGGCCTCGCGAAGCTCGAATGCCAGAAGATCGGCACAATCGATCGTCTCCCGGGCGGTTTGACTGAGCGAGATGGCACGTTCGATTGACTCGTTTGCGGATGTGACGGCAGCCCGCTGGCGCTCGCTGATCAGCATCGATTCCCCCAGCGTGGTAGTCACGGCCCTCCCCAGAACATCGGTGAAGGCGGAGCGAAGTCCATCAAGGCCGGTCCCCGTGAGCGCGCTGACCGCACAAACCGGGCCGATCTCATGAGATTCCAATTGAGCGACGCGTTGTCGGATCTCGTCCGGCGACAGAAGATCGCACTTGTTGGCGGCCACCACCACCGAAGCCGTGTCGAGCGAACGGATCGTCCTAAGCAGGAACTCATCGAGGCGGGTTGTAAGATCAAGAACGACGCATACAAGATCGACCTGCTCAACCGCTGACAGTGCTCTGGTACGGGCTTCGGAAGTGATCTGTTCCTCCGACCGACTGGAAAGTCGGTCCCACATACTTGAGTCAGCCGCGCCGTCGCCAATCGCACCAGCACCATTCGCACCGGCACCGGCTGCATCCACGCCGGCGGCGTCCAGCAGGATGGCTTCACCGCGGCGCAGGCGGATCGGGGCCGATAGAACGTCACGCGTGGTCCCCGCGGCAGCGGCACATATGGCCCGAGAGGTACCGCTGAGGTGATTCATCAAGGAACTCTTCCCGACGTTGGGCGACCCGAAGAGAAGAATATGCGGCAGTACGTCGAATCGCTCGACCGAGGTTGCGCCCTTCATCGATTGTTGCAGACGTTCCGTGATCCGGGTCAGCCGGACGCCCAGGACCTGGGGCGTGATGAACTCGATGGGCTCTTCCGCGAAGTCAATGTCCGCTTCCACAAGGGCCACCAGCTCCGAAAGCTCATCACGCATGTTCTTGATATACGCCGCAAACGCTCCATCCATCATCCGGCGTGACGCGCGAAGCTGTGTGTCAGTCTGGGCCCTAATGACACCGGCCACCGCCTCGGCACGCGCCAGATCCATCGCACCACTGAGAAACGCCCGCGCGGTGAATTCACCCGGCTCAGCCGGTACCGCGCCGAGCTCAATCGCCTGTCGCCGGACCAGATCCAGTGCAGCCGGCGATCCAACGGTGTGAATCTCCACGATATCCTGATGTGTATAGCTGTGCGGTGCGCGGAAGAGGTAAAAGATGGCAGGCAGATGAGCGTTCTCGTCGATCCGCACCTCACCGGCCATACGCGTCGAACCGGGTTGCTCCGCCAGCGGCTCCTTCGTGCCCAAAGACGCCATGGAATCCGCAATTGTGATCGCATTTGTGCCGCTCAGCCGGACAATGCCCAGTGCCCCATAGCCAGGGGCCGATGAAATCGCCATAATGGTTTCGTCTAACCGGTCGAGCATGGCAGCGGCTTTCTCGCAACGATGCGGGCAACGAATCATTCGTTGCGGTCTCGGTCGTTTTGCCGGAATTGTATCGGCAAGCAGGATTGTTATCGATGTACGACGGTCGGTCTCCCCGTCGGCCGGCAGCGGTGAGACGTTCAGAGAGTCAGTCGAGTGATCCGGTACGAATGCGACAAGTGCGGCTTTGCGATGGAGGCAAATGCTCCGCAGCGGTTCATCGTCCGGCTCGAGATCTACGCCGCCGCCGGTCATGTGGATTTAGATGTGGAAGCCGCCAAGCCGGGCGAAGCGTTGGAGGACGTGCTCCGGGAGCTTGCCCAGGCCAATCCCGACGAGGTCGAGGATCAAACATACCGATTACTGCGTTTCGACCTTTGCGACGCCTGCCGTCGGGAGCTGCTCGAGCGACCGTTAGGTTAGCCGGTTGACTTCCGGGAGTGAGACTATTTTCGGGGGTGCGGAGTAGATAGTCGCGCCAAACATTATCGCGCCGGTGAGAGGATTGTGGCATCTTACGGTCATGGATGTGGCAATGATTCTATCAAGCGGGAGACCGACGAAATGGCGTTCTGCGACGCGGAGTTGACCGTGGCCCTGCGAGAATCCGGCCAATGGGACCGGTGGTGGATCCGCTCCGCAGCCTGATGTCACAAAGGTAGCCGCTCGCGCTTTGCGAGAGTCGGCGTGTTTGGCGCCGCTTGGGAATTCGCGTAGGCTGATTGGACTACCGCCGCGTCTTCCGCCGTGCGGGGCGGGGCAACTGGCAACAACGGCGGATATGTGGAACGACGGATCATGACGACCGAGACAATGACGCTCGACACGATCGCGGAGATGATTCGCGCGGGGCGAAATGACGAGGCCTCCGAGGCGCTCGCCGGTTTCCCCGGGACGGATGAGAACCATTGCGATGTGCTGTTCCTGCGTGGGCATTTGCGGGAAATGATGTATGACCTGGAGGGGGCTTTCGCCGCCTACGAGGAAGTGCTGGAGCTGGATCCAGATCACAGTGAGGCCACGTTCCGCGCGGCGCTGCTCGCCGATCGGGCCGGTGACGACGAGGCTGCGATCGAGCTGTACATGCAATGTATCGCCACGAAACCTGCGCACGTCAACGCGTTGATCAACCTGGCGCTGCTCTGCGAGGATCGGGGAAACCTGGAGGAGGCGGAGGAATATCTGGAAGCGGTGTTGGCGGAGCAGCCGAGCCATCATCGGGCCAAATACTTCCTGAAATCGGTCAACAGTTCGTACACGATGGTGTACGACGAGCATACGCAGAAGGAACGGGAGCGGCAAAGTGCCGTTCTGGATTTGCCGATATCCGACTTCGAGCTCAGCGTGCGGAGCCGTAACTGCCTGCGACAGATGAACATCAGGACGCTGGGCGATCTGCTCAGGACCACGGAAGCCGAGTTGCTGTCCTATAAGAATTTCGGTGAGACCTCACTGAACGAAATCAGGGCGATGCTCGACCAGAAGAGCTTGCTGCTCGGTCAGGAGCTGCAGCCGGTTGAGCAACCCGTATTTCAGACGCCCCCGCCGGCCTCCGGTAACGAGCTTGTCCAAATGAATACGCCGGTCGTCGAGCTGGAGCTGTCCGTCCGCTCGCGCAAGGCTTTGCAGCGTCTGGGTATCGCGACAATCGGCGAGTTGGCTATACGCAGCGAGTCCGAGCTGATGACCATCAAGAACTTCGGCCAGACCTCTTTGAGCGAGATCAAGCGGCAGCTCGCGAGATTCGGCCTGTCGCTCCGGCAACCGGGAAATTGACGGCACGGACCTACCACACCATCGTGCCTTTCCCCCAATACCGTCTTGCTCGGATGGTTTGTCCGATCAAGGTGTAACAGGACAGCAGGGATCGCATTTTCGGCGCGGCCCAAGAGCTTTGGCATGGGTCGGTATCACCAGGCTGTTTTGACCGGGCCGGGCAAACCGGCGGCACATGCACTTGTGCTGAGCTGTGTGTGCTGTGCACTTTTTGTGTGTGGTCCGCCCACGGTTCCGGCAAAGCCGCTGAACAATGGTGCACCGCCGATTCGGGACGTGCGTGTGTTGATCGCCTCGAATGTCGAGCGCATCCGGGTTCGCGCGGACACAGCGGTCTTGGTGCACGATGACAACGCTATGTCATTGGGCACTTATCCCACCGACGATTGGATCATCGTTTCACAAGTCGCATCAGGCAGGATCCAATTCGGCAGCGCCGTTTGGCCTGTGCGGAGTATCGTGCTGCATCCGAAGACAACCGATGTCGTGACGATGTCGGCCTACCACAACGACGACTGGTCCCCAGGAAACCGGTATCCCGGAACG